>JAEDGQ010000014.1 GCA_016297415.1 Treponema sp.
ATTGAGAGCAGCAACGAATGTGATGTTATCGCCTGCTGCATAGTCAATACCAAGCATTGTCCACATAGCTGTTTTATCGTTATCTTTGACACCAGCGTTAGAGTAGTTGAACATACCTGTAATTCCAGTTTTTTCACTTACTGCATAGCGAGCGCGAAGATCAAATGCGATTTCTGAATAGTCTTTAATCAAGTCAGCATCCACGATTGCAGTTGAGAATCCAACTGTTGCGTCAAGACCTGCAACCATAAGAGGGCTTACAAAAATACCAAGTGATGTTACATCTTTGTTAAGATTGCGTACTGCAACATTTGCCTTGATGAGTCCTTCCTGGAACCAACAGATTTCTCCGACAAAACCTGATTTAAGCCATACATCAGCTTCCTGAGCATCACGGTCTGCCTTTTCATCTGCATAGTCTTTATCGTCCTTGTTCTTAGCGCCAATACCTGCTGGATTAGCGTCATGGTTATATTCGCTTGATACAAGACCAAATTTAACCATCAAAGTTCCTGGCAATGTGTCTGCAAGAGTATATGCAAGAACTGTTGAGTAAGCTTTATTTGTAAGGTTGTCAGAATCTTCAGAAACTGTACCTTCGATGATGTTACCCGGCTTAAAGCGTTCAAAGTAGTTTTTGTAAGCGTCAAGGTTTCCGGCACCTGAGTTAACGCGGCTAACATAGCGGCTTTTCCATTTACCAGAAGTAACCTGAAGACTTCCTGCCGGGAGACCGAATGTCATCCAGCCGTAGAAAGAATCAAGGGAGAGAACGTTGTCTCCCTCGATGTCCCAGTCACATACAACGCCAGCAATTTCGTTCTGAAGTGTAAGTGCAAGGCAGTCATTGCGATCAACTTGGTTGATTTTTTTTGTTGTGCCCTGGAATATAGCTGCACCTGTGTAAGAGAATCCTACATCAGCAAATGCAGCGCCTGCAATCAATGCTCCTGCGAGCATTGTGCTTAAGATTTTTTTCATAAAAATCCTCCTATTTTTTGAGGAATTTAAACCAACGGTTTTTTTATGAAGATGGCCGGTGAGGTTTTCTGATTAGAAATGCTGCATTCTGGAAGTATAGGACTAGCCCAGATCGTTGCGAGCTCCTGCGAGCAAGAGCTGGTCGGGTTATTAAAGCATGCTTCTTTTTATTTTGAACTTTGTTTTATTTGATTAAAAAGGTGATAAAAGGTAAAATTACTTAATATTTCCGGATGTTTGTGTGGAGGATTTTATGGCTGAAAATATGAAATATGATTTTACTATTGAAACTCTGGGGGCCTGCAAGGTTCATTCTCCAATTGAACTTTCTACTCGTCATGGTGAATTTCGTGCTAATTATGTTAAAGACAGCACTTTTGTTCTTAATAAGATAAATGTTTTTGATGATCAGGATAAATCTAACGGACTTGATGCCAGTAACCTTATGCAGAAGGCTGGACCTAGAGAAATGATTTATTTTAATCCGGCTCATGTTACTGCCGGTATTTGTACTTGTGGTGGTCTTTGTCCTGGACTTAATGATGTAATTCGTGCTGTTGTACGATGCCTTTATTATCGTTATGGTGTAAAAAAAATCCGTGGTTTCCGCTTTGGTTTTAAGGGTTTCTTTCCTGAAAGCGGATACGATACTATTGATCTTACTCCTTCTAATGTAGACGATATTCATAAACTGGGGGGCTCCTTCCTTGGTACCAGTCGCGGTGGTGGTAACAGAGTTAGTGATATCGTTGATTCTGTTGAAAGCCTTGGAATTAACATGCTCTTTATTATTGGTGGTGACGGAACTCAGCGTGGTTCTCTTGATATTGCCAATGAAATTGAAAAACGTGGTCTTAAAGTTGCTGTTGTAGGTATTCCTAAAACTGTTGATAATGACCTGCTTTTTATTGACCGCTCATTTGGTTTTGAAACTGCTGTTGAAAGAGCTACAGAGGCTGTAACTTCTATTCACATGGAAGCTTTCTCTCAGATTAATGGTATTGGTCTTGTTAAACTGATGGGCCGTGAATCCGGGTTTATTGCTACTGCTACTGCTATTGCCAGCCATGAAACTAACTTCTGTCTTATTCCTGAAGTTCCTTTTGAACTGGATGGTCCTAACGGATTCCTGCATCATCTGGAAGAACGGATTAAAGAACGTCATCATGCTGTAATTATCGTTGCTGAAGGTGCCGGACAGGAATTATTTAAGGCAAATGATGAAACTGATGCCAGCGGTAACAAAAAACTTGCTGATATTGGTGTTTATCTTCGTGACAAAATCAATGAATACTTTAAGCAGAAAGGTATTCATATTAACCTGAAATATGTTGATCCTAGTTACCAGGTTCGTTCTTCTGTAACTACTGCAAATGATTCAATTTACTGTGAACGCCTGGGAAGCTATGCTGTACATGCTGCTATGGCTGGAAAAACTAAGATGGTTGTTGGTCTTGTTAACGGAAAATATGTTCATATTCCAATCAAAATGGTAACTATGAAACGCAACTTCGTAGATCCTGAAGGTGCTTTATGGCGTGATGCCCTTGATGCTACACGTCAGCCAATTCTGATGGTTAACAACTTCAGTGCTGTTGTTGATAAATATATGAAAGATGAATAGTTGATGGGGATTCTCCCATAAAAAATAAAGCCTGACTTTTCTGTTTGAAAGGGAAAGTCAGGCTTTTTTGTTAAAAAAAACAGTCAGATTTTGTGGAAACCACTGAAAAAGTCCGTTAAAGACTGCAAACACCATATGAATAGAGTAAAATTTATTCAGGTGGTGTTTTTTTTGTATTGTTACAGTTTATCAATAAGCATTGAACATTTGCCGCTTGGAATTGGCAGTGTCTTTTTCTTCTGATTAAGAATATTGATTGTGAAGTAATAAAGTTTTTCACTTTCCATCTGGATTTCCCAGCCGCGAACAGTCTTGTTACTAAGAATTGTAATAAGGTTGCGTTTGAGGGAAAGTTTTTCAATACCCATAATTTCCAGGTTTGGAATAATCCAGTCTACAGTTTTGCGAGGAAGACTGATTGAAAGGCCGATAACGTTTTCAATCATAAGTGCAATTGTAGAAAGTCCTACTGTATGAAGGTAGCGGACTCTTGGATATTCCGGGTCTGAAGAAAGAACTGCTTTTCCTTCCTTACATGGCTTATATGCTTCGTACATATCGCCTTTTTTACCGTCTGCTGGCTGAAGACCTTCCAGAATGAAGTAAAGATGGCGGATAGAACATTCACGAGCCAGGTCATAGCGCTGATATTTTTCAAGACCTTTGATAATCATAAAGTTGAAGGCCGGGTAAACTGAACCGTTAAAGCCTTCTCCGTCTTCCCTGAAGTCCGGGCTGTCTGCACTAAGTGTAGGGAATGGATGATCTGTTCCAAATGTTGTTGGATTTGAAAGATGATCGATAAGTGCATCTGCTTTGTCTGCATTTGGAATTTCTGCAAGAAGGGGCCAGAATCCGGCAATTGTCTTCTGTGGAAGGCGTTCTTCTTCTTTGTTTAAGTCGTGGTAGAAACCTGTAGAACTGTCCCACATAAAATTGTTAATGCGTGTTTTAAGTGAGAAATATGCTCTTTTATACTGGAAACTTAATTCCTTGTCGTTAAGAATATCTCCCAAAGCACTCATATGAGCACAGTTAATTGCCATTGCAGAGTTAAAATCAACTGGATAATAACAGTCCCGGCGAGGTGCGTTGAACATTGTGCTTGAAGTCATTGGTGGACTGTAAAGACCGTTTGGCTGTTTGTATGTGTTATCTACCCATTCCATATATTTCTGAAGAACAGGCATGATTTCTTTAATACGGCGCTTGTTTGCTGATTTATGGTAAAGATTGAATTCTGCCCATGCAAAAAGTGGAAGACCGATTCCTTCAGGGTTGTCTGGAGTTGTAATTACTTCACCTGTTTTAAGATTATACTTCCAGCGGATGGCTCCGTTATCTTCCTGTTTGCTGTAAAAATAGTCCAGATTCTGATTTGCAGGAAAATTTCTGTTTGAGTATACGAGGAAGAATGAAGAAAAAATTGATTCAAACTGATCGATTACTGGAGTAAAATTTTCATCTGGATTTTCCGGCTTACGGTAAACGAAATAACCTTCCGGATCGTTTTCGAAAGTTTTAGCATTTACCCAGAAATTTGAAAGCCATGTCCATGTTTTATCATAAATGTCTACAAAATCCTGATCATAGAAATGGATTTTTGGAAAATCGCGTTTGTTCACGGTGACTCCTAATTAATAGTCGATATTGGTATGATTATATCATAACATACTCAATTTTTGTTAAATTTTAAAAAGAATTTTATAAAAAATGGATTTTGACACTTGACGCAAATATCAAAAAACCGGGTTTTTATTCGCTGTCTGAAGTGTCTGTCTGTTCCCCGGCTGGTTCTGGTACAGGTGCCGGTGCGGAAGCCGCTGCTGTTTCGGTTGAGGGTGCAGAAGGATTTTCCTCAGAAACTGCAGGTTTCGCTGCGGCAGGTTTTTCTGCAGCAGGTTTTCTAAAGTAAAGACGAATCTTTTCATTAGAAACTTTATGTCTTGATTTGAGGAACAGGGTACGTGTTTTTTCGTTGTAAACGTAACCTGAAGAGTTATATGTTTCGAACCGGGGATCTGTGTGGAATGAAAGTCCATAAATTTCAATTCCTGAGAATGGTTTGATGCCGTTAAGAATAATGTAATGTGTGTCTCCCTGTTTGAAGCTGACAACAATTGTCGCTTCCATTCCGTCAGGAGTTTCTTCGTATGTAATGTTAGAGGCACAAGTCCATGCCCAAACTGGAGCTGGATTTTTTGTGTAAGCAACAAGTGAGTGAGGATATGCAGGATTGTTTGTTACAATCATTGAATAAACATCTGCCATTGTGCGTACATCAAGAGATGCATTCTGAGCAAATGCTGTGTTTACAATCATGTAACCGCCGTTTTTATAATCCTGATTTGATACTGCTGTACCGTAGTCAATAAGTGCTGTACCAGTATCTACTGCCTGCATAAAGCTAACAGGAGTGTCTTTTTCCTGAAGAATGAGGTTATCAGATGAAATTGTACAGGAAGCTGTAATTACATTTAAACATGTATCAATAACAGGTGTAAGGGCTGCTGCGTATTCTGATGAAGCTTTTGTGAGTACATTGTAAGTACGGAGAACACCTGTTGCCTGAGAAAGTGTAGGCTGGAAATCTCCTGCAGATGAAGGAATTGCAACAAGTTTTGCGATTGCTTCTTTGTTTGAAGAACGAAGCATAAAGTCTGCAATATTGTTAACGTTGAAAATATCAAGACTATTCCGGGCAATAGCATTCTGAACCATTGAAGCATAGTTTTCACTGGCCATAACAAGGCTGCTGTTCATAGAAACCAGTGAGTTGAAATATGGTGAAGTGAAGTATGAACGGCGGGTACCTTTTTTGAAAGAATCTGGTACTGCTGCGAGAGCTTCCTGGTATTTACCCTGAGATGAAAGTTCTGCAACATAAGCAGCAACGGCAGTTTCCGAAATTGTAGATGTATCTGCAAGTGCTTCTGTTACTGAAGCTACGAGAGCTGAACGGTATTTTTTTACTGTTTCTTCGTAACGTGAAAGTTTTGCTGTTTCTGAATCTGATGGAATTGAAGCAAATGTAAAGGTTTTTGAAGGGTCGTAGCGTGTGTACATTGCTACATTTCCTTCACGACTAAATATAATTTCTGTATCGGCAATTCTCTGTGCAGACATTGTGTATGAAATGTTTTTTGAATTAAAGAGCTGACGGGTTTTGCTCTGTTCTGTAACTGAATAGCCTGAAACAGGTTTGTAATACAGATAGAGATTTTTTGCATCAGGAGGAAGCATTGCTGTTACAGAAAGAGAAGCTTTAGATGTAGTGTCACTTACTGTAAAAATAATGGAAGTGTTGTTTGTAAAATTAAACTTGTATGAAAGAGGAGAAGGCTGTTCCCAGCTTAAAAGTGTAAGAGGCTTTCTCTTTGCTGAAGTATAGGTTGAAATTGCAGCAGGATGAACATCGTCTGCGGTAAAAGAAATACCTTTAAAAGAAACCTGCACAGTATTTTTGAGGGAAGTTTCACCTTCCGAGTTCTGCGTCTGGGCAACAGACATGCGTAAAATACCAATATTTCGTAAAATTACTGATTCGTTTCTAAATTGAAGAACGAAAATTCCGATAATAATAATGCTGTATAGGATTGAAAGTCCTATAGCTTTTCTGAATGGATGCTTTGACATTTGTGTTAGTTTAGCTAATGACGGCGACAAAATCAATGAGGATATATATGAAAAAACTATTTCAAAAAAGAAACATGATTATTGCTTCAGCTGTTTTATTTATGGCTGCCCTATGTACTCCACTGGCTTTTGCTCAGAATTCTTCAGCTGGAGTTGAGTTTGTACAGAAACTCAGCACAGTGCTTGAAACTGGCTCTGTAGATGAGGCTCTTAATCTTTATAACCAGATTCCTTCAGAACTGTCAAAAGATACAGCCATTATGTGCCTTAAAGCTTCTCTTTTGATGAGTGCTGACAGAGATAAAGAAGCTCAGGCGCTTGCATCTCAGCTTTTGGCTAAAGAACCTCAGAATGTTGATGTACTTGATATAAATGTTATGCTGGCAAAAAAACGAGGTGATAAAGCTTCAAAAACAGGTTTTATTAAACGCATTCTTGCTATTGATCCTGTAAATCCCGGTGCAAATATTGAACTTGCTGATGAACAGGCTCTTAAGAAAAACTGGCGCAATGCCCGTGATTATTACAAAAAGGCTCTTTCCGGAGATCCTGATAACCTTGATGCTCTCTTTGGTTATGGAAAAATGTGTTACTACATGGAAAAAGATCAGGACTCAAAAAAAGCTTTTAACCGTCTTATTGAACTTGATCCTGAAAATCCTAAGGGTAACGCATATCTTGGAAAGTATGCTGCAGAAAACAGACAGTATAGAAAAGCAATTGATTACGTAAAAATTGCAATCAAATATGAACCAAACAATGTGGACCATTATTTTGATCTTGGAACATATCTTCGTTATGTAGGGGATTATGAAGGGGCAGAAAAGGCATGGAAAAAGGCAGTTAGTCTTGAACCTGACTACTTTCTTGGTTATGCCTACCTGGCCGGTCTTTACGATGAAGAAAATAAAACAGATTTGGCTCTGGAATATTACAGACTTGTAGTTCAGAAAAATCCAAAGTACTACTATGCCTACGAATCTCTGGGAATGTTTGCCTGGAAAAAAGGTGAATGGAAAGATTCTATGAAAGCTTTCCAGGAAGCCTTGAAAAAGAATCCGGACAGCATCAGCTACAAACTGATGATTTGTGCCTGTATGTACAAAATGGGAAAAATTCAGGAAATGCGTACTTTTACAGAAGGTTTGATGAAAAAACTTCCTGACCGCAATGGCCTGGAATATAAGTTTATCAGAATGTATCACGATAAAGGCGGTGATGCAGATGTGGCTGCAAATATTCAGAAAGAAACAAACAGAACTAAAAAAGGCCGTTATTTGTTCTATCTTGCACTTTATTATCAGTTAACAGGAAAAGACAGCCTTGCTCATAAATATTATAATGAAGTTGTTGCAATGCAGAGCCCAATGTTCTTTGAATACAGAATGGCTCAGTGGGAAAGCGGCGAAGTAAATTAGTTAATTTGTTAAGGTAAAAAAAAATGAGTCAGACAGAAAAAGTCCTTAAATTTGGCGAAAGAGAAATAATTTTAATTGGAACTGCCCATATCAGTCAGGAAAGTTGTAATGAAGTAACAAAAGCTGTGGAAGAGAAGAACCCTGACTGTGTTGCAATTGAACTTGATGAAGGCCGCTACAATTCGCTTAATGATCCTGACAGCTGGAAAAAACTGGATATTATTAAGGTTCTCAAAAACAAACAGGGCTTTCTGTTACTGGCAAACCTTGTTCTTTCCGGTTTTCAGCGGCGTATGGGTAAAAATGTAGGTGTAAAGCCGGGAGATGAAATGCGGGCTGCAGACAAAGCCGCAAAAGAGAATTCCATTCCCGTGGCAATGGTTGACCGTCCCATTCAGACAACTTTGCGCAGAGCCTGGGCTGTTAATTCTCTCTGGGGAAAATGCAAGCTTTTAAGTGCCCTTATTGCCAGTGCTTTTGACAAAGAAGAAGTAAGCGGAGAGCAGATTGAAAATCTGAAAAACAGCTCAGAAATGGACAGCATGATGAAAGAACTGGCTGAGTATATGCCAGGTGTAAAAACTGTACTTATTGATGAACGGGACCGTTATCTTGCCAGCAAAATCTGGGAATGTGAAGGTAATAAAACTCTTGCAGTTCTTGGAGCCGGTCATCTTCCTGGTGTTGAAGCATTTATAAAAAGCCTTGCAGACGGAACAAAAAAATCTGATGTTTCAGATATTTCTTCGGTTCCTCCAAAATCATTTGGTTCTAAAATTCTCGGATGGATTATTCCTGTTCTTATTGTGGCTCTGATTGCAGCAGGTTTTGTTTATGGTGGTGCAACAAAGGGAACTGAAATGGTAAGTACCTGGGTTATCTGGAACTCTGTTCTGGCTGGACTTGGTACAATTCTGGCTCTTGGCAACCCGCTGACAATTCTTACAGCAGTAATTACTGCGCCTTTTACAAGTCTTTGTCCTTTAATCGGGGTTGGATTTTTTACAGGCATAGTTCAGGCTCTCGTATGTAAGCCTCGTGTAAGTGATCTGGAAACACTTCAGGATGATTTATCTTTAAAGGGTGTATACAAAAACAGAGTTCTTAAAGTACTTCTTGTATTTATTTTATCCAGTCTGGGTTCTACATTAGGAACAATTTATGCAGGTTCAGATTTTCTTGTTGGTGTTACACAGATTTTTATGAATCTTTTTGGTGCTGCTCCTGCCCAGGGAATTTAGTTTCTGAGAGATTTCTTAGATAAAAATCAGATTGTTTTAAACTTATTTTTGGTTCTTTCCTGTATATTTGAACCATGATAAATAAAAGAAACAGAATTTTTATTTTTGTATTCTCATTATTTAGTTTTTCTCTTTTTTCCGGGGCCTTTTCCCTTTTTGCAGAAGAAACTGATTATCTTCAGAACCCGGAGTTCCAAAGACTTTCTGCACTTCTTCAGGGGTATCTGGCAAATGATCTGGAACTGCAGAAAGTGACTCTTACAGCGCAGTCAAAAGCACTTGATCTGTCTTCATCAAAAATTAAAGCAGGAATTGATGTTAAGCTTTCTACAGGTAATGTTTCAATTTCTACAGGCGGAAAAGACCAGACACGGATTACTGTTGCACCATCTGCTGTAATCGGAATTTCTTTAATCAATGATGGACAAATTGATTTTTCTCTTCCGTACACAATCGAAGGTGATTCAAAAACTGTAAGTAACGGTTCAGTATCTGCAACTGCAGGTATTATTTCAGGAAGCTCCCGACAGTCAAAAATTTCCGTAATGGAAGCTGAACGCTCATATACAGAAGCCCGGAGAAGTGTCCGGGACAGAGCGTTGAATGCAGAAAAAGAATTCTACGAAAACCTCAAAAAACTTTATGAATCTGCTATTTCAATTCAAACTCTCAAATGCAATCTGTATGATGATTCCCTGGATCTTCGTGTACTGGAAACTCAGGGATACAGTAAAACTTCTGCAAAATATCGCCAGCTTTTTCTAAAGGTTCAGTCGGACAAACGCAATATTCAGGAAGAGCAGAGAATTTTTGAAAGAGAAACTGCTATTTTTGCAAAGAAGTGCGGCATGGAACTGGAACGGACTACAGCAGTTGGTGATGAAAAAGTAGAAAAAGGTGAGAGGGACGAAAACTACGATCCTGTAAAAGCCGGAGAAAATGCATACAATGCTTCCATTTCTTTTTTGCCTGAAGCTATTCCTCAGGTAAAGGCTGAAGATATTTTCAGCCATAATCAGGATTCTTATGTAAAAATTGAAAACGCCAGCTGGCAGAAACAGATTGCAGAATTAAAACGCCAGGCTGATGTTGATATGACATTAAAAGCAACAGGTGAATATAAATTCAATTCTTCGGTATCTGGTTATGATGATGCCGGTGGAAAACTTGTTTTTGACTGGAAAGGAATATCTGCTTCTGCCGGAGCTTATGTTCCAACAGGAATAAATGCTTTCAGTTCTGCCCAGGAAGACTTAAGAAAAAATTCAAATCCTTACTTTCAGTTTTCTTTGGACTTTAGTCCTTCTCAGTGGAAACTTTCAAAACTTGAAAAACAGCAGGATGAAATCAATTCAAAACTTGAAGATATAGCAGTTAAAAATGCCAGGGATAATTACGAAACAGATGTTCTGGCAAAAGTCAGCACTTTTCACGATATAAAATGGTCAGAAAATTCCTATGCCGAAGAATACGATATGTACAATCAGCTGGAATCAGATATGGAAAAGTGGCTTAAGCAGGGAGTTGTTACAGAAAGTGACTTGTTAAATGCCAGAAATAATAAAGAAAAAGCCCGTCTTAACATAATGATAAACTGCATTGATCTTCTTATTTTTAACAATGAAGTCAAACTTTTATTTTATGATGATATGGAGAAATAGCGAAAATGAAAATTAATATAAAGAAACTTAGTTCCCGTCAGAAAATTACAGCTGTTGTTATTCTCTCTTTGATTCTTGTTGCGGCAATAATAGGTGGAGCCAGAAAAATTGTAGCGTCCTCAAAAAAATCAGATCAGGTTTTTTATAAAGTTAAAAAAGAAACTTATGAAAATGTAATCGAAATCGCCGGAACAGTAAGTGCTGCCAAAAGCCAGACCTTAAAATCTCTTAACGATGGAACTGTAGTCGGTGTATACAAAAAAGAAGGGGACCATGTAAAAGAAGGTGACCTTATTGTTCAGCTTGATGATACAGAACAGCTTTATAATCTTGCTAATCTGGACTATGAAATTTCGGTTGCCCGTCAGAATCAGACAAGCGGCAAAATCAAGCTTATGGAAACCCAGAGAAAATCTCTTCTCAGAAAAGTAAGCGACAGAAAAATCGTTGCAACTTTTACAGGTATTATTGCCAGCCTTGATGTAGATCCGGGCGACTATCTGGAAGCTAAAGATTCTATCGGAACTCTGGTAGACACAAGTTATCTGACTGCAGACGTTGAAATTGCAGAAACTGATGTTTCAAAACTTAAGGCAGGGCAGAAAGTTGTTTTTAAGTTTCCTGCCTGGCCGGAACCTGTAGAAGGATATCTTGTTTCTTTTCCGTCAATTGGTGAAGTTACAAGTCGTGGTGCCACAGTCGTAAATGCAAAAGTCAGAATTGATAATGTACCTTCAGGAATTCTTCCAAACTTCAGTTTTACTGGAAAAATCTACATAACAGAGCCTGAGGATAAAATTGTTGTAGAACGCTATGCCATTGGCCATGAGCAGGGACAGGCTTTTGCCGAAATTGTAGAAAAAAACGGCAAAGTAACAAAAGTAAAAGTAGAAGTAGAACCCTACACAATTGATTATGTAAACATTATAAGCGGACTTTCCGGAGGGGAAGTTCTTAAAGCTCAGAGTTCTGCAGGAAAGAGCGGCCGTATGAAAACTTCAACAAAAGGCAAAACTTCCGGTAACGGAGGGCAGGGCGGTGGTTTTGCACCTCCACCTGGCAGCATGGGCGGAATGCCGAGAATGTAGGAAAAGCATTTATGGCAGAACAAGTAATTTTTATGAATCAGGTTACAAAAATTTACTCTATGGGTGAAGAACAGGTACACGCTCTTCGTGGTATCAGTTTTTCAGTAGACCAGGGGGAATTCTGTTCGATAATGGGACCCTCCGGCTCCGGCAAATCAACCTGTATGAATATGATTGGCTGTCTGGACAGACCAACGGGCGGTATAGTAAAAATCGGCGGAAAAGAAACTTCTTTAATGTCAGAAAAAGAACTGGCAGTTCTCCGTAACAAAACAATCGGTTTTGTTTTTCAGCAGTACCATCTGCTTCCGTCTATGACCGTCCTTGAAAATACTATGATTCCTCTCCGCTATCAGGGCATAGAAAAAAAGTTAAGAAGAGAAATGGCTCTGGAAGCCCTTGAAAAAGTAGGGCTTCAGGACAGAATAAACCATCTTCCAAACGAACTTTCCGGCGGACAGAAACAGCGTGTAGCAATTGCAAGAGCAACTGTAACAAAGCCCTCAATCATTCTGGCAGACGAACCTACAGGAGCTTTGGACAGTAAAACAGGAGAAGCTGTGCTGGAACTGTTTGGTCAGATTAATCAGACGGGAACCACAATTGTAATAGTTAC
This sequence comes from Treponema sp., assembly GCA_016297415.1. GTDB lineage: Bacteria > Spirochaetota > Spirochaetia > Treponematales > Treponemataceae > Treponema_D. The sequence continues at coordinate 12,266 of JAEDGQ010000014.1, forward strand.
TCACGATCCTCGAATCGGTAAAGCAACAAACAGATGTATTCATATTCTGGACGGCCTTATTCAGAAAGATGACCGTCAGATTCCAATTTCTTTTGCGGAGGCTATGAAAAAATGATTGAAGATTTTATTGATGCCTTCAGAAATTTTTCAAGAAGTAAAACCCGTACATTTCTTTCACTTCTCGGCGTTATTATTGGTGTAGCCAGTGTAATTATTATTACAGGCATGGGATCGTCTACTACAAAACAGATTGAAAATACATTTGGTTCTTCAGGCCTTGATCTTGTCAGTGTTTCTGCAGGCGGTTTTATGCGCCGTAACAGGGATTCAATTACCCTGCGGTTTGACGAGGCTTTCCGTCAGGAGCTTTTTGACAACATCAATAATGTAAAAAAAATCTGGTATAAAAATTCTACCTCTGCCACAGTAAATTACGGAGAAACAAGTGTAAGTTCTTCAATTACAGGTATTGAAACCGGTTATCTGGAGATGTACGGTCTTTCACTGGACTATGGTGAATATTTCAATGTTACAGACGAGTATGCAGGTTCTCAGAAAATGATAATCGGAAGTGAAGTTGCCTCTTCACTTTTTCCAGACGGAAGTGCAGTTGGCAAAAATGTACTGGTGGTAATCAGTAAAGTTCCTTTTTCTTTTATTGTTTCCGGAGTTCTTAAGGAACAGTCTTCTGGAATGGAAAGTTCCACAACTGGAATTTTTGTTCCACGAGGTTTTTATTCTAAAAAAATCAAACCAAATCCCGATGCTGACCAGATTATGGTTCAGGCATTAAAACCGGAAAACTGTACTCAGATGGTAACGGAAATAACGGAGTTTACAGACCTTAAGGCAGGTGCTTCGGGTGCAGTGCGCATTCAGTCCATGCAGACAATGATTGACCAGATGAGTTCGATTACAAACTCTTTGTCCCTTATGCTTTCTGGAATTGCCGCAATATCTCTTCTTGTTGGCGGAATCGGAATTATGAACATTATGATTGTAACTGTTACAGAACGTAAAACGGAAATCGGAATCAGAAAAGCACTGGGGGCAAGTCCTTATGCAATCTGCCGTCAGTTTCTTGTTGAAAGTGCAAGTATTACGCTTCTGGGTGGAACACTGGGTGTCATTCTGGGAATACTTATTAGCTTTGCAGTTCAGTACATTAAAGGACAGCCTTTTGCAGTTCAGATTTCTGCCTGTCTTGTGTCCTTTGTTTTTTCAGTTCTGGTTGGAGTTATTTTTGGTCTGAGTCCTGCCATGGGTGCGAGCCGTCTTGATCCTGTTGAAGCTCTGGCCGGTTAATTTCAGAAATTATATGGCACCACCGGCACAAGTGCCGGTCGCTGCGTCCGCCCTTCGCTAACGCTCATCGTCCTCGTCCACTTTGTTCCCTGCGGTCGACTGCGGGGCTCCCATCGCTGGTGCGTTTTATCTGGCGAAAAGTACTTTTATCATATCTTTTACAGACTGTACTTTTACTGATCCGTCTTCGGCTTCCGGGGCAAGTATTGTTTTAAATCCCAGTTCCCTGGCCGTTTTGATTCTCTGCTTAAGTCTTGAAACAGGTCTGATTTCTCCTGCCAGACTTAATTCTCCTGTAATTACAGTATTCTCCGAAACAGGAAGGTCTGTGCGGGCAGAGTAGAGGGCTGCTGCCAATGCTCCGTCAATGGAACTTTCTGTCAGTTTTACACCGCCGGCAACATTGATGTATAAATCGTTATCACAGAATCTTATGCCTGTCCTTTTTTCAAGAACTGCAGCAACTCTGGCAACTCTGGCACTGTCAATTTTGTCCGAGTAAACCCTGCTTACATTTGCCTTTGCCGGAACTGTAAGGGCCTGTATTTCTACAATGAAAGCCCGGCTTCCTTCAAATACTGCTGTATTTGCAATTCCTGCGGGAGTCTGTCCTGACCGTTTTGTTATGAACATGGCATTGGGATCTTTTACCCCTTCAAGGCCTTTTTCTGTCATGGCAAATATTCCGATTTCATCTACAGAACCGAATCTGTTTTTTACGGCCCTTAAAAATCTTACATCGTCATCGTTCCGTTCGAAGGAGATGACTGTATCAACCATGTGTTCAAGGCTTTTGGGACCGGCAATTGTTCCTTCCTTTGTTACATGGGCAGACATAATCAGAACGCTGTCCCGTTCTTTTACCCAGCCCGTAAGTTCATTTGCACAGTACTTGAGCTGATTTATGGTTCCCGGAACAACTCCTGCTTCTACTGAGTAAACGGTCTGGATGGAATCTATAATTACAAAAGATGGATTTAAGGTTTTTAAGGCTTCCTTAATGTCTTCCAGCCGCATTGTGCAGAGAATTTCAATTCCGTCTGTATTTAACCTGAGTCTGTCTGCTCTGTTTTTAATCTGACCGGCACTTTCTTCTCCGGAAACATAAAGAACTCTTCCAGACAGATTTTTGCACCTGGAAGCAACTGCTGCAGCTGTCTGCATCAATAAAGTACTTTTTCCGATTCCTGGTTCACCGCCGATGAGAATTGCGCTTCGCTTCATGGCACCGCTACCCAGAACCCTGTCAAATTCCTGAATTCCTGTAAGCAGTCTGCTGTTTTCCTGGGCATTAACAGAAGCTAATGGTACCGGCTTTGCAATTTCAGAGGCTTTTTGTCCGAAAGCTGCAGCGGTAGAGTTTGGGTCTTCTATACATTCTTCAATTGTGTTCCATGCTCCGCAGGACGGACATCTTCCGTTCCATACACTTTGAACTGAATTACAGGAACTGCATTTATATACTGTTCTTGCTTTTATTTTTGCCATGTTTGCTCCCATATTTAAGGTATTTATTTTCTGAGCGGGAAGTCAACAAAAATATAGTATGAAAGCCTGAAAAGTGGGGAAAATGTAAGTGATAAAAAACAAAAGATTATTCAGATTTTAACTTAAAATAATGTAAAAAAATATTGACGATTTTATTCTATGGCGGTAAAGTAATCTTAGCTTGTAAAAAAGCTGATAAACTCTCTCCGATGTCCAGCTTGCTTGGACAGCAGGGGCTTCTGTAAACGTTGTTTGCAGAAGTCCCTGTTTTTTTTTCAGTTAGGGATTGTAGCGGCGGCTTTGCCGTTGCGAAGCAATGGAGCGCTTTTGCGCGGAACCGCGGAAAGCCCGGCCGTCCTTTTGGGACGGCAACTGCCTGTTTTTTTTACTGATTTACAACTGTACCTGCCGGAACTGATTTTGTAATCCATGTGTTTCCGCCAATTACGGCACCGTTTCCGATTACTGTATCTCCACCTAAAATTGTGGCATTAGCATAGATTGTTACATTATCTTCAATAGTCGGATGTCTTTTTTTGTTCTGGAGATTTTTCTTAACGCTTAAAGCTCCCAGAGTTACACCCTGATAAATTTTTACATTTTTTCCAATTACTGTTGTTTCCCCGATTACAACACCTGTTCCGTGATCAATAAAAAACTTTTCACCGATTGTTGCACCAGGATGAATGTCTATTCCTGTTTTTGAGTGGCTGTATTCTGTCATAATTCGTGGAATTACAGGAACACCGCAGGTAAAGAGGAAGTGAGAAATTCTGTATGTAACGATTGCTTCCAGACCAGGATATGAGACAATAACTTCTTCATCGCTTTTTGCCGCCGGGTCTCCTTCGAAAAGAGCCTGTACATCAAGGAAAATAGTTTTTCTAAGTTCAGGCATGGCTTCTATAACTGCCAGAGCTGTTTTTTCTGCCAGCTGAAAACAGTGAGAATTTTTGATTTCTCCGTTCTGATTGTTTTCTGAATGAACTGAAACTTCGTACATCAGGGCTTTTTGAATTTCTTTAGTAAGGACACTTACAATTCTGTTGATTCTCTGGCCTGTAATGTAACGGAGATTAAATTCATCAATTTCTTCGGCTGTAGTGTAGCCTGGAAAAATAAGGCACTGAAGGTCTTTTAAGACAGCTACAACATTTTCTCTGTTTGGAAAGCTGTTGATTCCTGCTGAGTTGATGCCTCCGATGGTGGCGTAGGATTCAAGAACGTTTTCGATGAGTTTATTCATGTCCATAAAACAATGCCTCAAATATTTTTTATAATAATGATGAATTTGTTTATCAGAATATAGCATAAACTAAATTAAAATAATATAATAGCACGAATTAAATTCTTTTTGGTCTTGACTAAAAAGCTATAACTCTTTAAAGTTCTAAAACACATCATTGTAACCTGCTCTTGTAGCTCAGTTGGTAGAGCACATCGTTGGTAACGATGAGGTCAGCGGTTCAATCCCGCTCAAGAGCTTGAAAGAGCTTTCTGAAAAGAATATTTTTTTTAGGAGAATATAAATGGGTAGCAAGAAAAAGACAGCAATTGATATTATTGCCCTTCAGTGCACAGAATGTAAGCGCAAGAATTACACTACTACAAAAAACCGTAAGAACATTACTGGTAAACTTGAAAAGAATAAGTATTGTCCATTCTGCCGCAAAGAAATTTTGCACAAAGAATGCAAAGCTAAATAAGCTTTATAATTTTTTATATAAGGCTGCCTGAAAAACGGCAGCTTGAAATATCTTAGGTCGGTAGTTCAGCTGGTAGAGCATCGGTCTCCAAAACCGAGTGTCGCGGGTTCGAGTCCTGCCCGGCCTGTATTAAAAAAAATATTTAGAGGAATGTTATGGCAAAAGTGACTAGTTTTATTAAAGAATGTGGTGCAGAACTCAGAAAGGTTGTATGGCCAACACGCGAAGATGTTATTGCATCTGTTAAAGTTGTCATCGTTTCTACACTTATTATTGCCGCTATTCTCGGTGCATTTGATCTTTTATTTGCAAAGGGAATGGAACTTCTTTTCAGATAGGATTAATCAATGTCTAAAAACTGGTACATCGTTCATACATATACAGGATACGAAGGAAAAATCGAGCGTACAATCCGTCAGATGCTTGAAGCTGGTGAACTTGATTCAGCTGTTGTTTCAGATGTAAAAGTTCCTGTAGAAGAAGTTACTGAAATTAAAGACGGTAAAAAACGTACAAGAAAAAATAAGTTCCTTCCAGGATACATTATGATGGAAATGGATCTTCCAGATTTAGGCTGGAAAGATACATGTGCAAAAATCCGTCGTATTCAGGGCGTAACAGGTTTTGTTGGAACTAGTCCTTCACAGCGTCCGCGTCCAATCACAGATGAAGAAGCTAAAAATCTTCTTCTTAAATCTGGTGAAATCAAGGGCGAAAAAACACCACGCATTAAACAGAATTATTCAATTGGTGATCAGGTTAAAATTACTGATGGTCCATTTGCAACATTCAGTGGTTCAGTTGAAGAAATTGATGCAACTAAAGGTAAGCTCCGTGTTATGGTTCAGATCTTTGGTCGTGCTGCACCAGTAGAAGTTGATCTTCTTCAGGTTGAAAAGTTAGTTTAATAACCGTTCTTAGAAATTATTAAGCATAGATTCAGCTCTGTTTTATGCAGGGCTTTCTCTATATTTGGAAGAAATACAAGTCCGTTGGACAGAGGTATTTCGCTAGTGACCGGGCTCTCTTGCAGACCCCAGTCCGACACCAATTAAGGGAGCTATACAATGGCTACAAAAAAGGTAACAGCTGTCATTAAATTACAGTGTCCAGCAGGAGCAGCAACTCCAGCTCCACCGATCGGACCAGCTCTTGGACCTCATGGTGTATCTGCACCAACATTCGTTCAGCAGTTCAATGACCGCACAAAGAACATGGAAAAGGGACTTACCATCCCAGTAATCATCACTGTTTATCAGGACAGATCATTCACATTCGTCCTTAAGACACCACCAGTTGCTGTTCTTATTAAGAAAGCACTTGGTCTTGCTAAGGGTGCTGGAAACCCACTTCGCGACAAAGTTGGCAAACTCACACAGGCTCAGCTTACAGAAATCGCAACACAGAAAATGCCAGATGTTAACGCTAATGACATCGAAGCAGCAAAAAAAATCGTCGCTGGTACTGCACGCAGTATGGGTGTAGAAGTGGAGGCTGAATAATGAAACACGGAAAGAAATATTCTGAAGCTCTTAAGAAGTATGATCCACAGAAAAACTACTCAGTAGCAGATGCTTGTAAAACTGTAAAAGAAATCAGCTTCGTAAAATTTGATGAAACTGTAGAACTTCACGTTGCTCTCCGCCTCGGAAAGAGCCAGACAGTTCGTGATACACTGGTTTTCCCAAATCAGTTCACAGCTGAAAAGAAAGTTCTCGTATTCTGTTCAGACGAACGCGCTAAAGAAGCACTTGATGCAGGTGCTACATACGCCGGTGCTACAGAATACATCGAAAAAGTTAAGGGTGGCTGGCTGGACTTCGACGTTGCAGTTGCTACTCCAGATATGATGAAAGACGTAGGTCGTCTCGGTATGGTTCTTGGTCGTAAAGGTCTTATGCCTAACCCAAAAACAGGTACAGTAACAAATGACCTGGTACACGCTATCAGCGAACTCAAAAAAGGTCGTACAGAATATCGTGCTGACAAAGAAGGCATCATTCACATTGCTGTAGGTAAAGTATCTATGGATCCAGCAAAAGTTGCTGAAAACGTAACTACTCTCCTTGCAGAAGTTGAACGCAAAAAGCCATCTGACGCAAAAGCTGATTATGTACGCTCTGTATCAGTAAGCTCAACAATGGGCCCTGGTGTTTGGGTAGCTACAAAAGAGGAGGCTTAATCTATGGCAATCATGGCTAAAAAAGTACAGCCTGCTAAAACAGCAGCTATCGAAGAAACAAAAAAATCATTTGCTGATTATAATGACTTCATCTTCACAGAATATCGTGGTCTTACAGTAGAACAGATTACTGCTCTCCGCGACAAACTCCGTGAACACGAAGCTCCAATGAAAGTTGTAAAAAACAACTTTGCACGTGTAGCTTTCGAAGAAATGAAGATTGATAACGTTTCTGACTATCTTAAAGGCCCAACAGCTATTGTTATGGCTAAAGAAGACAGCAACGAATCTGCAAAAGTTCTTTTCGACTTTGCAAAAGATGCTCCAGCCCTTGTTGTTAAGGGTGGTTACATCGGTGGAGAAATCTACGATGCAGCTAAAATCGAAGCATATTCAAAAGTTCCTGGAAAGAAACAGCTTATCGCTATGCTTATGTCTACAATCAACGGTCCAGTTCAGAAAATTGCCGCTACATTGCAGGCTTATGTTGATAAAAAATCAGCAGAAGGTGCTAACTAATTTAATTTCTTAAATTAGAAAGTTTCTGTTGAAGCAGGGTCAGGCTTCATAGCTGTCGACTGTCCCTGCAACAAATATTAAGTGCGGATTAACGGTTTACAGTTTGTAACTGCCGCATACGAAATTGAGTTTAATCAAATGATTAAACATGCCTATTCAGGAGAAGATAATATGGCAGCAATCACACAGGATCAGATCCTCGAAGCAATCGCTTCAATGACAGTTCTCGAAGCTTCAGAACTCGTAAAAGCAATGGAAGAAAAATTCGGCGTTACAGCAGCAGTAGCAGTAGCAGCAGCTCCAGGAGCAGCAGCTGGCGGTGCAGCTGAAGAACAGACTGAATTCACAGTTACTCTCGAATCATTCGATGCAGCTAAAAAGATTGCAGTTATCAAAGCTGTTAAAGAAGTACTTGGCCTCGGTCTTGGCGATGCTAAAACACTGGTTGAAAGCGCTCCAAAAGCACTTAAAGAAGGTGTTTCTAAAGCTGAAGCTGACGATCTCATCAAGAAGATCGAAGAAGCCGGCGGTAAAGCTTCTAAGAAATAAGTCAATTCCGGTTATGCCGGATTGTCAGAAACGGGCTGCTTAAAACAGCCTGATTTCAATTTATGCTTACGTACAGAGTCAAAAATCTTTGATTACTGTGCGTAGGCATTACTTGTCTTAAGGGGTGTTTTTAAAATGCCCAAAATCGAAATTAAAACGCTGTTTTTCAACTGCGTTTTTTGCCGTTTATAACGGTTTTATAGCTTTTATGAATTGTGCTGTGGCTTTTTTCTTGTATGTCATGCAAAAAAACTGACATGTAGCAATTTTTAAGGGCAATGTTCTCTCACAGGAGTAATCGATGTTCGCTAAAAGCAGAACAATCAATCGCCAGTATTTCGGAAAAGACATCCAGAACTTCATGGAAATTCCGAGTCTCATCGACATTCAGTTGTCATCCTATGAAAGTTTCCTTCAGAAAGAAAAGTTAGATAAAGGTGAACCTTTAGAAAATAAAGGTCTTCAGGAAGTATTTAACTCTACATTCCCAATTGAAAGTCCAGATGGAAACATGTCTCTCGAGTATGAATTCTATCAGCTCGAAGAAGAAAACATGAAATTCACTGAACTTCAGTGTAAACAGAAGGGATTAACTTACTCAGTTCCACTTAAAGCAAGAATTAACCTTAACTTTAAGGACTCTGGAGCTATCCTTCAGAAAGATATTTACATGGGTGATATTCCGCTCATGACAGACCGTGGTACATTTATTATCAACGGTGCAGAACGTGTAGTAGTTTCACAGATTCACCGTTCTCCAGGTGTTATTTTCAACCATGAAAAGGGCGTATATTCATCACGCATCATTCCATATCATGGTTCATGGCTCGAATTTGAAATCGATCAGAAAAAAGACCTGATTTACGCAAAAATTGACCGCAAAAAGAAGATTCTTGGTACAATTTTCCTCCGCGCTCTTGGTTATTCAACTCGCGAAGAAATCATTAAATGCTTCTATGTAACAGAAAATGTTGCTGTAGATGCTGCTGATAAAGAATCTCTCGTAGATAAAGTTCTCGCTACAGCTGTAAAAATTACAGATGAAAACGGCGAAGAAAAAGTTCTCTTCCGTGCCGGTGAAAAACTTCACATGCATGAAGTTGATGACCTTATTTCTCAGAATATTAAAGAAATCTGCGTAATCAAGTTCGATGCACGCAAGAAAATCGGTAACAAAGAAGAACACAATCCTTCACTTGACAGTCAGATCATCATCAACTGTTTCGAACGTGAAGACATGAAGTTTACAAAAGAAGGTGCTTCTAATGAAGAACCAACTCTTGAAGATGCACTGTCTGCTGTATTCTCAGTTCTCCGTCCTGGTGAACCAATGGCTGCTGAAGCTGCTAAGAATGAACTTGAAGGAATGTTCTTTAACATCCGTCACTACGATCTTGGTCGTGTAGGCCGCTACAAGTTAAACAAAAAATTTGATATCTACTCAGAACCAGTAGAAGCTCATACTCTCGTTAAGAGCGATATTATCAACACAATGAAACACCTTATTAAGGTTTATGTTGGTAATGAAGTTCTGGATGATATCGATCACCTTGGTAACCGTCGTATCCGTTCTGTAGGCGAACTTATGACAAATGCCCTGAAAACTGCATTTGCCCGCATGGAACGCATTGCCAAGGAACGCATGAATAACAAAGAAACAGAAACAATGAAACCACAGGATTTGATTTCAATCAAACCTATTGTTGCTTCAATTAAAGAATTCTTTGGTTCTTCACAGCTTTCTCAGTTCATGGATCAGGTAAACCCTCTTTCTGAACTTACTCACAAACGTCGTCTCAGCGCCCTCGGTTCTGGTGGTCTTTCCCGTGATCGTGCCGGATTCGAAGTTCGCGATGTACACTACACACATTATGGACGCATGTGTCCAATTGAAACTCCTGAAGGTCCAAACATTGGTCTTATCGTTTCTCTGGCTATCTATACTCGTGTAAATGATTATGGATTCCTGGAAACTCCATACCGCAAGGTTGTTGATGGTAAAGCAACAAACGAAGTTGAATACCTGTCAGCTATGGATGAAGACAAGTACTATGTAGGTCAGGTAACAGAAGGAATGAAAAAAGATGGTTCATTCCCAACTGAAATGGTTTCTTGTCGTCACGTTGGTGATTATTCAACTCGTAACGCAAAAGACATTCAGTACATGGATGTATCTCCTCGTCAGGTTATTTCTGTATCAGCATCTCTCGTTCCATTCCTTGAACACGATGATGCCAACCGTGCGCTCATGGGTTGTAACATGCAGCGTCAGGGTGTACCTCTTCTTTTCCCGGAACCACCATATGTTGGTACTGGTATGGAAAGAAGAGCAGCTTACGATTCAGGTGTTCTTGTTAAAGCAAAACATGATGGTGAAGTTGTTTGGGTTGAATCAGACCTTATTAAAGTAAAGGTTGATGGTTCAGACAAAATTGATGAATATCCACTTCTCAAATATCAGAGAACTAACCAGGATACCTGTTATCACCAGAGATCAACAGTTGAAATCGGTGAAAGAGTTAAGAAGGGTGATGTACTTGCAGATGGTCCGGCAACATTCAATGGTGAACTTTCTCTTGGACGCAACCTTCTCGTTGGATTCGTTCCATGGAATGGTTACAACTACGAAGACGCCGTACTTATCAGCCGCCGCGTAGTAAAAGAAGATATGTATACTTCTATCCATATCAAGGAATTCTCCACAGAAATCCGCGAAACAAAACTTGGTCCAGAAAAGATTACTCGTGATGTTCCAAATACATCTGAAAAGATGCTTAACAACCTGGATGCTGAAGGTATTATCCGTATCGGTGCTAAGGTTCGTGCAGGTGACATCCTTGTTGGTAAAGTAACTCCAAAATCAGAAACTGAAACTACACCAGAATTCAAACTTCTCAACTCTATCTTCGGTGAAAAGGCTAAAGAAGTTCGTGATTCTTCACTCCGTGTACCACATGGTATCGAAGGTGTAATCATCGATGTACAGCGTCTTAAGAGAACAGCCGGCGATGATTTAAGCCCAGGTGTTGATGAAGTAGTTAAAGTTCTTATTGCAAATAAACGTAAACTTCGTGAAGGTGATAAGATGGCCGGACGCCACGGAAACAAAGGTGTCGTAGCCCGCATCCTCCCGGAAGAAGACATGCCATACCTGGCAGATGGTACTCCACTTGATGTTTGTCTTAACCCGCTTGGTGTACCTTCTCGTATGAACATTGGTCAGATTATGGAATCTGAACTTGGTATTGCAGGACGCTATCTGAACCAGTATTTCGACTCACCGGCATTCCAGACTCCTTCACAGGAACAGATTGCTGAAAAACTTGCAGAAGCAGGTTTAAGTGCTGATTGTAAACAGATTGTTCGTGATGGTCGTACAGGTGAACCATTCGTTAACCCAATTTTCGTAGGTGTTATTTACTTCCTTAAACTGCATCACCTTGTTGATGACAAGATGCATGCCCGCTCTACAGGTCCATACTCACTTGTTACTCAGCAGCCACTTGGTGGTAAAGCTCAGTTCGGTGGTCAGCGTCTTGGTGAAATGGAAGTTTGGGCACTGGAAGCTTATGGTGCTGCAAATACTCTCCAGGAAATGATGACTATTAAGTCAGATGATATGAATGGTCGTTCAAAGATTTACGAATCTATCGTAAAGGGTGATCCGGCTGCTCCAGCAGGTGTTCCAGAATCATTCAACGTAATGGTACAGGAACTTCGTGGTCTCGCTTTGGACTTTACAATTTATGATGCAAAGGGTAAACGTATTGCTCTTACCGAACGTGATCAGGAATTGATTGAAAAAGCAAGTAAGGGATTCGACAAGGAGAATGAAGATGCGTGATATTCAGGATTTCGATTCGATTAAAATCAAATTGGCTAGTCCGGATGATATCCGTAACTGGTCTTATGGTGAAGTAAAAAAGCCAGAAACAATTAACTATCGTACTCTCAGACCAGAGAAAGACGGTCTTTTCTGTGAACGTATTTTCGGTACAACAAAAGAATGGGAATGTTACTGTGGTAAGTTCAAGTCCATTCGTTATAAGGGTGTAATCTGTGACCGTTGTGGTGTTGAAGTTACACACTTCAAGGTTCGCCGTGAACGTACAGGTCATATTGAACTTGCAGCTCCAGTAAGCCACATCTGGTATTACCGCTCAGTTCCAAGCCGCATGGGTCTTCTGCTTAATATGCAGGTTGCCCAGCTCCGTTCAGTTCTTTATTACGAAAAGTACATCGTTCTCGATGCTGGTGATACAGAACTTAAGAAAGGTCAGCTTCTTTCAGAAGATGAATACCTGGAAGATGTTGAACGTTACGGACAGGCTTTCTCTGCTGGTATGGGTGCAGAAGCTATTAAAACACTTCTTGAAAACCTTAACCTTGATGAACTTGCAGCTGAACTCCGGGACAAAATGCGTGAAAAAGGCTCAAAAACAGATAAGCGTCTTCTCAAACGTATTCAGATTGTTGAAGACTTCCGCTCATCTGGTAATAAAGTTTCATGGATGATTCTTGATGTAATTCCAGTAATTCCACCAGATCTTCGTCCAATGGTTCAGCTTGATGGTGGCCGTTTTGCTACATCTGACCTTAATGACCTTTATCGTCGTGTTATTAACCGCAATAACCGTCTTAAGAGACTTATGCAGCTTTCAGCTCCTGATATCATTATTCGTAACGAAAAACGTATGCTTCAGGAAGCTGTTGATGCACTGTTTGACAACTCTAAACGCAAGCGTGTTGTAAAAGGCGCTTCAAACAGACCTCTTAAGTCAATCTCTGATATGCTTAAGGGTAAACAGGGACGTTTCCGCCAGAACCTTCTTGGTAAGCGTGTAGACTACTCTGGTCGTTCTGTAATTGTTGTTGGTCCAGAACTTAAACTCTGGCAGTGTGGTCTCCCAACAAAAATGGCTCTTGAACTCTTCAAGCCTTTCATTATGAAAAAGCTTGTTGATAAAGATATTGTTTTCAATATTAAAAAAGCAAAAACTCTCGTAGAACAGGAAGCTCCTGAAGTATTCGCAATTCTTGATGAAGTAGTTCGCGAACACCCGGTTATGCTTAACCGTGCTCCTACACTTCACCGTCTTGGTATTCAGGCATTTGAACCTGTACTGGTAGAAGGTAAAGCTCTTAAGCTTCACCCGCTTGCTTGTAAAGCCTTCAACGCCGACTTCGATGGTGACCAGATGGCTATCCATGTTCCTTTGACACAGGCTGCTCAGATGGAATGTTGGACACTTATGCTTTCTGCACGGAACCTTCTTGACCCTGCTAACGGTAACTCAATTGTTTACCCTTCACAGGACATGGTACTTGGTATTTACTACATGACATCAGTAAAACCAAACTCAAAAGGTACAAATAAACGCTTCTCATCTGATGATGAAGCAATTATGGCTGCAGAAAATGGATTTATAGACTGGTCTGCTGAAATTTATGTTCCAGCTCCAAAAGATGGATTCGATGGTACTTTCAAAGCTGGTGATGTAATTAAAACAACAGCTGGACGTATCAGCTTTAATGCAGATATGCCAGACGGTGTCGGATATGTAAACATCCGTATGGGTGATAAAGATATCCGCAAAATGATTGAAAAGGTATATCACAGCCAGGGTACATGGCTCACAATCCAGATGCTTGATGCTCTCAAGACAACTGGTTATAAGAATGCCACATTCTATGGTGCTACTCTTTCTATGGAAGATATTCTTATTCCAGAAGAAAAGAAGGTCATGGTTGATGATGCAAACAAACAGGTTGAAGAAATCGTTAAACAGTACACTCGTGGTGTAATTACTGCAGATGAACGTTATAACAAAGTAACTGACCTTTGGGCTCGTACTAATGACAAACTTACTGAAATTATGTACGACAAAATGCAGAACGATAAAGATGGTTTCAATACTATCTATATGATGGCTAATTCTGGTGCCCGTGGTTCTAAGAAACAGATTTCTCAGCTGGCTGCTATGCGTGGTTTGATGGCTAAACCAAATGGTGACATCATCGAACTTCCAGTAAAATCAAACTTCCGTGAAGGTCTTTCGGTTATCGAATACTTCATTTCTTCAAACGGTGCCCGTAAGGGTCTTACTGATACTGCCCTTAAAACAGCCGATGCCGGTTACATGACACGCCGTCTCGTTGATGTTGCTCAGGATGTAGTAGTAAATGAAGAAGACTGTGGTACTATCAACGGTATTGATTACACAGCTATCAAAAATGGTGACGTTGTTGTTACTCCTCTTTCAAAGAGAATTGCAGGTCACTTCACAATTGAACGCGTAATTCACCCTGTAACAGGTGAACTTATCTGTGATGCAAATGATTACATTACAGATGATCTGGCAAAAGCAATTGAAGATGCTGGTGTAGAAAAAGTAAAACTCCGCACAGTACTTACTTGTGAAGCTGAACACGGTGTATGTATTAAGTGTTACGGTAAGAACCTTGCTCGTAACAAGCTTGTTGAAATTGGTGAAGCTGTTGGTGTTATTGCTGCTCAGTCAATTGGTCAGCCTGGTACACAGCTTACAATGCGTACATTCCATGTCGGTGGTACAGCTTCTAAGGAAACAGAAGATAACAAGATTGTATTCAAGTATGATGTTCTTATGGGAGAAATTGCAGGTACACACGTTGTAACAGACGATGGTAACTGGCTCTTTACTCGTAAGGGTTACATGATGACAACTCGTCTTATCGATGCTTTCGAACTTGGAAGTGGAGATAAACTTGCTGTTGCTGATGGTGGCCGCATCCTTAAAGGCTCTGTTCTTATTGAAAGAAAGGGTGGCGATGTAGTTGCTAAAGAAAATGGTCGTGTACTCGTTCTTGATGGTAAAGTTTACCTTGCTGGTAACGAACAGAAAGTAGAAATCAGTAACGGTTCAACAATTCAGGTTAAGGCCGGAGATATTGTTAAGGCCGGAGATGTTGTTGGTACATTTGACCCATTCTCTGAACCAATTATTGCTGAAGTTTCTGGTTACGTACATTTTGAAGATGTTATTCCAGGTTCAACTCTTGAAGAAATCGTTGATGTTAACTCTGGTAAAACAGAACGTCGTATCAGTGATCTTCACCTTGATGTTAAACAGCCACGCATTCTTATTACAGATGAAGCTGGTAACGAACTTGGTTCTTACTATCTTCCAGCCGCTGCCGTTCTTCGTGTTGAAGATAAACAGCAGGTTGAAGCAGGTGTTGTTCTTGCTAGTATGCCAGTTGCTGCTGCTAAAACAAACGATATTACAGGTGGTCTTCCACGTGTATCTGAACTTTTTGAAGCTCGCAAGCCAAAAGTACCAACAGTACTTGCACAAATTTCCGGTGTTGTTAAATTCAAGGGAATTACAAAAGGAAAGCGTGTAATCGTTGTTGAAGATGAATACGGTAAGTCTTTTGAACACTTAGTGCCAATGACTAGACGTCTTCTTGTTCGTGATGGTGACCAGGTTGTTGCCGGTGAACAGCTTTGTGACGGTTCAGCAAGTGCACATGATATTCTTGCCATCCTTGGTGAAAATGCTCTTCAGGAATACTTGATGAACGAAATCCAGGGTGTATACCTTGCACAGGGGGTAGCAATTGATGATAAACACATTGGTGTAATTGTTCGTCAGATGCTCCGTAAGGTTGAAGTTGTATCTGTTGGTGATACAAAATTCATCTTCGGTCAGCAGGTTGATAAATATCACTTCCATGCTGAAAATAACCGTGTAATTGCAGAAGGTGGTCAGCCAGCTGTTGCCCGCCCAATGTTCCAGGGTATTACAAAGGCAGCTCTTGCTACAGACTCATTCATTTCTGCATCTTCATTCCAGGAAACAACTCGCGTTCTTACAAATGCGGCAATCAAGGGTGAAGAAGATCACCTCCGTGGTCTTAAAGAAAATGTAATTATCGGTCATATGATTCCAGCTGGTACAGGTATCCGTAACTACAGAAATGTTAAACTTTTTGATGGTTCGGACAATGACCTCGACCTCCAGATGGAAGAAGTTCTTGAACGTCGTCGTCTTGAAAAAGAAGAAACAGAATCTCAGGTTGAAGAAACTGTAACAGAAACTGCTTCTGACGAAGACTAAAAATGAAAAATTCGGCGAATTTAGCAATAAATTCGCCGAATTCATTCTTGAATTCATTGACTATCAAGTTTTGAATTCGGTATTATTGAATTCCCTGCATACGCGGCAGGATTTGTTTGTTTATTTTGTCCGGGGTGCTGACCGGCATACAAATAGGAGAATAGGCGATGCCTACAATTAACCAGTTAATTCGTAAAGGTCGTCAGTCATTAGCAAATCAGACTAAGGCTCCAGCTCTGGAATCTTGTCCACAGAAACGTGGGGTTTGCACTCGTGTAATGACTGTTACACCTAAAAAACCAAACTCAGCTCTCCGTAAGGTAGCTCGTGTTCGTTTGTCAAATGGAATTGAAGTTACAGCTTACATTCCAGGTATTGGTCACAATCTGCAGGAACACTCTGTAGTTCTTATCCGTGGTGGTCGTGTAAAGGACCTTCCAGGTGTACGTTATCACATTATTCGTGGTACAAAAGATACACTCGGTGTAGAAGGACGCAAACGCAGTCGTTCTAAGTACGGTGCTAAGAGACCTAAGGCATAATATTTAAAGGAGAATTACTATGGGAAGACATAAGAAATCAGTAAATCGCCCGGTTATGCCAGATACAAAGTACAACAGCCCAGTTGTTACTAAATTCGTTTCACGCATGATGTTGGACGGAAAAAGAGAAACTTGTACAAAGATTATTTATGAAGCAATGGAAAAGCTTCAGGCTAAAACAAATCAGAACCCACTTGAAGTATTCACAAAGGCTCTTGATAACGTTAAGCCACTGGTAGAAGTAAAATCACGCCGCGTTGGTGGTGCTACTTACCAGGTTCCAATGGAAATCAGAGAATCACGCCGTGAAGCTCTTGCAATGCGCTGGTTAATCGGTGCAGCCCGCTCAAGAAGTGGTCACGGTATGGCAGAAACACTTGCTGCTGAATTGTTCGATGCATTCAACAACACAGGTTCTGCTTATAAAAAGAAGGAAGATGTACACAAGATGGCTGAAGCAAACAAAGCTTTTGCTCACTATCGCTGGTAGTTCTTGTAAACTTCTTAAAAGCCTGTCGGTTAGCCGGCGGGCTTTTTTTATTTATGGCTTTAGCCAGTGAAAAATATGTAGCGAAAGCGAAATATTTTTCACAAT
>JAEDGQ010000015.1 GCA_016297415.1 Treponema sp.
TTCACGACTGGAAGCCATTTTTAGCAGGGAATATATTATAATGCGTTTGCCCTAGTCTTAGGGGAGTCCTGACCTTTTAAATGAGAGGAAAAAATGGCTTCAATTCGTGAACGCTACGGAGAGTATTTTAAACAGATGGCAACAGTTTCTGTTGCAGCTGCAAAAATTGATGAAACAAATGTTTATCAGAAAGCAAATCCATTAACAAAAAAAATAATGGACAAACTTGTAGCAGAAAACCTTGCAGAAGGCAGCGGCCTTGCAGGTGTAGAAAACTACAAAGCTTTTCTTGAAGCAATAAAATCTGGAAAGAGCGGACTTATCCTTATGGAACATTATGCAAATACAGATCTTCCAGGTCTTATCTATTTGCTTCAGCATTCAGATGATGCAGATTGTCGTGAACTTGGTGACCGTGTTGTTGCTATTGCCGGTATGAAACTTAACGAAGCGGATCCAATGGTTCGTGCTTTTGCTGAAAGTTTTACTCGTGTTGTAATTTATCCTACACGTTCTCTGGACAGTGCTTCTGCAAAAGCACAGTCAGCAGAAGAAATTGCAGCTGAAACAAAAAAAGCCCGTACAATCAATCTGGCTGCCATGCGCGCTATGGACAAGTGCAAGAAAAACGGAGAAGCAATTCTCGTATTCCCTGCAGGTACACGTTACCGTCCTGGAAAACCGGAAACAAAACGGGGCTTAAAAGAAATCGACAGTTACCTCCGTATGTTCGACTGTATGCTTCTGGTTTCAATTAAGGGTATGATTCTTAAATTTAATCCGGATAATATGGACGATATGCTTGCTGATGAATGTAGTCCAGATGTATGTGTTTATAAAGCAAGTCCTGTGATTGACTGCAAAAAATTCAGAAATGATTACCTTGAAACACTTCCTGCTGATCATGCAGATCCAAAACAGGCCGTAATTGACCATGTTATGGATTACCTTCAGACTCAGCACGATGCAATGTAGTCTGCAGATTTTAAAATAAATGCAGGGGCTGTCCAAAAAGTAATGACTGTAGCGGTCATTGAGCCCTTCGACAGGCTCAGGAACCACCTGTCGAAATGACCATTGCACTAAATATGGTGGTTTCGACAAGCTCAACCACCGCAAGTTGAACTTATTGGACAGCCCCCTTTTTATTATAGCGTTGCGAAATCTGTTTATTCTGTTATTATTTTAATTCGGTGTTTTTATAATTTTACGACTGGAGAGGATTAATGATCAGACATTTAATATTTGACCTGGATAAGACTGTTTATTCTGAAAGTTCAAAAATGAGCGAAGGTATAAGCCGCCGTATAATAGGTTATTGTGCGAATTTTTTTAACATTGAGTTTGGTCAGGCTGTTCTGGACAGAGAAAAGGCTCTTCAGGAATACGAAACAACACTTTCCTGGCTTAAAGCAAACGGCCTTACAGACGAAGGTGTAGAAGACTATTTTGCTTATGTGCATCCGGCAGACGAAGTTGCAGAACTTAATCCGGATCCGGAACTTCGCCCGCTTTTAGAATCAATAAAGCTTCCAAAAGTCATCCTTACAAATTCACCAAGTGAACATGCTGAACATGTTCTTCGTCATCTTGGTGTAAGAGATCTTTTTAACGAACAGATCAGTGATATCCGCAGAAACAACATGAAAGGAAAGCCTTACGATTTTTCTTACAGAAATGCGCTGGAGATTATCGGTGGAACAGTTGAAGATACACTGTTTCTTGATGACTGGGGCGTTTATGTAGCAGGATATGCAGCTCTCGGCGGAACAGCAGTTCAGGTAGGTTCCGAACCTCTTCCACCTGACTACCACCACCTGCCGGGAAAAATCTATCAGATAAAAGATATCTACCAGCTTCCGGCTCTTCTTGAAAAACTGAACGGTTAAAAAGGGACTTCTTATTTAAGGCTTCCGGGGCAAAGACTTTCTGCATTTCTGGAAGCACACCAGGTTCCAAGTTTTAAGGCCTCTTCCAGATTTCCAGACAATACATATTCAGAAATAAAACCGGCATTAAAACTGTCGCCGCAGCCAGTTGTATTTACGGGAACAAGTTTTTCACAGTCTGTTACTGTAAGCTGTCCTTTTTCTGCAGAAACAGTACTTTCTTCTCCACGAGTTACAATTACAATATTGTTAAGTTCTTCGGATTTTTCAGCTACGGCTTTTTTAAGTTCTTCAAAAGAAACCTGACTGCTTTTTTTATTCATAAATGTACTGGCAAATTCTTCCTGATTAATTTTAATAATGTCAGGAGTACAGACCTTAAGAGTTTCTGTCAAAGCAGTTCCTGTAAAATCTGCAAGAAGACGGCATCCGCAGTTTTTTACGATTCGGCAGATTTTTGCAGGAAAATCAGCGTCAAAATAAGAAGGGCAGCTTCCCGCAAAAACAACAGTTCTGTATCTGTCAGTAAGCCTTTCCAGCTTTGAAAGGATTTTTCCCTGGGCTTCAATATAGATGTTCCGTAAATTTTCCTCAGCTTTTTCGTCAGCAATAACTTCAGTTGTAGTTCCGTCCTTTTCGAGAAGAGTCCAGCATTGTCTTGTTCTGCCTTTTATTGTAACAGTTTTTATCTTAAAGCTTTCTTTTTGTGCAAGAAACTTAAACTGAGCCTTGTTGTCTTTTCCCTCAGGACACAGAACAGAAACCGTAAGCTTCTTAAAACGGGCAGCATCCTGTTCTTTAAGCTGACTAATAACACGGGCTGTGTTTACAGCTTTTCCGCTGAGATTTTCAATAAAATCAGAAGTTCTGTTTACCTGTCCTTTACAGAAGTTTTCAAAAGACAGGGTCCGCTGTATTCCGGAACTTAAACAAATGCAGAGGATTTTCACTGGAAGTCCTCGTCAAAATCAACTGCATCAGCGTGTTCGATTACAACAGGCTCAGAAACAGGAAGAGGTTTGCCTTCAGCTTCTTTTGCCATTTCTTCAGCTTTTTTCAGAAGACCGCCTTTTGCTTCAGGTTTGTTTTCCACCTTTTTAGAAGCATTTTTAGCTTTCTTTGTCTTTTTTTCTTCTGAAGCTTTTGCTGAAGCTTTGTCATAAACAGTTTCAGGGAAACTTCCAGGTTTAATAGTTACAGCTGTAGATTTACCTTTTGTAAGTTCAATAAACTCGTCAATTTTCTTAGTGTAAAGTTCCACCCCTGACTTCCAGAATTCAACATCAGTAATATCAAATCCTGCCAGGCTGCAAAGGTCTTCACAGCTCATGCTTCCGGTGCTTGCAAGCAGACTGCTGTAAATCTTTGAAAATTCGCTTCCTTCAGACAGGTAGCGCTGGTAAAGAGCAGCGGCAAAAAGCTGACCAAAGGCATAAGGAAAGTTATAAAAATCAAGACCGGTAGAGTAGTAGTGGCTTTTTACAGCCCACATATATTCGTGGCGTTCACTGTTAAGGCCTTTTCCGTATGATTTTTCCTGAGCCTCTTTCATAAGACGGCAGAAATCTTGGGCATTAAGTTCACCTTTTTCCCGTTCTTCAAAAACGCTGCGTTCAAAGTAGAAACGGCACAGAATATCAACAAGAACCTGAGCTGCGTCCTGCAGATCCATATCAAGCAGCTGCAGTTTGTCATCTTCCGAACATTTTTTAAGCATATCCTGTTTTACGATAGTTTCAGCAAAAGTAGATGCAGTTTCTGCCAGAGTCATAGGATAGCTGTAGAAGCATACGCTTTTTCCTCTGAGGCAGTAAAAGTGATATGCGTGTCCGATTTCGTGAGCAAGAGTAATAATGTCAGAGAAAGTTCCCGTAAAGTTAGTCATAATTCTGCTCTGGTGACCCATAGCAAAATCTTCGTCATAAGCACCCCCAACTTTTCCAGGTCTTACTTCAGCATCAATCCAGCCTTCGCTGAAAGCTTTTCTGGCAAAATCTCCCATTTCAATGCTGAAGGAATCATAACGGGCAATTACATAGGCACGGGCTTCGTCAAAAGTCCACTTTTTTTCCAGCAGGGAAGATTTCTTTTCCCCTTCTTCAGATTGCAGGACCATAGGAGCAAAAAGATCATAAAACGCCAGCCCCTTTTCCAGCTTGTCATTTTCATCTCTTGCATCGCAGACTGTAAGATTATTTTTACGGAGGTATTTAGCCTTTGCCTGAAAATACTTTCTCCAGGAAGGAAGACTTTTTTCGATAGCTTTAATAAGAGCGTTCAGAGTTTTTTTGTCCATGCGGCTGGAAGCCAGGGCACGGTCAATAGCTTTTTTCCACTTGCGCCTTCCGTTCAGAGTTACTGTTTCACCTTTAAGATTGTTAAGACAGGCAGCCATTGCAATTTCATTCTGCTGCAAAAGAGCCTTCTCTTTTTCCCAGGCTTTGCGTCTTGTAAGTCCGTCAGCGCTGTAGGCATCATTTCTGATTTCGTTAAAAGTTTTTCCTGATTCAGGGTCTTTCAGATTAGAAATAATCTGTTCATGAAGTCTGTCCCAGGCATCTCCGCCAGTTTTCTGCAGGGCACCTGCCAGAGCTTCTTCCTTTGCAGGCATCTGGTGTTTTGTTTCTGCAATTTCTTCTTCCAGAATGTATCGTCTGTCCAGAAACTGAGGGAATCTTTCAAAAAATTCATCAAGCTTTTTGGCGTTTTTAGAAAGCACAGCCTTAAAGCCAATATTCACAGATTCAAACTTAAGGCTTAAATCATCAATAAGTGCAATGTTATTAAGATAAGCTGTGTTTGTGGTATCCACAGAATAAATTATATAGGCATAACCCCTGAGAGTCTGAGCCAGAGTCATAACCCTGTCCTGTTCTTCCAGGTAACCTTTAAGCCAGAAACCAAAATTAAAGCGGCTGGCAGTTTTTACCAGATTTTCCAGTTTTTCAATGCCGGTCTTCCAGCCTTCAAGAGCTTCTTTGTATTCATCAGAGTCGATGGAGCTGAAAAGTGTATCAAGATTCCAGCGTGGAGCATTTAATTCATTCATAACTCATATTTTACCACGAAAAATCAGTAAAAAAAACAGGAGCTTGCATACTTAACGCAGGGCTCTTGGTCGCAGGAGCTCCCGACGATCCCGGCTAGGTTTCAATAAAAAATTACTGCTTCTTTAAGCGCATTAATCGTGCCATAAAATTTATAAAAAGTTCAGGCCATATTTCAGCTTCGCTGTTTTCCCCTAGGGAAAGTCCGTGAGGTCCCTGTTCAAAAAGATGATATTCAAAATCAATTTGCTTCTGCTGAAGGCTCAATGCCATACGGAGAGTGTTCTCGGCAGGAACGGCCTTATCTTCCCTGGTGTGCCACATAAATACAGGAGGAAACTCTTCTGTTACCTGATTTTCAAGGCTTAAGAATTCTTCAGTCTTTCCGACTTTCCATACTTGTAAAAGTTCCTGTTTTTCATTTTCTGACAGGTTTTCAGTAAGCCGTAAAAAAGAACCTTTGTGACTGATTTTTTCATCAGCGGAAATTACGGGGTAGCACAGACACAGAAGGTCAGGTTTTATTTCGCTGCATTTTAAATTGCAGTTCCATTTTTTGTTTAAATAAGAAATTACAGAGCTGTTGTTCCACCAGGCTCCAAGACATCCTGTCAGATGACCGCCGGCACTAAATCCCAGAACTGCGACTCTGGAATTGCTGCACAAATCCTGCCTGCCTCTTATATAAGAAACGGCCTGAGCCAGATCAGTAAGTGCCTGTCCAAATTTCATTGGAGCAATAGTGTAGTGAAGTACGGCAGCATTAAAACCTTTGCCGTTAAAAAAACGGGCAACAGTTTCCTGTTCTTTCGAGCCATAGTGGTCATAACCGCCGCCTGGAACTATAATGATAAAAGGTGAGTTTTTTATACAATTTTCAGAAATGAAGATTTCAATATCTGCAGAAGAGTTTTCAGATAATTTAACAGTCTGTGAATTCATATTAAAATTATATAAAGCCGTTTAAAAAATAAAAAGGACCACATGAAGGAGGAGAAACAGTGGCCCTTTTCTAAACTTTAAATAATTTCTTGCTGCTGATAATAAGATACAAAAAATCGATTTTTTACACAATAAATTTTGTGTGAAAAAGTACGAAAATTTGTTAAAATAACGTAATTTTTATGAAAATAATTGCAAATGCTAGGTGTTTTTACGAAAAGAGTGGAAAATCTCGCATTTGGTTACATAGGAGTGTTTACAAATGAAAAAAATTGGAATCATTGGTGCCATGAAAGTAGAAGTTGATTATCTTCACAGCCTTATGCTTTCAGAAGATTCTTCAGCCTCGTCAGTTGTTGCCGGCGGTATGACTTTCGAAACAGGTAAAATTCACGGAGTAGATGTAGTACTCTGCCAGTCTGGAGTTGGAAAAGTAAACGCTGCACTCTGCGCTCAGCTTCTTGCTGTAAAGTTTCAGTGTACAAATGTAATTAACACAGGTATTGCAGGGGCTATGGCCAGCGGTCTTGGTGTAATGGATTTTGTTGTTTCAACAGATGCCGTTTATCACGATATGGATGCCACAGGTTTTGGATATAAAGTCGGTCAGATTCCTCAGATGGATGTTTATTCTTTTCAGGCTGACGAAACAATGCGTAAGGCAGTAAAAAATCAGTTTATGAACAGTTCTTTTGCAGAAGGACACAAAATGCTGGAAGGACGCATTGCCACAGGGGATCAGTTTATTTCCCATAAAGACGTTAAAAAGAAAATTGCAGAAAATGTAAATCCGGCCTGCGTAGAAATGGAAGGAGCAGCAATTGCTCATGCCTGCTACATCAACAAAGTTCCTTTTGTAATTGTACGCTGTATGAGCGATATGGCAGATGATCTCAGTTCAAACGGTTATGAATTTAACGAAAGCATAGCAGCAGAAATGAGTGCAAAACTTGTAGAAAAAGTTATTGGAGAACTTTAATGATGGAAAATAAACTTGTTTACAAAGTAGAAAGATTAATATCTTATTCAGCAATGGACAGCTCCACAAAATACAGTATGTATTCAGCAGCTGCAGCAGCACAAGATGGTCTTACAGAAAACTTCGGAATGTTAAAAATTGATAATTTTACAATCAGAGAAAAATTCAATGCATTCTGGGCCTTTACAAAACTGAAGGTTAAGTTCGAAAAACGTCCGGGCTGGGGAGATTGTATGGATTCATATACATTCCCTGTAAACAGCAGCGGATTTCGAACAAATGTAAATACAATCTGTAAAGATAAAAAAAATGGTCAGACAATGTTTGTTGCAAATATTGAATGCTGTGCCCTGGATTTTGAAAAACACCGTCCTGTAAGACTTAACTCCATAAATTATCCTCAGGAAGGTTTTCCGGAATCTGTTTGTCCTGACGAATTTGAAAAATTCAATGTGGAATTTTCAGAAGATGATTTCGTTTTTGAACAGACAATCCGCAGTCAGCACATTGATATGTCCCATCACATGAACAACTGCGAATATGTCAGAATTGCTACAGGAGCTTTTTCAGAAGAATTTATCCGTAACAATGATCCGAAAGAATTTGAAGTTCACTGGATAGGAGAAACAACTGAAGGTCAGAAAATCCGTGTATACAAAAAAGAGCAGGAAGGAAGACAGTATATAAAAATTACAGAAGGTCAGCGTACTGTATTTGAAATGGTAATTACTTTCTGATTGTGATATTCTTTCAGCTGTAAAGGAAATGTTTATGGAATTAAAAAAATACAATGTAGACAGTTTTAATCTTGATCATACAAAAGTTGCAGCACCTTATGTACGCACAGCTGCCAGAAAGCAGGGACAGAAAGGTGATGTTGTAACAAAGTTTGATGTCCGCGTTACACAGCCTAATAAAGAATTTATGACTACTGGTGCCCTTCATACAATGGAGCACATTATTGCAGAATATCTTCGTGACGAAATTGAAGGTGTAATTGATTTTAGTCCTATGGGCTGCCGCACAGGTTTTTATCTTACAGTCTGGGGCGATGTATCGGAAGAATATATTGCAAAACATCTTCTCCCGGTTTTTCAGAAAATCGTAGACTGGGAAGGTGAAGTTCCTGCTGCCAACGAGATTCAATGCGGAAATTACCGTGATATGGATCTTGAAGGAGCAAAAGTTTTTGCAAAAAAATGGATTGACGGTATAAATTCAAAAGGCTGGACTCCATTCCCTGCTGAATAATTAATTTTTCTGATTTATGAACTTTTATGCAAAATTAAAAGAAACTGTATTCTCTGTAGCACCTGTCATGGGGCTTGTGCTTTTAATCGGATCAACTGTTGCTCCCTTAGGCGGTGACATGCTCCTCAGATTTTTCCTGGGCGGGCTTATGGTTATTGCAGGTCTTGCAGTTTTTCTTACCGGTGTAGATATTGGTATTCTTCCTGTTGGTGAACGTTCCGGGGCAGCCCTTACTTCCCGCAGAAATCTTCCTCTGCTTCTGTGTGCTGCTTTTGTAATCGGTTTTATAATTACAATCGCAGAGCCTGATGTTCAGGTACTGGCAGAGCAGGTCAGGGGAATCAATCCGTCAATTTCAAAATGGGGACTTGTTTTCTCCATTGCGCTGGGTGTTGGTTTTTTTGTTTCCCTTGGTATTTTAAGGACAATTCTTTCAATTCCCCTGAAATATATTTTAATTGTTTCTTACCTGATTGTTTTTGCTGCAGCCTGGTTTGCACCAGATTCTCTTCAGGGAGTTGCCTTTGATTCCGGTGGAGCAACTACAGGTCCAATGACAGTTCCTTTTATTCTGGCACTTGGTTT
The DNA here is from genome assembly GCA_016297415.1 of Treponema sp. Classification (GTDB taxonomy): domain Bacteria; phylum Spirochaetota; class Spirochaetia; order Treponematales; family Treponemataceae; genus Treponema_D. Next base: position 8,694 of record JAEDGQ010000015.1, read on the forward strand.
GGGTGTTTCAGCTGTTCGTTCAAAATCTTCAGGTCAGCAGGAAAAAGATTCCAGCATAGAAAGAGATGACAGTTTTGGTCTGACAGGTATTGCTTCAATCGGTCCTGTTCTTGCCGTTGTTGTTTTCGGCATAGTACTGGCCCTTTCAGGAAAAGGTGAAGCAGCACAGGCAGTTCAGGAAGTAACTCAGGGGGAAGGTTCTCAGGGACTTTTTTCTGTGATACTTCCGGCAGTAGCCCTTGAAGTTGCAGAATCTCTGGCACCTCTTGCCGTAATGACAATCATATTGCAGTTTACTCTTTTAAAAATGCCTCCTATGCAGGTAATCCGTACTGTCCGGGGATTCATATTCAGTTATGCAGGCCTTGTAATCTTTTTAAGTGGTGCTCAGGGCGGTTTTATGCCTGCCGGACACAAACTGGGACAAATGCTTGGTTCCCTGGCAGTCAGCGGAGATAAACTGCTGGTGCTTTACAATGCTGCAGGAGAAGTTGAACGGTCGCTGGGGCTTCCGGCAGTAATTCAGATTTCAATGCTTCTTCTTACAGGTTGTATTTTTGGAGCCGTAACAGTCTGTGCAGAACCTGCAGTCTGGGTTCTTACAAATCAGGTTGAAGCGCTTACCGGCGGAACAATCCGCAGAAAAGTAATGCTTACAGCTCTCTGTACAGGGGTAGCCGTTTCAATTGGAATTTCAATGGCCAGGGTTCTTTTTGGATTCAGCCTTTGGTATGTTCTTATTCCAGGATATGCTTTATCTCTTCTGCTTACATTTTTTACTCCAAAATTCTTTACAGGAATCGCTTTTGACTCTGGTGGTGTAGCCTCAGGTCCAATGACAAGTATTTTTATTCTTTCCTTTACGCTGGGAGCATCTTCTCAGGGTAGCGGAAATTCTGCTGCAGATGCTTTTGGCGTTATAGCCCTTGTAGCAATGACACCACTGATTGCAATTCAGCTTCTTGGAATTGTGTTTAAGATTAAGATGAAGCTTATTCAATATAGAGAAAGTCAGGAGGTTTCAAAATGAACTCATTCAGACTTTTAATCAGTAATGTTCCTCATTCAAAAGGCGAAAAACTGACTCGTGCGGCAATGGAAAGCGGATGTCGTGGAGGAACTGTTTTAATGGGGCGTGGTCTTGCCAGAACTAATCTGGCAGCAGTACTTGGTCTTGGTGAAACTCCAAGAGATATTATTATGATGCTGGTAGGCGTAAGAGAAAAAAAATCAGTTCTACAGGCAATTGTAAAGGCAGCTTCAAAAGAAAAAAAAGGCTTTGGGGAAGTTTTCAGCATAGATGCAGCTTCGGTTTTAAAAGCAGGAAATTTAATGGAAAGCAGTCAGGAAAACGGAGAAAAAACAATGGATCAGACAAAACCACAGAACGAAATGATTACAGTAATTGTAAATAAAGGATATGCAGACGATGTAATGGCTGCAGCAAGAAAAGCCGGTGCGGGTGGTGGTACTGTTTTGAATGCCCGGGGAACTGCAAGAGAAACAGACGAAAGATTCTTTGGTATGCATATTGTTCCTGAAAAAGAAATGCTTATTATGGTTGTTTCTGCAGAAAAAAAAGAAGCAGTAATGAATGCAATCCGGGAACTTAAATGCCTCAGCCAGCTTGGAATGGGCATTGCATATTCAAGTGAAGTTGAAGATTTTTCTTCTCTTGGAAAAGCTGCAAAAAAATAAATTTTTCAAAGAAACTTTTGTGCATTATAATTAGCACTATGGAAAATTTATACAAACAGGCCAGAAATTTTTATAACAGAAATAAAATATCAGATTTTGAATTCGATTGTGTCAGATCCGAAATTTATTCAACAAACAAAGCAATTCTTTCAATCTGTGCTTTTGTTACAATGGTTCTTTTTTTTGTACTTTTTGTACTTTCTTTAGTCATAAAGGACTCAGCTGTTTTTCGCCAGTCTGTTTTCTACGCGGCAATATTTCTTCTTCACAGTGCTTTTTTTGTAACTACTGTTAAGCTTCCGGAAAAATATGAAAAATTCACTGTTTTGCTTATGTACCTGTACATCTGGTCTTTCAATTTTTACACAATTGGAATGAGTGTGTACTCTCACCCGGAAAATTACGCTGTTCTTTATATTACCTTCGAGTTTGCTTATCCCCTTATTTTTGTAGATAAGTCCAGACGAATGTTTTTAAATTCTCTTACAGCAAACATTATTTTCTGTGTCCTTACGTTTTTTGCAAAAGAGCCTGCAAACTATAAGGTGGATATTTTCAACTGTATTGTTTTTTATGGGCTTAGTTATCTTCCGTCTTTTTATCTTACAAAAATCCGCGTAAGGGAATTTTCTCTGCGGCAGATTATCGAAAGTGAACGAGATACAGATGAACTTACGGGGCTTTTGAATAAAGCAGCGTTTACAAGACAGGCTAAAAAAAGCATTAATTCAGCCAGGGAAGGAATTTTAATAATTCTGGACTGCGACGGTTTTAAGCAGGTTAATGATACATACGGTCACTTTGTAGGAGATCATGTATTAAAGCTGGTTAGTGTCTGCATTCGACAGACTTTCCGAAGCTCGGATATAATGGGCCGATTTGGCGGTGATGAGTTTATAATTCTTATGGACAGAACAAGTCTGACAGATATTGCAATGCTCAGATGTAATCAGCTTCTGGAACGGCTTCACGAAACGAAGATTTTTCCAGAGAATTCAACAGATAATCAGACTATTCACGCAAGTATTGGTTTTGCCCTTTACGAAGGAGAAGCTGATTTTGATGCTTTGTTCCAGAAAGCAGATAAGGCACTTTATGAAGCAAAAAATACAGGCAAAGATAAGGTCTGTCAGTTTCATTTATAATCAGGATAAATAAATGACAACAAAAGATACAATAATTTCCCTTCTTGCTGACGGTGATTTTATTTCCGGCGAAGAACTGGCAGAAAAATGTCAGGTAAGCAGAGCCGCTGTTCATAAAACTGTAACTGCACTGCGTAATCAGGGATACATAATTGAAGCAGTAACAAATAAAGGTTACAGACTTAAGGAATCTGCTGACACTCTTGATGGAAGCCGTATGGAACGGACCATTAATTCAAGTATTTCTTCTTCAAAGGTTTCCGTTAAGCTTTTTGATACAATTGATTCAACAATGCTGGAGGCAAAACGCCTTACTGCAGATAAAAAAATACACAATACAGTAATCGTAACAGACCAGCAGACAGCAGGCCGGGGAAGAATGGGCCGGCCTTTTATTTCTCCAAAAAACACAGGCATTTATTTCAGCCTTATTTATTCACCAGAAGGCGGCGTAAAAAATCCGGCAGTTTATACAGCTGCAGCTGCTGTTTCTGTGGCTAGGGCAGTAAAAAAACTGTACGGTGCAGAATGTAAGATAAAATGGGTAAATGATGTTTTTCTGGATGGGAAAAAAATCTGCGGCATTCTTACAGAGGGTGTGGCAAATTTTGAAACAGGCCGCATAGAAACAGCTGTAGTTGGAATCGGTATAAATGTCCGTAATTCAGAGTTTCCTCCGGAAATCGCAGATGTAGCAGGTTGTATCGAAAATACTCCGGGAATTTCTCAAAACCGGGTTTCAAGAAATGAACTGGTAGCTGAAGTAATTTCTGATCTTATAAAGGTTTATGACGGTTATAGTTCTGGTAATCAGAATGTAACAATGGAAATGATTGAAGAATACAGAAACCGTTCGCTCCTGAAAGGGCTGTCAGTAGAAGTAAATCCTGTGGCGGGGCTTTCAGGTGAGCCTTACGAAGCCAAAGTTCTTGATATTTCTCCGGAAGCAGAACTTGTAGTTCAGTTAAAGGATGGTACAGTAAAAAAACTGTTTTCAGGTGAAGTTTCATTAAAAAGTTCGCTGTTTACCAGATAATTTTTTCGAAACAAGACTTCTTTTTAATCGCATTTTTACGATGGTGTGATATAATTATCATACAAGTTTATGGAGTTTTAAAATGAATGATCAGGACTTAGACCCGGCCATTGCTGCACTTCTTGAAGAAGCTGCACAGTCTTCAGGGCCTTCAGATGATATACTTTCCAAACACGATTCTTTTGGTGATATACCAGTTTCCGATTTTACCCCAGATTTTAAATCCTCATCTTCAGCAAAAGAAAAGGTTGTTGCAGGTGAATTAAATAAAGTTGACCTTAGTGTTAAAAAATTCAATCCTATCGAAAAATTTTTTGAAGATGAAGGACATAATTTTTTCGATGATCCTGCATATTACAAAACATGTCTTACAGGGGAAGGTACTCCGGCACAGCGTGTTCATCAGGTTCTTTCAAAATATTTAACCTGTACAGATTCAAAAGACCGTACAGTATATCGGCAGCAGCTGGTTATGGCTTACTGGGAGCTTGTTCATGTTATGGCTCCTAAAATGGCAGATTTCAGTCTTCCAAAAGCCAAAAGAATGATGATGCGCTACGGTGTACTTCTTCCATCTCTTTTTACACCGGAACAGAAAGAACTTTTTTCAAAAGCAATTTTAGACAATACAACAGGAGAACCTGTTTACTATATGGACGAATGGTTTAAGGAAATTGCCAGCGGTCGTCTTACACTTTCTGCTACAGATGAAGTTCGTGTTAAAAAAAGCACAAATGATGGCGGTGCTGCAGAACATCAGCATCTTATGCAGCTTAAATCTAAAAACGACGGAAAAATTCAGAGTTCAGAAAGCTTTGTAAATGCAAAAGAAAGTGAACGTCAGATGATGGAAACTGAACTTTTAAACAGAGTTCAGGCGCTTTGTGAACATGCTCCAATGATTGGTCTTGAACCACATCGTATGCCATATACAGAAATGCAGAAAAAGCTTTTTGCAGAAATTACAGAAAGACTTCGTTCGCTTCAGAAAAACGACAAAGAACTTGCAGGTTACTTAAAAGAATACGAAGAAGCAAAATCTGTAAGTGATTCTCTTTCTGCAAAACTTCAGAACGCACCAGAAGCAATTGAAGTAAGTAAAGGCGACATTGATACAGAATATAATACAGTTCGTCAGATGGCTAAAATGACTGTAGGCCGTCAGGGTAATCAGTTCCCTGTATTTACCCGTGAATTCTATCACTGTATTCCAAAAGGTACAGGTTTCCGTGAACAGGTAATTAATATTATGTCATGGATTGAAGAAATGGATCCTGGTGCCTTCTGTCGTATTCATAAAAATACGCCACACCGTATTGTTCCTTATGTACTCCTTGTACCAACTTACGGTGATTTTGGTTTCTGCTGGGAACCTTTTGACCGATATAACAGAATTACATCCCGGGGACGTATTGTTGTTCCAATGTATCCTCGTGATTTAAAGATTTCTCTTCTTATGGCAGTTGCAGATTTGCGCTGGCAGGTAGCAAAGGAAAAAGCTTCATACTACTGGATGGAAGAAGGTCTTACTGGTCAGTACTATCAGTGGATTGAAAACCAGAAACTTAAAGGTGACTTAAAGTCATACTTTATCAGCGATTATGTACTTTGGATGACAAAGGAAGTTGAAGGTGTTCAGAGAATGGACAAAGAATTGCGTGCTATTTTCTGGCGTTTCATTCCGTTTAATCAGGAAAAAAAAGAAGAGCTTAAAAAACGTTCTCTTGTATATCAGGAACTCTATCAGAGGGATATTAACCGCAGCATGAGTGACGGATATTAACAGCAGCTGAAAAAAAGGAGGGGGTTTTTAGCTGCAGGCTAATCAGATGGAATTAAAAGAAGTGATTAATAAAAATCCAAACAGCATTAATTTTAATGGTAAAACTTATAATTTTCTTTCACGAGAGATGCAGGATGCATTACTTGCCATCGGAATCCTTACATTCCGATACTATCCTCAGGAAAAGCTTTTAATTGCGTCTGATAATTTTGTTTCAGTTCTCAAAGCTGAAAAAATCTATACAAATATGCCTAAAAGCCTTGCAGACTCTTTTATTGCAGAAGAGGACAGGGCAATTCTTTATGATATGGCCACAAGAATTGACAACGGAGAACGGAAGGTTTCTGAAATTCTTGCTACAAGAAGTGGTCGTCTTTCCCGGGTTACAATCTGTGCCATCGAAACTTCTCCTGACGGAAAAAATCTGACAATGGCAGGAATCGTAGAAGATGTTGCGGAAACAAAGCGTTCTTCCGCCCTTCTGGAAGCTTTAAGCCGTGACTTCTCCTGTGTTTATTACTGCGACTACAAAAAAAATATAGTAATTCCACATCGTGTTATTAAGTCTGTTCAGGATCTTATGGAAGGAATCTGGGATCATCATCCTGCATACGAAGTTATGTATGAAACCTTTGTTGAAAAAGCTGTCATTGATGCAGAAAAAGATGAAATGCTTCGGCTTTTTTCAGTTGAAAATCTTAGAAAAGTATTTAAAGACAGAGATGTTTTTGTTCATGATTTCAGAATAAATATTAACGGAAAAATAGTTTACTGCAGAATAAAAATCGTAAATCTGTCTCAAACAGAGGAATTGACAGAATTTGTAATGGGATTTTCAAATATGAGTAATGAACAGGCCAGCGAACTGGAACGGCTTGCTTTTGTTGATTCGATTACAGGTGGAAATAATTATAACAGTTTTAAGCTGAAAGTCCGGGATTTAAAAGCTTCGGGATACATGATGTCCATGGATATTCGTCAGTTTAAAATGGTTAATACAATCTGTGGTGTTACTTATGGGGATCGTGTTCTTAAAAAAATCTGGGAAACAATTGTAAATTACTGCAGCAGTGATGTGATTGCAGGACATATTAATGCTGATCACTTTGTAATGTTCTTCCCTGAAGCAGAAAAGAAAGACATTATCGAAATAATAGAAGAACTTACAAACCAGATGTTCCTTCTTTCCCAGACCCTTAAGTGTCCTAGACTTCATCCATATTTCGGTGTTACTAAATATTTTCCTGGTTCACCAATCGAAAGTGCATATAGTGAAACTTCTGTTGCGAAACATTCTGTAAAGGAAGAAAAAAATACTAATTTCAGATTCTTCTCAAGAAAAGAAAACGCAATGAATGTCAAATTCAAAACAATGGAAGATTCTTTCCCTTCAGCTCTTGCCAACGGAGATTTTGAGATCTGGTATCAGCCAAAGTACAATCCTCTTGATAATTCAATTGTCGGGGCAGAAGCTCTTGTCAGATGGCGGCTTTCAAAGACAGATAAACTTATACCTCCGGGTGAATTTATTCCTTTGTTTGAACGGAATGGTTTTATCCGCACACTTGATGAATATGTTTTTGACTCTGTATGCCGTTATCTTAAAAAACGGATTAATCTGGGTCTGAAGGTAGTTCCAGTTTCTGTAAATCTTTCAAGGGCAAGCCTTTTTATTGAAGGTGTAGCTCAGCAGTACAACAATATTATAGAAGATGTTGGAATTTCACCTTCTCTTGTTCCGCTGGAAATTACAGAAAGTGCCACAGCATCAGGACAGACAATGTGGGGAATCATAACAGATTTCAGAAACAATGGATTTACCCTTTGTGTAGATGATTTCGGAACAGGTTATTCCACTCTGTCAATGTTGAGCCGCCGTCAGTATTCAAACTTAAAACTTGATAAAAGCCTTATTGATGAAATAAAAAATGATGATGGATTTAAGCTTATAAAACATACAATTGCCCTTGCAAAAGATCTGGGAATGAATGTTACAGCCGAAGGTGTTGAAGATACTGAACAGAGAAATCTCCTGAAAAAATTGAATTGCGATACAATTCAGGGATTCCTTTATTCTCCACCAATACCAGCAGAGAATTTCAGCATTTTACTTAATAATTAGCCGTTAGGTGGAATCAATAAATTCAATTACTGTTTTAATTTTTGTTTCAAAGTGATAAAGTAAAGTGATTCAATTATTTGAACCTTTAATAAATATTATATTCGAGGAAAAAATATGGACTTTGTAAAAGAACTCCGTGCAAAAGCAAAAGCTGCAAACAAAACAATCGTACTTTGTGAAGGCGAAGACAAACGCGTTGTAGAAGCAGCTTCAGTAGTAGTAAAAGAAGGAATCGCAAAAATCATCCTTCTCGGAAACGAAGCAAAAATTAAAGAATTCGGTTTTGATATGACTGGTGTTCAGATTGTTGATCCAGCTACAGATCCAAATGTAGACAAATATGCAGAAATCCTTTTCAAAGCTCGTGAAGGAAAAATCAACAAAAAAACAAACGAACCGGAATATGCTGATGTAGCAGCTGCAAAAGCTTACCTTCAGAAATTCGCTTCTTTCCCAACAACAGGTAAAGAAGGAAAAGACAAGCTTGATAACACAATGTACGGTGCTCTTATGCTCAAAGCTGGTGTTGCAGATGGTTTTGTTTCAGGTGCATGTCACTCAACAGCTAACACACTTCGCCCAGGTCTTCAGGTTATCAAAACAGCTCCTGGCGTAAACACAGTTTCTTCTTGTTTCGTAATGGTTGCTCCAGAAGGCGGAAACAAATATCTTAACGAAGGCGTTTGTATCTTCGGTGACTGTGCTATTAACATTGACCCGACAGAAGAACAGCTTGCAGACATCGCAATCGCTTCTGCTGACACAGCTAAAAAAATCGGTGGTCTGGAACCAAAAGTTGCAATGCTTTCATTCTCTACAAAAGGTTCTGGTGCAGATCCAAAAAATGGCGACACAGTTGGTAAAGTACAGCGTGCTACAGCAATGGCAAAAGAAAAGGCTCCTTCACTTGCTCTCGACGGTGAATTCCAGTTCGATGCTGCTATTGCTCCAGAAGTTGGAGAACTCAAAGCTCCAGGTTCAGCAGTAGCTGGTCACGCAAACACATTCATCTTCCCTAACATTAACGCTGGTAACATCGGTTACAAAATCGCAGCTCGTATGGGCGGATGGAAAGCAATTGGTCCTGTTTGTCAGGGATTTGCTAAACCTCTCAACGACCTCTCACGGGGATGTAACGTAGACGAAATCGTTGATACAGTTGCAGTAACAGCTCTCCAGGCATAGTTCCTGTATATTTGTTTATTCAGGGTTTGTATAAACCCTGAATAAACAAAAAAACACGCTTCATTATGGCAGGCTTTTTAAGGAACGCAGGGGGGAGACTTTTCCCCTCCTTAAAATTAGTTAGTTGGTTTTACTTCGATGTAATTTGCAGAAGAAGTAATATCAGCTGGAAGTGTGATTTCAACTTCAACCTGGCTGTCAGCAGCACAGTAAAGCGGTAAACCGTTTTCAAGACAAGCACCACCGAGGATTGCCATGTTTCCGTGTGAAGCAAGCTTGTTGTCATTTGCTACGAATACAGCCTGACATCCTTCGTCTTTCATCATTTTGATTGTTTCCTGAATTACAGAAACATCATCGATTGTGTGGTCAGCATAAGCCATTCCGATTGAATCAAGATATTTGATAGCCTTAATTACAGTTGCCTGAGCGTTTGTTTCGCCAGTTGTATGGACGATACCGATTTTTGAAAGCAGCCAGAGCAAGAGCAGAAACTGTCAAATTTTTTTCATTTTATAAAACCGCGAATAGTCTGTGTTTTGTTTCTGTATATAGAAACAGAACATTTTTTTTTAGTTTAATAGGGTGGATTACAAAGATAATTGATTGACTTATTAAAAGACTGTCGAGTATAATCGACAATAAAGTGTATATTTCATCGATTATACTCGACAAAAAACTTCATTTGCAGTGATTTTTTTATAAGGGGACTGTATGAATCACGATAAGCTTAAGCAGGTAATTTACGATCAGCATGAATTGATAAAGAATTTTAAAATCATTGATAGAAACTATGATTTTGATTTCAATGCAAACTATGTTTTGATAGGACTTCGTCGTGCAGGAAAATCAACTTTACTTTATAAAATCGTACAAGACCTTGTTGCTAATGGAACAGATTGGAATCAGATTGTTTACATTAATTTTGAAGATGAAAGACTTGTAGATTTTTCTTTGGATGATTTTAACGATATTCTTTCGGTTCAGGCAGAAATGAGCGATAAAAAAGGCTGGTTTTTCCTGGATGAGATTCAAAATGTTGATGGATGGGAAAAATTTGCCCGACGACTTGCAGATTCAAAGGAACATACATTTATTACTGGTAGCAATGCCAAAATGATTTCACAGGAAATTGAAAATCGTTTGGGTGGACGTTATCTGACAAAGTATGTTACTCCTTACAACTTTAAAGAATTTCTTACTGCAAAAAATATAGACTTTTCTGAAAATTCTTTGTTCAGCACAAAAGGATGCGGAAAAATTATTAGGGAGTTGGAAACTTACTTTTACTTTGGCGGATTTCCTGAAAGCATTGATTATAGAGACAAACGAGAATATGTTTCCAGTATTTATCAGAAAATCCTTCTTGGAGACATTGCCAGCAGAAACAATGTCCGAAATTTCAATGGCTTAAGAATACTGATAAAAAAAATTGCTGAATCAGTTAAAGATGAAGTTTCATATTCAAAACTGCACAATACTTTAAAATCCATCGGTGTAAATATCAGTAAGGATGTTGTTATAGATTATGTTGGTTACGCACATCAGTCATTTTTGATTTTTACCATAAGAAATTATTTTTCAAAATTTGTAGATAAGGAAACAACGCCAAAATATTACTTCAATGACAATGGACTTTTGAATTTGTTTCTGACTAATGAAGAACCTCGTTTACTTGAAAATCTTGTTGCCGTCAATTTATGGAACAAACACAAGGGTAAAGTGTACTATCTGAAAGGTCAAAATCTTGATGCAGACTTTTATATAGAAGAAACTGGAGAAGTAATTCAGGTTGCGTATTCCATCAAAAATATTTCCAGTGACAGAGAAACAAAATCTCTTATAACGGCCGCAAAAACAGTAAAAGAATCAAAGCGATTTATAATCATCACATACAATGAAGAAGACGAAATAATTTTGGATGGAATGAAAATTGAAGTAATTCCTGTCTGGAAGTGGATGATTGAAGGGTGAGTTTTTAAAACAGTTTTTATTTTCGGATTCTTTCTTTTAAGTCTATTCCAAGTTGTTTAAGTTCCTCGTCGATTATTGTATCGATTTTGGTGAAAAGGCTGTCATCGCCTGAAAATTCCTGTGTTGTGTAGAAAAAAGTTGCTGGCGAAATGTTAAAAATTAAGCAGAGAGAATCCAAAAGTTCTGCTGTGACAAAAGATTTTCCGTTTTCAATGCGGCTGAGATGAATTGCCGTTACTCCTAGTTTTTCAGAAAGTTCTTCCTGTGTGAGATTGTTAAGCTTCCTAAAATGCCTCAAGTTTATACCAAAGATTTCTTTTGAATTCATTTAACTTTTTGGGCTTTGCCGATAAAATACAGTTGTGATATAGCAAAAAAAGGGGTCGTCCAGTAAGTTTGCATTATGGTGGTTTCGACAAGCTCAACCACCGCAAGTTGAACTTTAAGGACAGCCCCTTTTTTATATACTGAAACAAAAAAATCTGATTTTACAGTTCTTTTTTCACATAGCGCTTTACGAGTTTTTCATCCAGTTTATCTTCAAGATGAAATTTTTCGATTATCCATGAGATACATTTTACGCTGATATACATAGCAATAATTAAACCTGCAAGCAGAATAAACGGAAGAAAGGAAGATGCGATGCTTCCGTCGGTTCCGCCGAAAACTCCAGGATATGCTTTAACTGCCAGCATACAAAGACCTAAAACGGCACCTTCAACAAGAATTCCAAGAATAATATTAAAAACAATAACGAATAAATTAAACCAGAATGTGCGTTCCTGTACTGTCATTATTTTTCTTCCTTTTTGTCTTTATTGTTTTTGAGTGTGAAAACGAAAGAAATTATAAGCATAAAACCGCATACGACAACAGCAGCATCAGCTACGTTGAAAGTTGGCCATCTGTCCATCTGCAGAATGCTTATAGGACAGTCTGTTAAGCCGAACCATTTTACATCAATAAAGTCTACAACGCCTTCTGAACGGAAGAAACGGTCAATAAGGTTGCCGATTCCGCCACCTGCGATTCCACAGATAGCCCACCGCTGGAAACCTGTAAAATCATCGTTTCTGAAATAAACAAAAAGTACCAGTCCAATAACTATAAGTGGCAGCACTCTGAATAAAGTAGCTCTTGCTGCCAGAGACCATCCCTGACCAATGCTGAAGGCAATTCCCGGATTACATACATGAATAATGCGTGCAAAGCCGTCAAACCACGAAAATGCAACAGCAGGAGGATATGTGATTGGAATGTATTTTACAACGAGAAATTTAGTAATCTGGTCAGCAAGAATAACTGAAACCAGAAGGATTAAAGGTAAAAGTTTTTTGCTTAAAGGAGATTTTTCCTTAAAATCAACAACAATATTTTCTGTATCCATAGACCCTCATTATAACTTAAGTGCTTTTAATTCTTCAACCGTTTTACCTGCAGCGTATCTCGGAATAAAAAGTGTCTTATCTCTCTTTAAACCGAATCTTGCAGCTGTAAAAGGAGCTGTCTGTTCAACAAATCCCAGACCAGGAGTTTTATATTCAGAGATTTTTGTAAGCGGGAAAACACCTGCAGTAAGATCTGAAGATGCTCCTGCAATAATTTCTGAAATTGAGTCGTAATCAAGGTTGTCTGTTACAAAGAAAAAGTATGCATCTTCTCCATAAATTTTACGGGCCAGATTTGTAAGTGCCAGATAAGATTTTACAGTAAGTGCGTTTCTTTCTGATGCATTGTAATTTTCGTTTTTTTTAAGTAAACGTCTTTTTGAAATAACCTTTCTCATAAAGCGGGAATCTTTAAATTGTGATCCATTGTATGAAAGTTCCGGTGAATAAAAATCTGCAGCAAGTACGGTCCAGCCTTTCTGTGCAAGAAAAAGAAAGTATGGTTCATAGTCCAGGATTTCGGCAGTATCAGATGATGCAAAAATAATTACAGGTTTTGTTTCTTCTGCCTGGGGTGCAGCTGGCTCGGTTTCTGAAATTTCTGAAGAAACAGTCTGTTCTGCTAATGCAGTTTCATCTTCAGGAATTGTCTGATCACCAGAGACTTCGTCAGTTACCTGAGCTGGAGCTGGATTTGAGGCTGTCTGTTCATAAGTATAAAGAAAGCCGGATGCAGTCTTAAAATATGTTTCTTTTGTTACAGGATTGAAACCACTTTCCATATTGCCGGTAAGTCTTGTAACAGTTTTAGTGACATTAAAATCCTGAGGAAGAATTTTAACCGGGCGATAAAAATAAAGCACAAAAAGCAAGCCAAGGGAAAGAATGAATTCAAGAACTGTAAAAATTAAAAATTGCAGGGAATAACGGTCAACATACAGATGATTAAAAAGTCTGATGATAGAACGTACGTTTGTCAGAAAAACCAGGAATGAAAGAAGCAGCACAAGAATCATAAACTGGCTGCATCCCCAAATATAAAGTGAAAGCAGGGAAATTGAAAAAGCTACGGGAGCAAGTACTGCAGCAGAGTCAATTCGTGAATTTTTAGTGAAAAAAATACGGCTGCAGCATAATAACTGCAGAAAAATAACAAGTGTATTGGAAAGAAAACAATCAAACATATTTTATAATAATAAATTATTGTGATATAATCTATTATCATGCCACCAGTAAAAAAAGTAAAACTTGATTTATCAAAAGTAAAAATGGCTATTAGAGCTGGGATTCCTCTCTCGATTACGACTTATACACTTCCTCACGAAATGGAAGTTTATATGGATTCCGTTCTGTCTGCATTTCTGGAAGAATTAAATCAGAATCAGATGATTGAGTATTTAACATACTGTCTTAATGAACTGGTTACTAATTCTAAAAAAGCAAACACAAAACGTATTTTCTTTAAGGAAAAGAATCTCGACATTACTAATCCTAAAGACTATGAAACTGGCATGAAGAGTTTTAAAAGTGAAACTCTCAATAACATCAAGTACTACCTTAAACTTCAGAAAAATGCTGGTCTTTACGTTAAGCTCATCCTTCAGACAAGAAATAATAAAATCAAAATAGAAGTACGCAACAATTCAGAACTTACAGTTGAAGAATACAAGCGTATGCACGATAAATTGAGCCGTGCCCAGCAGTATACTTCTGTTGACCAGGCTCTTGAACAGATTCTTGACGATACTGAAGGTGCTGGTCTTGGTCTTATCATTATGATTCTTATGCTGGAAAAAATTGGTCTTACAGAAGAAAATTTCCAGATTCTTAGTGAAGGAGGAGAAACAATTACAAGAATTATTCTTCCTCTTAATGAAAAGACACAGAAAGATTTAAGTGTAGTTAGTCATGAATTCGTAAAAATCATTGATGAACTTCCACAGTTTCCAGACACAATCGTAAAGGTTAACCGTCTTTTAAATGATCCTGATTCAAAAATGAGTGAAATTGCCATGCTGATTTCCAGCGATGTTTCTCTCACTACAGACCTTCTTAAACTTGTAAACTCTGCAACTTTTGCCCTTGCCAGTCCATGCCGCAGTATTGCTGATGCAGTAAAGCTTGTTGGTATCCGCGGAATTAAAAATATGCTTATTTCTGTAGGTTCTATCAACAGTCTTAAATCTATCGGTGGAGAAAAGAAGGATCTTTGGACTCACGCATATAGAGTAGCCTTCTATTCTTACAACCTTGCCCGCAACTTCTGTGCTTCTGAAAAAGCAATTGTTGAAGATTCCTATGTTTGTGGTCTTCTTCACGATATGGGTAAACTTGTATTTGAAACTGCTCATCCTGAACTTATAAACAAGATTAAAGATGTTTGTGTTCAGAAAGGTATTCCTGCAAATATTTTTGAAAAACTTGTTGCCGGCGTAAACCACGGTGAAGTTGGTGCCCTTATTGCAGAAAAATGGAACTTCCCTGATGTAATGGTATCTGTAATCCGTCACCATCACGAACCTGATATGGCTCAGGAAGATACAAAGAAGATTACAAGTCTTGTTTATCTGTCAGATATGCTCTGCCATTATCAGACTGGCGAAGTTGATTACTATCAGTTTGATCCGGAAGTTCTTGCATTGTTCCATATTACAAGTGAATCTCAGCTTCAGAAAATCAGTGAACGTCTTGAAAAAGCCTTTACTGCAGAAGAAGCTTAAATAAAAAAAATGCACCTCCTGAAATTGAACTTTATTTGTTCAGCTTTAGGGGTGCACTTCACTTTGGTTCAGTTTTTTTATCTGTGCTTTTGATTAGTCAGCGAAAAGTTTTTTAATCTCGCTTGCATAAAGTTCATTAATCTTAAAGCGTCTTACTTCATTTTTTGCAGAAAGTTCTACACCGATTTCAAAAGTTTTTGGAAGAACGCATATCTTGTTGATGCGTTCAAATGACTTAAAGCCATTCTTCGCATTGATTCTCTGTGCAACCTCACCTTCCAGAAGCCGTTTGATTTCTGGACTGCGGGCAAGTGCTTCGTAGTTTTTGAATTCAAGACCAGCACTCTGAGCAAAAGATTCAATTTCTATCTGTTCAGGAACAATCAGGGCAGCCAGATATCTCTGGTCCTGACCAACTACAACTGCTGTCTGAACAAAACGTGATTCCTGGATTTTCATTTCCAATGGAACTGGTTCAACATTTTCACCGCCAAGCTGAACGATTGTATCTTTGATACGTCCACAAAGTACGATTTCTCCGTGTTTTGTAAGACGAGCCAGATCGCCTGTATCAAGCCAGCCATCGCTGTTAATAACTTTGGCTGTAAGTTCAGGCTGTTTGTAGTATCCCTGCATTACACAGCCGCCTTTGATTTCCAGAACACCTTTTTTGCCCTGTTCAAGAGGCTTTCTTGTTTCTGGATCAACAACTCTTGCAGCAATTCCGCGGATTGGAACACCAACGTTTCCAAGAACTGGTTTGCGGATTGGGCGTACAGAAATAACTGGAGCTGTTTCTGTAAGACCATAACCTTCAACAACTTTTATGCCGATTGCCCAGAAGAACTTGTCAATTGCCGGAGGAAAAGCACCGCCACCAACTACACCGGCACGGAAGCCTGTTCCCAGAAGTTTACGGATTTTGCGGAAAACAAGAACTCCGCCTAAAAGTTTTAACGGATACAGGAAAAGCCATGGCAGAACAAATGCAGGCCACTGAAGCCAGCGTTTATCAATGCCGTAGCGGGTAGTTTTATCAAAAAGAACACGGTCAATTTTTGAATGCAGGAGGGCAATGGCAACAAAGAAGTTGAATAACTTTAATACAATGCCGCCTGTTTTGCGCATATTGCGGTAAATTCCGTCATAAATGGCTTCGAAAACTCTTGGTACAGCAGGCATAATCTGTGGATTAACTGCCTTAAAGTCTGCCAGAAGAATTGGTCCGATTGGTTTTGAATAACAGAGAGTTGCAGCCTGACAGTAACAAACATATTCACAGGCACGTTCAAAAACATGCCAGATTGGAAGTACGAGAAGACCTCTGTCGCCAGGTTTAAGGAAAATGCGTTCACGAAGTTCATCAAGCTGAGTAATAAAGTTTCCGTTTGTAAGCATTACGCCTTTTGGACGGCCTGTAGTTCCGGAAGTGAAAATGATGGAAACCAGATCATCCCAGGAACCTTTGTCGATTTCTGCATTAATCTTACCAGGATTTTCCTGATTGAATTTTTCTCCTGCTTTAAGAAGCTGATCAAAAGAATAAACTGTAATTCCCTGTGCCTTACATTCTGCAATTATATCGTTTTCAAGTTCTTCGATTGTAATAAATGTATCAATTAAAGGAAGTTTTTCTTTAATACTGAGGATTTTAGTAACCTGCGATTTGTTTTCTGTAATTACTTTTTTTGTTTCAGCAAAAGAAAGAATATATTCAAGGTCACCGATAGTAGCATCGCAGCCACGAGGAACATCGATTGCACCGATAGAAAGAAGTCCAAGGTCAAGCTGCTGCCATTCCTTTCTGTTGTCAGAGATAAGACCTACATGCTCACCTCTTGTTACACCAATTGAAAGAAAACCGCCTGCAGCATTTTGAACGGCAGAAAAAGCATCCTTATAAGAAATTGCTTCCCAGCGATTGTCGCTGACTTTTGACATCTGAAATGAAACTTCAGGGTACTGTTGTGCAATTTCTCTAAAAATTTTGGGGAGTGTTTTTTCCATAAATTTTTGCCTCCGTTAAAATGACAATTTTAAGAATTTTGTCATATTAAACAATTATACATATATAGTTTTATTATTATACACTGATTTCTGTGCGTTGACAAATAAAGAAACGGATATTAAACTAACTAATGTTAGTTTTTTAAGCTGGTATATGGGAGGGACTACAATGCCTGCAGAAAAAATTACCCGGGAAAAAATTATTCATGCTGTGCTTGAATGTGCCTTTGTAAACAGTGTAGGTGCAACATCTCTTGCTGACATTGCAGGAAAGCTTGGCATCAAAAAAGCAAGTCTTTATAACCACTATGAATCCCGGGAAGCTATGATTGATGATACTATCCGCTACTGTGGAGAATCTCTTTCAAAAATATCATTTATTCCTGCAGAAATGGATGCAACTGCTCAGAAATATGCTGCAGAAGCTGTTTTAAAAGGAATAGTTCACCGCTGGTTTAAGGTGAATGAAAAAGAACCTCTCGTTCAGATTTATTCTTTCGTGGAAAGTGAAAAGTATTTTTCAACTGAGGCTGCTTCAATTTATAGTAATGTAAAAAATAAGCTTTCAGAACAGACTGTAACTGCATTGAAAAGTCTTGCATCTGCAGGAAAAATCAAAAACAGCACAGATGAAGATTTTAAGGCAAAAGCTGAAGTTTTTTCGGCTCTTACAGGCAGTCTTCTTGATAATTATATAGTAGAAAAAAAGATGGACATCAGGTCTAATCCACAGACAGGAGAAGGTGAATTATTCACTTCGCTTCCGTTTGAACCTGATTATAACTTTGTTGATTCCCTGGTGGAACAGTACTGCAAAATCCTTGCGATTTAGCGGTTTTAAGTATATTATCTAAGAGTGTCTACACTATATATAGTTGGTACGCCGATTGGAAATCTTGGTGACATTACATTCCGCGCAATTGAAACTTTCAAAACCGTTGATGTAATTGCAGCTGAAGATACACGGCATACACTGCAGCTTTTAAGTCATTTTGAAATCCGCAAGCCTCTTATTTCCTGCCGTTCGCAGAATGAGGCTGTTGCAGGACAGAAGATTATTAAGCTGCTGGACGAAGGTCAGACTGTGGCCTATGCAAGTGATGCAGGAACTCCCGGAATCAGTGATCCAGGAGCCGTGCTTGCAGGACTTGCCAGAGATGCTGGACATACAGTAGTGCCTGTTCCGGGACCAAGTGCTTTTGCAACTCTTGTAAGTGTTGCTGGTGCAGGTGGAAAGACACTGATTATGGAAGGTTTTCTTTCTCCAAAGCCAGGAAGACGACGTTCCAGACTGCGGGAGCTGATGGCAACAGGAGCTGCTGTAGTAATTTACGAATCTCCGTACAGAATTACTAAACTTCTTACGGATATTGCCGATATTGAAAGTGACCGTCGTGTAGTTGTTGGAAGGGAACTTACAAAACTTCACGAAGAGATTATTGATGGTACAGCGGCAGAAATGAGAGATGAGTTTGCATCAAGAACAAAGATTCTTGGTGAATTCGCAATTTTCATTTCTGGTAATAAAAATGCTCAACTTTCTGAGGAAAGTGCCGATAATTAAAGGGTAAGGCAGGTTAAAAATGATGGTACAGAATATTAACGGAATTAATCCTATTAACAACGTACAGAACACACGTCGCGCAAATGGATCAGCTCAGGTAGCATCTACTTCTGCTCCTGACTCAATCAGCGTTTCTGACGAAGCTAAAGAAGCTGCAAGAGCATATTTCTTAAGCCAGGTTGCTGAAGAAACACCTGATGTTCGTGCTGATCTTGTTGCTTCAGTAAAAGAAAAGATTAAGGATCCAAATTACCTTAACTCTGCTGTAATTGGTTCTACTGCTGACCGTATCCTGGACAGCTTTGGTTTCTAATTCAACGGACAGGAAGAATTATTAAAAGAAGCAGAACTATGTGTTCTGCTTTTTTTGTTTAGGGAGGCACTGCCGCTAACGCGGTGTTTCATAAGGAGAAAAAATGGCAGACTTTTCATTCAGAATTTCACCAGATGTAATTATTGCTTCTTACGCATGCAGCAGACTGGGACAATTTGCTTCTGAAGCTGGAAGCCGCTTTATGCTTATTATGGATCCTGTTTTAAGGGCTGTTGGTCTTGCAGATAAAATTACCCAGTCTCTTAAAGACAGAAATCTTGATTATTTTGTTTTCGACGAGTTTGGTGAAACTGCTGATTCAAAAACAGTAGATGCAGCCCTTAAACTTGCAAAAAGTGCCCATATACACGGAATCATTGCGGCTGGTGGTGGAAAAGCTGTAAGTGTGGGCAGAGCCGTAGCCGCACTTTCTCAGGAAAAAGACGGCATCTATGAATTCCTTGACGGCTCTGTTCCTGGAAAAAAAGCTCTTCCTTTAATCTGTCTTTGTACAACTTGTCGTGATGCTTATGTATTTACAGATAAAGTTCCACTTGTAGATTCAAGAACAACACAGGTTAAGCTTTTAAAGATTCATAACGGTGTTTGTAAGGCAACTGTTTTTGATCCTAACTTTTCAGTTACATTGACAGAAAACCAGATTGAATCAATGAGTCTTGAAGCTCTTTGTCTTGCCTGCGAAGCTTATCTGAGCCAGAGATCAAGTTTTTTCAGTGATATGCTGGCAGAAAAAGCTGTAGAACTTTTAAGCTGGGCTATGGACGGTTCTGCATCTCATAATGTTACAACTCCACAGGAGGAACTTCTTGCTCAGGGGGGCTGTATGGCAAGCCTTGCATCTGCATCAAGTTCAATTGGTGCAGCTTCCCTTTTAGCTCTGGCAATCAACGGCCGTTTTAAAATCAGCAGATCCCTTGTTTCAGCAATTCTTCTTCCTTATATAATTGAAGACTGTGCAAAGTTTAAGACAGAAAAGGTTGAAAATCTGGCAAAAATTTTCAGAATTGAACCGCCGGAAAACGCTGCTTCAGAAGTAATGTGTCAGGCATTTGCTGACAATATCCGTCAGAGAATGGCAAAGGCAAATCTTCCGACCCGTCTTAAGGATCTGTCAGTTTCAGTTGATCAGCTGGCACTTGCGGCAGAAGACTGTGGTAAACTTGAGTTTATCAATAATCTTCCAAGAGCAATGACAAGTGATGATTTGTTTGAACTGATAAAAGCAGCATATTAAAATAAGCGGGGATGTCCAATAAGTAATGACTGTAGCGGTCATTGAGCCCTTCGACAGGCTCA
>JAEDGQ010000016.1 GCA_016297415.1 Treponema sp.
TTTCTCGCGGGAGGATTGACAGGGTTCTCCGCGTAAGCATTTTTTAAACAGACAATTTACCCGATGGTTTGAATAGCTTCAGGCACCACTGTTTTAGCTGGTCTTAAAAAATGCGGAGCGGAGGTTCCTGGCAACCGCACCTTTGAAAACGTACCAGTGCAATGGTCACACCTTACAGCTCCCTGCGTCATTTCAGTTCCCTTGTTTAGGCTTTCTCGCGGGAGGATTGACAGGGTTCTCCGCGTAAGCATTTTTTAAACAGACAAATACTTAGCAAGTCTGATTATCTTAAACACCCTTATTTTGTGCTATAATCTTTGAAGGAGATTTTTTATGAACCTTGTCCCTGCAAAGAGTTTTGACATAAATACAATCATGCAGATAGAACGGTCTGCTTTTATTCCTGCAATACAGGAAAGTCAGAAAACATTTGAAAAGCGGCTTTCGGCATTTCCAGAAGGCTTTTTGCTTTTGCAGGACTCCAGCACCGAAACTGTACTGAAAAACGGTGGCGCCGTTACAGCCGGATACTTCTGCAGCGAAATCTGGAATTCTATTCCTGACGATGATAATTTTTTTGCATTGGGACACGATCCGGAAAAAGTTCACAAAGTTACGGGACCTGTTCTTTACGCTTCAAGTTTTGCACTTTTTCCCGAATACAGAGGACGCCATCTGGCAAAGCCTTTTTTTGAAGAAAGCCTCAAATCTGTGTGCGGTGCTTTTCCAGACCTGAAAACAGTTATTCTCCTTGTAAACGAAGAATGGCAGGGGGCAAAACACATTTACGAAAGTCTTGGCTTTAAGTTTCTCCGAACAATTCCTGGATTTTTTCCAAGCCTCCACAAAGCTTCAAGCGATGGCACCCTGATGATCTGTGATGCCGCTGCGTTCAGAGAATAACCAAGCATTATGCGCACGACCTGACGCTTTGCGTTAGGGATATCTGCGTGCAAGCACGCTGCGAGATTTTACCTTGCTCGCGAAAACTCGCATTTTTGCTTCGCAAAAAACGGTAAAACTCTTTTATTTTACTGTGCGCAAAATGCGCACGACCTGACGCTTTGCGTCAGGGATAGTAGCACCGGCGAAGCCGTTGTTTGTGACGGGGTTAACCGGCACAAACAATGAAGCGCTTTTGCGCGGAAGTGCGGATAGCCCGGCCACCGCAAGGTGGAGACGCCCTTTTGAATTACTTCCACATAAAACTTCCCTCTGCTAAAATAATTTTATGAACGAAGCACAATTTTCGATTTTTGACACTTTTAGAAAAGAACTGAAAGCTTTCTGCTCTGACTTTAACAGCCGTTTTGGTGATGAACTTGCACCTTTACAGAAAGCAGCAGCCTTAAAAGGGGGCGTACCGGAATACCCTCTTGAAACTCCTGTTGTTTATAATACAGCACTTGATGAACTTTCAGAGCGGAGTCTGATCACAAAAATCGTAATCGGCGATAATCCCGGAAAAAACGAACAGCTTGCCCGCAATCAGAAATATCTTGTTGGTCAGGCTGGAAAACTTGCAGCAGGCTTTTTTGAAAAAAATCCTGAATTTAATACTGATTTCCGCAAAAATGTAATTATTCTAAACAAAACACCTGTTCACTCTGCAAAAACAGGCCATCTGAAAGAAATACTAAAAAAAGCCAGCCCCCAGCTTAAAGAAGCAGTTAATGCCAGTGCAGTATGGATGGCACAAAAAACTGCCCGTCTTCATCAGGAACTTTGCAGAGCCAGCCATAACACTTCCCAAGCCCCGGAACTCTGGCTTGTAGGCTATGCAGAACTAAAAGGCCGGGGACTTTTTTTAAATTACAGGGATGCATTAAAGAAGGAATATTTGTCTGAAGATGGAAGTGCCAGAACCGAATGGAACAGAGTTTTTGTTTTTCAGCATTTTTCCATGAACCGCTTTACAATTGATCTTGGAGAGTTTATGAAAAACCAGAATATTCAAAACATAAAAGACGGCGCAGAACAATTAGGCACAATTCACAAACTTGAGATTTTTAAATAAAAAGGGCTGACCCCTTTACAATTCAGGAATCAGCCTGGTTAAAGTGTCCAATAATTGGGGAGCACTTCAACTTTTCTGTTCCCGGATGCTTTTTTATAGGCTTTACTGAAAATTACTTAACAACGATTGTGTTTTTTCCTGCAGCCTTTGCTTCATAAATTGCTTCATCGGCCCGCTTCATAAGGGAGTGGTAAGTTTCACCTATGCCCTTACAGTTGGAAATTCCGACACTGATTGTTACTTTGTCTTTTCCGCCAGGCACAGCTATATCATTCTCAAGATGCATCTGAAGACTCTTAGTTCTGAACAGAGCCACATCTGTATCGTTTGTAGACGGAATGAAAACGAAAAATTCATCACCACCAAAACGACCCAGCAAATCTGAACGACGGAAAGAGTTGTTCATACTGCGTCCCAGTGTCTGAAGAACAAGATCTCCAAAGTCGTGGCCGTACTTGTCGTTGAAATGCTTAAAGTTATCAACGTCGATCATAATAAAAATCCCACGGCTTGAGTCAATTGTCAGAAGACGGTCAATTTCCCTCAAAAAAGCTGCCTTTGAAAGAACGCCTGTCATTATATCTGTATCACGCTCAGTTTCTACAATTTTAATAACCTTAAGCTGCTGGATTCTCAGTCTTGTAAAATGTCTTGAACAGATTATTGAAAGAAAACAAAAACTCAGGGCATTGCTGAGGTCATTAAAAAAGATTTCCCGGCTTTTTAATTTGTAGCTGAAAAAAAGAAAAATGCCGCAGCTTATAAAATTAAATAGCGCATTACGCCATGGTCTGTCTATAAAAAAAAGGGGAATTACAAAAAGAAGAACAATGTAAGAAGTTGCAGGATGATTTACCTGTGTAATTATTCCGATTGTTATTCCAAAACTGTGAACAATAACTGCAAAAATATAAACCAGAACTGTTACGGCAGACGGAAAAAATTTTACGATTGCAGGTGAAATCAGATAAAGGAACAGAACAACTGCAAAATTGATTCCATACAGAAGTTGATTACGAAGGACAATATGGGAGTGATTTAAGAACGAAATTCCAAAGAGAGCTCCAAACAAAACAGTACAAAGAAGGGTCATGGTCCTAAGGGTCCTGTAATTACCGTTTCTAATAGCAGGTCTTAATTCGAGGTAATCGTTCAGATTAAACGAAATTTTTGAAAGCGTTTGTTTAAAAAATTCCATCAGCATAAGTTTAATTAAAAAATCTGCCAGTTTCCATAAATTCGCCCATAATCTCTTATTATATTTTAATTTAGTGTGGTCGCCTTATTTCAAAATCGTAATTTCTACTCGTCTGTTCTCAGCTCTTCCTTCTTCCCTGTCATTAGAAGCAATACTTCTGTTTCCACCCCAGCCACGGCAGATAAAGGCACCTGCATCAACACCACGGGCAGCCAGTTCTTCTGCAATTCTTCTGGCACGCTGTTCCGAAAGCTTTTGTTCTCCCGCCGGACGACCTGTACTTGCAGTATGACCTTCTACAAGGAACTGACCTTTGGGAACCATTTTCAGAACATCAGCAATACTGTCCAGACGCTCTTTTTCCGACGGCAGAATCTCAGCACTGTCAGGTGCAAACTTAATGTCCCTTATACTCAGTCTAAGACCTGCCGGAGTTTCTTCCGTTACAATTTTTGAGGCTCCGCCCTTTACAGACTGACCAGCCCCGGAACCACTTCCGGATGAACGGCTTCCTGCATCAGAAACCACACCTCCGTTCCAGCAGCCGCTTCCCTTCCAGTCACTTCCGGCACCCTGTCCGGCTTCTGCTCCAGTTCCAGTTTTTCCTGTGCCATCGTCCAGCTTAGCCACAGCCATTTTAATCCGTTCAGAATCAAAGGCAGGTGGAAATTCAGTAAACAAAGTTATAGTTCCCTTAAAATTAACCTGAGAACCGTCAGTGTAAACAAAAGTTTCATCAACCTGATCCACAACAAGAACAGGTTCACCAGTTTTTTTAAGGACTATAATATCTGCTTTGTGACCCCCAAAAGCTTTTACAAGACTTCCGTCTCCAAGAGGATCCATTACACTTCCACCGTAAACAGTCTGCCAGATAGCCTTAATTCTATAAACTTCTTTTTCCCTGTAAATTTCTTCTCCGCTAAAGGTATAAGCCACCAGCATAGGCATTTTAGTGAACACCCCTTTATTCAGCGGATCAACACTTCTCTCAGCTTCGCTTTTCCAGCTGTCCCCCGGATTTACTTTTTCAGATGTATAAGCCGGAAAACTTCTGAAGCTGGGATACCCGTTGTCTTTATACATTGTCAGCCGTCCCAATGGAGAAATATGAAACATAGACTGAATTGAATCATGCACACCTGCCGAAGCAGCCTGATTGTTTCTTAAAGTTTCTTCCATTACATAAAAACTTCCGTCATACCACTGGTCTTTTTCATAAACAGAACCTTTTGCCAGAAATTTTCTTGAAGGTGCCGTACCTGGACTTATAAAGGACCTTACTTCCCTGCTTGTAAGTCCTACATATTTTCCGTTTACATACCGCCGTAAGTTAGTTCTTTCTACCAGCGAATAGCCTCTGTTCCCGCTGTATTTAAGTTCCACCGGCGCATTCTGAGCCTGCACAAAAAAAGTACTTCCAGCAAACAGAACAGCAGCCGCAAATTTTAAAATATTTTTACGAACTAAAATTATCTTTTTCATAGTGTAATTATCGGCTAAAAAGTTTATATTTTTATTAGAATGGGCGTTCCCCGCTGGCACGGGTCGGGTCATCCGCACTTCCGCTGCCGCTTCATTGTTTGCAGCCCTGCCGCAAACAACGGCTTCGCCGGTGCTACTACCCCTAACGCTTTTTAACATGGAGAAACTTATGTACAAAATTTTTATTGATGGAAAAGAAGGAACAACAGGACTTAAAATCTTCCAGCGTTTCGAAAATCGCAGGGACATAGAAATTCTCTTGATTGACGAAGACAAACGCAAAGATCCTGCAGAACGTGCAAAAATGATTAATGCTTCAGACTTTACATTCCTTTGTCTTCCAGATGCAGCTTCCATCGAAGCTGTAAGCCTTTGTACAAATCCAAAAGTACGCATTATTGACGCTTCTACAGCCCACAGAACAAATCCGGACTGGGCCTATGGATTTCCGGAACTTTCAAAAGAACACCGTGAACGCATTATTTCATCAAACAGAGTTGCAGGTCCAGGCTGTTATGCATCAGGTTTTGCTTCAGTAGTTTATCCTCTCATAAAATACGGAATCATTTCTCCAGATTATCCTGTAGTCTGCCATGCTGTTTCAGGCTATTCAGGAGCCGGCAAAAAAGGTATTGCTCAGTACGAGGATCCGGCCAGAGATAAAATGTTTGATTCTCCACGGCTTTATGCTTTAACTCAGGAACATAAACATCTTCCAGAAATGCAGAAAGTTTCCGGCCTTAATTACAAACCGATTTTTAATCCCTATGTCTGTGACTTCTTCCAGGGTATGACAGTATCAGTGGGTATTCATACACGCCTGATGGACAAAAAAGTTACAGGCCCTGAACTTACTGAAATTTTCAAGGAACACTACAATTCAAGCCGTTTTGTAAAATGTGCAGATTTTATGGGTACCGATGTTCTTTCAGATGCATTTATACCAGCAAATACTCTGGCAGGCACAAACAATATGCAGATTATTATTACAGGAAACGATGACCGTCTTGTACTTACAAGCCGCTTTGATAACCTGGGAAAAGGTGCCAGCGGAGCCGCCGTTCAATGTATGAACATTATGATGGGCATTGATGAAGGAACAGGTTTGTAAAATGAAAAAATTACTTTTAGTTTTGTTTGGCCCTGCTTTTGTCTTAAATTTGTTTGCTCAAGAAGCATTAAAATCAACAGAAGAAGATTATTATGATTTACTGACTTTAAATGGAGTTGTAGAAAGACCCACTTTAAATTATAGAACTTTAAGTGATAATAAATACAATATTCTGGATCAAGAAAAATTTGATGTTTTTCCGTGGACAGCACAGAATTTAGGACAGACAAAAAAAATATTTGACTTAAATAATCCTGATTCTAATTGGTTTATTAGAGGTTTTGATAGATCTTTATCATACAAGTTGTATGGTCCTGAAGAATTTTTAAGTTACAATTCAAAAGCTCCTTTTGGTCAAAATGACGGTGCTTTGTGGCAAGGAAGAGGCTTGAACTCAAGTTTTACAACTGGTATCAGACTTGAAGGTTATGGTTTTGAATTAACTTTTAAACCTCAATTAACTTATTCACAAAACAAAGATTTTGAAATTATTAAAACCTCAAATACAAGCAGAAGTGAATATGCTTATTTTTATGGAAACTGTGATGCCCCTCAAAGATTTGGTGATGACTCTTTTTCAAAGTACAGCTGGGGAGACAGTGAAGTTCGCTGGAATTACAGAACATTTACTGTTGGCTTTGGTACACAATCAATTTGGAGTGGTCCTTCTTATGAAAATGCAACAATGCTTTCAAACACAGGTGTTCCTTTTCCAAAATTCGATTTTGGTTTTAGAAAAACTGAAATTATTGTTCCATATTTGGGATGGTCTTTAGGTGAAGTAGAAACTAGATTTTTCTATGGAAAACTTTCAGAAAGTGATTATTTTGACAATGATTCAGGTAATAATCACAATTTGCTCTCGGGATTTACAATTTCTTATGCTCCAACATTGGATTTGTTAAAAGGTTTAACTTTGGGAGTTACAAAAATTTGTTTAAGCAAATGGGGACATAAAACTTCTCAATACATAAATCCTGGCTTTAATGGAAATACTATAAGTTCAAAAGATGATGCTGGTGAAGATCAGTTTGCGGCTTTAACTGCAGACTGGGTTTTTCCTTCTGTAGGATTTGAACTTTATGGTGAACTTGGTTTTGATGATCTTCTTGCCAATGGTTATGAAGTTTATGAGTATCAAAGATATCCTTTTCATACAATGACTTATACAGTTGGTTTAAAAAAGTCGTTTACCATTTCTGAAAAGAGAAAATTGTATGGCGTTTTTAATTTTGAATGGAACAATACTGAAACAAGTCAAGATTATCAGATGTGGCCAGGAAGTACTTACAATTTTGCTTTTCATCATCAGATTTCACAAGGTAAAACTAATGAAGGTCAGTGGCTTGGTTCGGGAATTGGATATGGTGGAAACAGTCAGATGCTTTCATTTAAATTGTATTCACCACATGGTTTTGAAAAAATTGTAATTGGAAGAAATAATCCTGATAACAATTATATCTGGTCAAAAACTGTAGACCAGCCTGCAATTAATACTGTGCAATATTTTGCTTCGTTTAAGGCAAATTTTTATGCAGGAGCTGAAACTATGTGGTATATAACTCCTTCATTGTCTGTAGATGCTTCGGTTCTTTATAATTTGATTATTAATCCAAAATATGAGCAGGCAACAGACTATACTTATAATGGGCTTCTTTATTTTAGATATGATGATAAACATTCCTGGAATAATTACAGATTTACTTTAAAAGTAAAATACACTCTCTAAATATTTTTGGAACTAAAAAAGATTTGCGTAAGGGATTGTAAGGGCGGCGTAGCCGTAGTTTTACATAAAGCATGGGTTGAGTTTTATCGAAACCTGCTTTTTGTAAAACTATGAAGCGATAGCGGAACCCTGAAAAGCCCGACGGCAGAGCCGTTACGCCCATATAATAATATTTTGATTTCTGTTATAATGTTTTTTATGGCTAAAACATTTGATGATAAAAAAATTATTTACACAATGGATCGCGTATCACGAGCCTATGGTACAAAAGTAGTACTTAAGGACATTTCAATTTCTTATTACTACGGTGCAAAAATCGGTGTTATCGGTGAAAACGGTGCCGGTAAATCATCTCTTTTCAAAATTTTTGCCGGAATCGATAAAGATTACACTGGCGAAACTAAGCTTCTTCCAGGCTATTCAATGGGCTACCTTGAACAGGAACCATATCTTGAACCAGGTAAAACAGTTCTTGAAGTTGTAAAGGAAGGTGTAAAACCAATCACAGACCTTCTTGCAGAATTTGATAAAGTAAACGAAGCCTTCGGTGACCCGGATGCAGACTTTGACAAGCTCTGTGCCCGCCAGGCTGAAATTCAGGAAAAGCTTGATGCAGCAGATGCATGGAATCTTGATGCAAACCTTGAACTTGCAATGGACGCCCTCCGCTGTCCTCCGGCAGATCAGGTAGTAGACGTACTTTCCGGTGGTGAACGCCGCCGTGTTGCTCTGTGCCGCCTTCTCCTCCAGAAACCAGACATCCTTCTTCTGGACGAACCTACAAACCATCTTGATGCAGAAACAGTTGCATGGCTTGAACGCCACCTTAAGGACTATCCTGGTACAATTATTGCCATTACTCACGACCGTTACTTCCTTGATAATGTAGCAGGCTGGATTCTTGAAATGGACCGGGGTGAAGGTTATCCCTTCAAAGGAAATTACTCACAGTGGCTCGAAGCAAAAGAAAAACGTCTTGCCCTTGAAGAAAAACAGGCTTCAGTACGCCGCCGCGAAATGCAGGAAGAACTTGCATGGATTAACGCCGGAGCTAAAGGCCGTCAGGCAAAACACAAGGAACACATTACAAAATACGAAGCTCTTCTTGCAGAAGAATCAAGCCGCGTTCAGCTTAAAGACAGCCAGATTTCAATTCCGGCAGGTCCACGCCTTGGTAATGTAGTAATTGATGCAGAAAAACTTACAAAATCTTTCGGCGACAAGCTTCTTTTCGAAAACCTGGACTTCCACATTCCAGCCGGAGCCGTAGTTGGTATTGTAGGACCAAACGGTGCCGGTAAAACAACACTGTTCAAAATGATTGCCTCAGCAGCAGGTCAGGAAATTGAACTTCCAGACGGAAAAATGGGAAAAGAACTTCCAGATTCAGGAACCATCAAAGTCGGTGAAACAGTAAAACTTGTTTACGTTGACCAGATGCGTTCAAAGCTGGATCCAAACAAAACAATTTACGAAATGCTTTCCGGCGGAAGCGATTTAATCAAGCTTGGTGCAGTAGATGAAAAAGGCCGCCCTGTAAACGGTGCAATCCGCGAAATCAACGCCCACGCTTACTGTTCATGGTTCAACTTTAACTCAGCTGAACAGAACAAAAAAATCAGCGTACTTTCCGGTGGTGAAAAAAACCGTCTTAACATGGGTATGATGTTCAAAGAAGCAGGAAACGTTCTTATGCTGGACGAACCTACAAACGACCTGGACATTACAACAACACGTTCCCTGGAAGAAGCAATCAACAGCTTTGCAGGGGTTGTTCTTGTAATAAGCCACGACCGCTACTTCCTGGACCGTATCTGTACACACATCCTTGCATTCGAAAACAATTCAGACATACACTTCTTTGAAGGCAACTGGTCAGAATATGTTGAATGGCGCAAGGAAGTTCTTGGAATCGACAACGACATTCCACACAAGACAGTTTACAGAAAACTTACAAGATAACTTTGGATAAATTTTTCAAATCCTGTCAGAATTTTCTCTGACAGGATTTTTTATTTTTTACGAGAACGCTATAATTTTTTATAAAAAATCTTATAAAATATGGAGAAAAATAATGAAAAAAGTTTCATTATTTCTGGCCGCACTTTTTTGTGCTATTGCGTTTATTTCCTGCAGTGGAGAAGCTTCTACTGAGACAGTATATGCTTACTCTGATCCTGCTCTCACTGGAATTTCTATTTATAAAACACCTGATATTACAGATTATGCTGTAAACTCTAACTTAAATCTGTCAGGCCTTATTGTTACTTCAACCTACAGCAACGGAGTAACCGGTATTATTACTGATTATACAACTGATCCTGCCAACGGTTCTGCTCTTACCGAAGCAGGCGAAAAAACAGTTACTGTTACTTATAAAAATTTAACTGCATCTTTCAAAATCAACGTTCTTGAAAGCCTCCCTTCTGCAGAAGCCGAAATTAAAGAAATCAATATCCTTCAGCAACCTTCTAAAACAGTTTATACAAAAGATGAAGCTCTTGATCTTTCAGGCCTCATTGTAACAGCCACTTACAACAATGGCGTAACCGGTATTATTTCTGATTACACAACTAATCCAGAAAATGGATCTGCCCTTACCGAAACTGGATCAACAAAAGTTACAGTTACTTATAAAAATTTAACAGCATCTTTTAAGATCAGCATTTTTGACAGTCTTCCTTCAACTGAAGCTGAATTAATTGAAATCAATATCCTTCAGCAGCCTGCTAAAAAACTATATGCAAAAGGCGAACAGCTGGATCTTTCAGGACTTCTGGTTGGTGCTTCATACAGCGACAAAAAAGCAAGCATCGTAACAGGATTTACATCAGTTCCTGCTGCCGGAGAAGAATTAACTGAAGCAGGAGACCAGACTGTAACAATTTCATTCGGTGCTTTTGAAACTTCATTCAAGATTAAAGTTGCAGAACAGGTACTTTCCAATGAAGCATATCTTGAATCAATTTCTGTTTATCAGCGCCCGGTAAAAACTTCATACGAAGAAGGTGACAGTTTTGATTCTACCGGTTTAATCGTTACTGGAACTTATTCTGACGGTCTTATTGGTCTTATTACTGACTACACATTAAATATTGTAGAAAATGAAGAACTTTCAGAAACAGGAACTAAAACCGTAACAGTATCAAAAGATTCC
Source organism: Treponema sp. (assembly GCA_016297415.1). GTDB lineage: Bacteria > Spirochaetota > Spirochaetia > Treponematales > Treponemataceae > Treponema_D. The sequence continues at coordinate 10,698 of JAEDGQ010000016.1, forward strand.
CTTTCCACAAGCTTCACAATTGAAGTTGTTGAAAAAGTTGTTTACGGCACAGTATCTGGAATTTCAGTTACAGTTGCTGCCAGCAGTGATATTTCAATTTCTCAAACTGACATTACAAACGGTATTAAATTTACAGCACCTGAAGGATTTGTCTCTTACAGGTGGTCTGTTAACTCAGTAAATACAGGTAATGAGCAGGAATATATCCTTAATACTAAGGATCTTATTTCAGGCAATTATGAAATTTTCCTTATTGCAAAAGATGAAAAAAATAACTACAGAAGCGCAACAATTTACGTTCAGGTAGAAAACTAAGGAGAACAAAAATGAAAAATATTATTACAAAAATTTCAGCCGCTGTTTTTGCCCTTTCATTATTCTGCGGTACATCATTCATCACTTCCTGCAACAATTTTCAGGATCAGATTGAAACAAACAGCAAAGCATATATTTCCCTCGGCTCTGCTTCTGCCAGAACAATTCTTCCTGCATTTGATACAGAAAATTTTTCAAACTACGTTCTTAAAGGAAGCTTTAACGGCGGTGAAGAAACACTGATTGGTACATGGGACAGTCTGGATGCTGTTCATGCTGAAATTCTTGCAGGAACATGGGATTTTACCCTCACCGCAAAAAACGGTTCAGCATTACTTGAAGGAAAGATTTCAGGTAAAGCAATTATTTCAGGTAACAACGTACTTAATTTTATTATGGATTTAAAAAGCTATGGCTCTTCGAATAGCTATGGCTCAGTAAATGTTTCTGTTAATGTTCCTGATTCTGTTAAAAGCATTAAGGCTGGCCTTTATAATGTAGAAACAGGAAAAGTAATTTCTGACTTTAAACAGGAAGCCCTTGAAATTACAGGATATTCTGCTGCATATCAAAAAAGCATTGTTCCTGCCGGCACTTATACAATTAAATTCTTTATGTATGGTGACGAAGAAGGTTCTGTACTGCTTAACACATATTCAGAAATTGTAATTGTTGCCAGCAACGCTGCATCAAATGATTCTGAAGAAATCACTACTGTTAACAGTGCATATACAATTGAATACGATCTTGGAAAAGGCTCTGCAAAGAATGGAAAAACATTCCCTTCTCTTTATTCAATTCTTACAAGCGTTCTTCTTCCATCTGAAAATGATCTGGACTACCCTGATCACATCTTCAGCGGCTGGTATGAATCATCTGATTTTTCAGGCTCTCCAGTAACTGAAATTAAAGCTGGTTCCCAGACTGGTAACAAAAAATATTTTGCACGCTGGGCAATTCAGGGTAATTTTACTCTTGAAGCATCTACTATTGCTACAAAAATTGATTCTCTTGAAGCTGATGGAGCATATAACATTAAGGCAACAGGTGCCTGCTCTGAAGATGACATTATTAAAATCAGAAATGTTATTGCAGGTCGTTCAGATATCATTGTTAATCTTGATTTATCTGCAACATCAGGGCTTAAAAATCTTCCGGCAAATGCATTCCAGAACTGTACATCTCTTCATAGCATTATTCTTCCATCAACAATTACAACAATGGGAGCAGGTATTTTTGCAGGCTGTTCTAACCTTGTAAGCATTACTATTCCATTTATTGGAACTTCGGCTACAGCCACAACAGCTTCAGCAGATACACTGTTTGGTGTAATTTTTGGCACTACTGCGTTTACTGGTGCTACTGCCACAACTCAGAATTACGGTTCATCAAAGGTTTACTATATCCCGGATTCATTAAGAAGCGTTACAGTCCTTGGCGGTAAAATGCTTTATGGCGCTTTCTATGGCTGTGCAAAGCTTACTACTATTAATCTTCCATCAGACTTAACTGAAATGGGAAACAGAGGTCTTTACGGCTGTACAAATCTTAAAGATTTCACACTTCCTTCCGGACTTACAAAAATCGGCCAGTATGAATTTACCGGATGTTCTTCAATTACAGCACTTACAATCCCAAAAAATGTAGCAACAATCGATACATATGCATTTAACAATGTTGAAAATCTTAAAACCGTTACATTTGAAACAGGTTCAGTATTAACAGCTATTGGCAGCAATACGTTTACAGATAGTAAAAAGCTTGAATCTGTCGACTTTAGTAAAACAAAGCTTACCACACTGGGTTCAAGTGCATTCAGTAACTGTTCAAGTCTGGTTAACGTTAACCTTTCTTCCGGCAGTCTTACAACTATCAACACCACTGCATTCCTGAACTGTACATCTCTTACTACTATTGTTATTCCTTCAACAGTAACATCAATTGCAGGTTCTGTATTCAGAGGTTGTTCTGCACTCACAAATTTAACTCTTCCATTCATCGGGTCTTCTTCAACCACAGCTACTTACAGATCCAGCTCAGTTTTATTCGGTTATATTTTTGGTAGTACTTCATATACAGGCTCAACTGCAATATCTCAAACTTACTATTCTTCGTCTACCTCAACTTCAACTACAACTATTAAATACTATATTCCTTCAAGCCTTACAAACCTTACAATTACCGGAGCTTCAGGAAAGCAGGCTGTTTACAACTATGCTTTCATAGGCTGTACTCAAAACTTAAATGTTACTCTCAACAGTGGAATTATTAACCCTTATGCATTTGCAAGCTTTACCGGTCTTAAAACATTTACATTTGGAAAAGCATATACAAATATTGCAGAATACATGTTCAGTGGATGTTCAGGATTAACTTCTGTATCTGTAAAACTCAGCAGCGGTGGAAAAATCGGAAATTATGCATTTAATGGATGTTCTTTATTAAATACAGTTAATATCCCAGACGGAACTGCTTCTATTGGTTCAAATGCCTTCTACAACTGCAAAGCTCTTCCTTCAATTACTATTCCATCTTCTGTAACAACAATTGATAGTTATGCTTTCAGAAACTGTTCTTCTCTGACAACTGTAACTATTCCTGAAAGTGTTACTACAATGGGCACATCCATCTTTTATGATTGTGCTTCTCTCCAGAAAGTAATACTGCCGGAAGGCATTACTAAAATCCCTTCAAATACATTTTATGGATGTACAGTTCTTGCAGACATTTCAATTCCTTCAACTGTAACTTCCATTGATTCATCTGCATTTAGTAAATGTACAAACCTTAAATCAATTACAATACCGGATGCTGTAACATCTATTGGTGCAAGTGCATTCGCAGGCTGTTCTGGTCTTACAGAAATGTCTGTTCCTTTTGTAGGTTCAACTAAGGGCGCTACAGCAGCAGCAGCTTCAACATTGTTCGGTTACTGGTTCGGTACATCTTCTTATACTGGCTGTACTTCAACAACACAGTATTATGCATCTTCTTCTTCAACAGCATACTACATTCCTAATGGACTTAAAAAAGTTACAGTTCGCGGCGGTTCAATTCTTTACGGTGCATTCTACAATTGTACAAAAATCGAACTTCTTAACATTGATGAAAGTGTAACTTCAATCGGAACAAATGCATTCTATAATGTTCCTGTTGTTCACTACCACGGTAAACTTACAAGCACAAACAAATGGGGAGCAAAGACAATTAATCTTACTAAATTTGAAGTTATAACTCCTTCAACCTGTACTGTTCACGGTGTCGGAAACAAAATATGTCAGACATGTGGAAAAGTTATAGAACAAAACGTTGAACTTGAACTTTTACCTCATTCTTTAAATGAGAACTCTGTTTGTACTGTCTGCGGAAACGAAATACCAACCTGGGTAATGACTTCAACCTCGAGCTACCCATGGAAAGCCAGCGGTACTACATGGACTTCTTCAAATAAAGGTGTCAGTTCAAGTTCTTCATCCTCAACCTGGACAATTGTACTTAATAAAGAAATCTCATATACATTCCAGTATAGGGTATCAAGCGAATCAGGTTATGATAAACTTACTGTCACTCTGGACGGAACCACAATTGCAAGTGCAATTTCCGGAAACGGATCACTTACTACTAAAACCGTAACACTGACTGCCGGTACACACAAAATTACAGCTACTTATTCAAAGGATGTTTCAAATAATACAAACAATGACTGCGGTACACTGATTCTTCCGGAAATAACTTACTAAACCCGCAAAAAAAAACCGGCATTTTGAAGATTACTTCATTTGCCGGTTTTTTTTATTCTGAAATATGCATTTCCATTTTCTGCTTGTCGCGGGTGTTTAACCAGAACTGAAGTCCACAGCAGGCCGCAAATACAACTGCTACAATTCCCATTACAACTGGAATCACAGATGCTGATTTTATCATTTCAATAAATCCTGGAAGCTCTGCACCCTTGTTCAGGAAAAGATAAACTGCTGAAGGAAGATTTACAAAGCCAAACACTGCAAAAATTGCAAAGGCAAGAATATGGAAGAAGCTGTCAGGAGTTTTTCCGTGAAGGAAGTAACCAATCATCATGCCGATTATGTCTGCAGCAAAAAGTCCGATTGAGCTTGCAACCCAGATATTGATTGAATCCATATTAAGACCGTTTGTAGCACCAAAAGTAATTGCTGTAAGCTGAGTTTTATCTCCAAGCTCTGCTACAAAAAATGTTGCAAAAACTGCCAGTGGTGCAAAATTAAATTTGCTGTCGCCGGCTTCTTCGTCATCATCATCGCTGGCCAGTGATGTTACTGAAAAATAAAAGAATGCCGCACAGGCTATGGCCTTAATAATCCACAGATTAGATTTTAAGAACTCATTCAAAAGTCCGCCGGCAATAACCGCAAGACCATTCAGCACAAGAATGGCTGCCGCAGTTCCAATAACAATGTGACGGATTTTATATTTTGAAGTCATGGCAATGAGCATAAGCTGAGTTTTGTCGCCCATCTCCGCAATAAATACTGTTCCAAGCACAGTCAAAAAAAGTGTTAAAGATGTCATAATTTTTCCTTTCGCGTTTATTTTACAAAAAATATTTTTGTTAGGGGAAGGTAATTTTATGATTCTACAACAGCATTCCCCTTTCTGTTTAACATTTCCGTTTTTTTCATTATAATCAATACCGGTGGTTGAGCCTGTGGTCCCTGAGGTTCTCGAAGGGTCGAAACCACCGTTTTAATTAACCGGGTCATTTGGACAGGCTCAATGACCTTATGGAAAATATATGACAATTTACGAAAAAGCTCTTGAAAAACATGCTGAATGGAATGGCAAAATCTCTACTGAACTTAAAATGCCATTAGAAACTCGTGACGACCTGTCTGTAGCATACACTCCTGGTGTTGCTGAACCTTGTCGTGCTATCCACAAAAATCCTGATGATGTTTATAAATATACATGGAAAGGAAACACTATTGCCGTAGTTTCAGACGGTACTGCAGTTCTTGGACTTGGAGATATTGGTCCTGCTGCCGGTCTTCCAGTAATGGAAGGTAAATGTGTTCTTTTCAAGAAATTTGCCGGCGTTGATGCTGTTCCTCTTTGTATCGATACAAAAGACCCTCAGAAAATCATCGACTTCTGTAAACAGATTGCACCAACTTTCGGTGGAATCAATCTTGAAGACATTTCTGCTCCACGCTGTGTCGAAATTGAACGTACTCTCATTAAAGAACTGGACATTCCTGTTTTCCACGATGACCAGCACGGTACAGCTATCGTTGTAACTGCTGCCATTATGAATGCCCTCAAAGTTGCAGGTAAAAAAGCTGAAGACTGTACACTTGTAGTTTCAGGTGCAGGTGCTGCAGGTTCTTCAATTATCCGCATGCTTCACAAATTCGGCATCGGTAAAATCTACGCTTTCAACATCAACGGAATCATCATCAAAGAAGATTACGACAAATACGACTTCCTTACAAAAGAACTTACAGAAATCACAAACCCTGACAACCGCCGCATTACAATGAAAGAAGCAATGGTTGGCGCTGATATTTTTGTTGGTGTTTCTGCTCCAAACCTTGTAAGCGAAGAAATGGTTAAGTCTATGGCTCCAAAATCAATTCTCTTTGCCATGGCAAATCCAGAACCAGAAATCACATACGAAAAAGCAAAAGCTGCCGGTGCATACATCATCGGTACAGGCCGCTCTGACTATCCAAACCAGATAAACAACATTCTGGCTTTCCCAGGTCTTTTCCGTGGTGCATTAGACTGCCGCGCTTCAAAAATCACTGAAGAAATGAAGATTGCTGCTGCCAGAGGTCTTGCTTCACTTGTAAGCGATTCTGAACTGGGACCAGACATGATTATTCCTGGTGCATTTGATCCACTCGTTGCAGAAACTGTTGCAAAAGCAGTTGCAGACGAAGCCCGCAAAGCTGGTCTTGCCCGCATTTAACAGAAAAATTTAAGGAAAAATACTTAAATGGAGGGGCTGTCTTAAGATATACTTAGGACAGCCTTTTTTTTATTCATAAATGAAAAAGACATTTCTTATTGCCGTCATCTTTTTTCTCTTTCTAAATTCAGCACAAAACTTATTTGCAGGTGCCATTACCCATGTTTCGCCTTTAGAAGGAATAGACTGGACCTTTGAAACAACGATGGGCTTCCAAAATCTGGGCAATATGCTTATGTCAAAGGAAGGAAACTCCAGTACGCAGTCCAGAGAACCACTTTTCTTCTATGGCATACTTTATCACGCATATTACAATAAACTGCCAATGATTAAGGCTCAGATGAATCTGGGATTCAATGAAAAAACTTCAATTTACTGGACAGAAAACCCGGACTTTAACCACGACAATCAGTCCCTTAACGAAAAACTCCGATGCGTGGAAGTAGATGTTCAATGGCCGCTTCCTTCTCTCAGAGGTATTAGGGGTGTCTGGTTTCCTTTTCTTGGTTACACTTTTTTGAATTATTCCAGCTCAACAGCTTTTTACGGCGATTCCATGACAAGCTTTAAATTTCACGCTTTTGCTGCAGGTGTTGAGTACAACCGTAAAGTTTCAAGGGCTGTTACTTTAGATTATTACTTTTCTTTTGCTCCCCTCATGCTTACAAATTCCGGGGAACCTTCATATTTTTACTACAATTACGGAACAGAAGTCATCATCAATTCTTACCCGATTGCAGTCACTTTTTTTGCCGGCTTCAGAAATGGGTTTGAACCAAAAAAAGTTAAGGTTATGGACAAAACTACCTATACTTTTTCAAATTCAGAAATCGGCATTTCTTTCCACATGAATCTTAAACCAATCTACTGGTAACTTTTAAGGAAGAACACAAAGTCCTCTGCCACGAAGTTTTCTTTCTTCACAGCCAGCCTTTGCTTCCTGAAGTTCGCCCATATATATCCATTGAATCTTTTTTCCGTTTTTAGTATTTATTTCAATTTTTTCACCGCCAATCCACCTGACTTTTTCCCGGTTTTCCGGCAGCGGTTTAGAAAACAATTCATTTCTTCGCTGTTCATATTTTTCAATGAGCTTTTCTATAAAATCATTTCCAACATCAGGATGAGGCACATTAAAATTGAACCATTTGAACACAGGCTTTTTCAAATCCTGTCCATGCATCCATTGATTCAAAGAATAATCCAGAGACGGACCATACTTTTCTGAAGATTTTTCACCTTCAAAATGAAGTCCGTTTTTCGCAAAAAGAGGAACCTTTTTTTCTTCAATTACTTTCAGTTCCGGATGCATTCCGCGGCACCATTCGTCGTAAACCCTGGAATGTCTTGTTAAAACAAACTTGTGCCAGAAACAACTGTCCAGCAGTCCCGCTTCGTAAAACTGACGGAGAGTTTCCATAGAATTAATAAGGTCCTGTGGTGTTTCAAACCAGTAACCGTAAATCATATAAGCATGAACAAGAATTCCCGCTTCCTTAAATGCACAGCAGGCACCAACAATTGACTCAAGATCCGTACCTTTGTGAATTGTATTCAGCCCGTTTCCTGTAGCACTTTCAAGTCCTGCACTGACTCCAATAAGACCACCTGCAGCCAGATAATCAGCTACATCTCTTGTAAAGTTTTTTTCAAAGCGTACATTACCCCACCAGGTCAAAGGACTTCCGTGTTTTATATTTTCTTCTGCAAAGGCAATCATTGCAGCCGGTGGCATAGCTTCATCCACAAAGTGAATTCCGTAAATGCCTTTTTTCTCACACTGTTCCAGAAGACCATCATAAAGTTTTTTAACATCTGTCATGCAAAAGCTTTTTACATAATCCAGAGTTACATCACAGAAAGCACATTTATGCCAGTAACATCCGTGGGCCATATAAGCTTTAATCCAGGCTCCGTCAGACCAGAGTCTGTGCATAGGATTTGTATCATCAATCAGTCTTGGATAACGGGCAAAATCAATATCATCAAAAACAGGAACAATTGAACTTGTCATCTGCCGTTCAAAATTCAGTTCTTCTTTACTTGCTTCTGCCGGCTCCAGAACTGCAACTTTTCTTAAACTACCGTCTGTTAGTTTCACATCAGAGGCCTGATTTTTCAGACTAACATCTGTTAGTTTGCCTAAACTATCGTTAGTTAGTCGAACAAACTTCCTCATATCATATATTTTTTCTTCAATAAGTCGCTGATTTCTGTCTTTTTCTTCAATCTGTTCAAGAAGTTTTTTATATGAGGCGTAACCTCTGTCATAACTTATGGCATCACAATAGCGGGCCAGTTCCTTTTCTGAAGAATCCCTCAGCTCAGTATTTACAAAACCACCGCCAAAACTTACGAAAATCTTTTCATCGTATTTATTTTTAAGGAATCTTCCTGTGCTTAAAGCAGCTGCAAAAACACCTGGGAACGGAATACTTACACAGACTGGAACAGGTTTTCCATGGTTTTTTGAAATAAGTTTTTCAAGCTGTGGACAGACAAAATTTTCAAGAACAGGTTCGTAAAAATTTTTAAGGACAGGACTGTCTGCTCCTTTTTCAACCTGGGCAAAAGTAGATTCACTTACTGTCAGACTTTCTGCATAACGAACCAGACTGAAATTTTCATCAAAGGCAATTGTAATAAAATCAGCAAGATCGGCCAGAGCAAAGCTGGCCAGAGAGCGGCAGTCGTCTGTTGTAAGGTCATGATCAAGTCCGGCCAGAAACTGCTCCATTCTGCTTCCTCTCGGTACATGGGCACCAAATGCCAGACGATGAGCACTTTCAAATCCCTGCCCCCGAAGCATTGCAGTTATAAAATCAATCCAGTTAATCCATAAATCTTTCTGGCTCATATAACGACGGAGATTAAAACTGGTTCCTTCATCACCAGAGCGTTCCGCTTTTTCTGCCAGAACAAGAGCCTGAGCCGAACATAAATCAAAAAGCTTTGTTAATCCCTGTCTGGAAAAAATTGAATAAAAAAGTTCAATATTAAGATCAAGCCACTTTGCTGTACAGCCGTTTTTTTGAAAAAATGAAGAAAGGTAAGCTCCGCTTGGATATGCTGTGTTTAACTGCATTACCGGAGGCTGAAGAATCAAAACATTCATAATTCTATTCTACCACAAAAGGCAAAAAAAAAGCCCCAGAACTGAATCTGCGAGCCACTGAGAATTAAATATTAATTCATATTACTTAAAAAAAATTCTTATGGCAATACTTTATGTTATAATTGTAATTACTTATTTTTTTACAATACAGGAAATAAAATGCTTTTAGACACAATTAAAAATCCAGACGACCTCAAAAAACTTTCTGTTGAACAGCTTGATACAGTTGCCTCAGAAATCCGTGAAGGTCTTTTTAACAGACTTACAAAAAAAGGCGGTCACTTCGGACCAAACTTCGGTTTTGTTGAAGGAACAATTGCACTTCATTATGTTTTCAATTCACCCCAGGACAAATTTGTATTAGATGTAAGTCATCAGTGTTATCCTCACAAAATGCTTACAGGTCGTGCTTACGGATTCTTTGATGAAACAAAATTCAAAGAAATTTCCGGCTACACAAATCCAGAAGAAAGTCCTCACGATATTTTTAACATAGGTCATACTTCAACTTCAGTAAGTCTTGCCTGCGGTCTTGCAAAAGCCCGTGACCTTATGGGCACAAAAGAAAACATCATTGCTGTAATCGGCGACGGTTCACTTTCCGGAGGAGAAGCTCTGGAAGGTCTGGATTTTGCCGGTGAACAGACAACTAACTTCATTATCGTCGTAAATGACAATGATATGTCTATTGCAGAAAACCATGGGGGGCTCTATAAAAATCTTCGTCAACTCCGTCAAACAAAAGGCCAGTGCAGCAACAATATTTTTAAGGCAATGGGGCTTGATTACATTTATGTTGATAAGGGAAATCACATTCCATCCCTGATTGAAGCCTTTAAAAAAGTAAAAGACATTGATCATCCCATAGTTGTACACATAAACACAATCAAAGGCTGCGGTTATAAACCAGCAGAAGACAACAAGGAAATCTGGCACTGGACAAGTCCTTTCAACAGAGAAACAGGAGAACGACCTTCAGGTTCAGGAGAAAACTACAATTCCATGACAGCAGAATTCCTTCTTAAACTTATGGAAAAAGATCCTTCTGTTGCTATGGTTTGTCCTGCCGTTCCATCAAACTTCGGATTCAACAAAGCTAACCGGGATAAAGCCGGAAAACAGTTTATTGATACTGGAATCGCCGAAGAACACGCAATTGCTCTCGTAAGCGGCATGGCAAAAAAAGGTGCAAAAGCTGTTTTTGGAACACATTCCAGCTTTATCCAGCGCACATACGACCAGCTTAACCAGGATCTCTGTATCAATAAAAGTCCGGCAACTCTCCTCGTAAACACAGCCAGCGTCTGGGGAATGAACGACATAACTCATCTGGGTATTTTCGATATTCCTCTTATGTCGAATATTCCGGAACTTGTTTATCTTGCACCTACAAACTGCGAAGAATATTTCGCCATGATGGCCTGGTCCCTTGAACAGACAGAACATCCTGTTGCAATCCGCATGCCTTGTAACGGAGTTCACCACACAATGGCCCCTGTAGAAAAAGATTACAGCCGCCTTAATAAAAACCTTGTAACACAAGACGGAAACGAAATTGCGATTTTTGCTTTGGGAGATTTTTTCCAGCTGGGAGAAAAAACTGCTGACTACATTGAACGTCAGACTGGCAAAAAGCCAACCCTCATCAATCCAAGATATATTTCAGGTCTTGATACAGAACTTCTCCAGTCTCTCAAAAAGAACCACACAAAAGTTGTTACACTTGAAGACGGTATTCTGGACGGAGGTTATGGTCAGAAAATTGCCAGCTTCTACGGTGCCGATTCAATGAAGGTTTACAACTTTGGCTTAAAAAAAGAATTCCTGGACCGCTACGATCCAAATCAGGTTCTTAAAGAAAACCATCTTACACCTGAACTTATCTGGGAAGACATTAAATAAAAATTAGGTTCAATTTCGAGTTTTGAATTTTAAACAGTGGCAAGGATTGTAAGGGCTGGCGTAGCCAGTTCCGAAGCGTAGCGAAGGAATGAAGCGATAGCGGAACCCTGAAAAGCCTGTTTTTTGCGAAGCAAAAAGCCACCCAAAGAATACGTCGAGTCAAGGCACGCTAACGCTTAAAGCCTTGACTTCGCCGTTTTGAGGGGGGGGTACTACCCCCTCAATAAAAATTTAAAACTCGACATTTGTCCAATTAAATAAACCAGCGATTTTTGACTAAAAAAGGTCAAAATCAGAAAACCACTTCTTGTTCTTCCAGACAATAATCCGGATGCAGATGATCTTAAAATCTGGAACACAAATCCAGAAGCAAATTCCAAATAACAAAAAAAAGCCTGTGAATTTTTCAAGTCACAGGCTTTTTTTAAGGCTTACCGATTAATTACTAAATCCATTCTTTAACTAATTTGCCATTTATGTCTTTTGTTACACCACAGAGAATCATGATTAACTGTACAAAAGCTATAAAACTAGGAAGTGCTAATGAAAGACATCCTAAGCCGTAAAGCAAATAAAATGCTGTAACCTGAAAATCAAAAACAGCCATTGCAACCATACTTGTTATAATCGCAAAAATACCGACGAAGAACATTGAATTTTAGCAAAACCATTTTGTCTTTTACCAAGATAAAAATCGTTTAAGCCTATACCTCCTAAAAAGTATGCCAGAAGAGCTGCAATAAGTCGCTTTTTTGGAGAAACATCAGTGTCTGCTGCAGGCTTTGCAGGCGCTACATTTACACTTGCTCCACAGTTTGGACAGAAAGCTGAATCATCAGCAATTTCTTTACCACATTTCACACAAAATGCCATAAATAATCTCCTTATTTAATAATTTTATAACAAAAGAAAAAATATAGAAATAAATTTTATTCATTTAACAGTTTTTCTCATGTATACTGAAATTACAAACATCAGAAACCAGAGGAGTTTTTTATGGAGAATGTTGAATTAAAAGAAGGCTACAGTTTTAGATTTTTCGGAAACAAAACTTTCGCAATAGAAAATACAAGAGACCATATTGTTTACTGTCCGTTCTGTTACAATCAGGTGCTTGTGTCTGATTCAAAATGTGGTGTTTGCAATAAAAATATCCCGGAATCGATTTACTTCCACAGCGACGACCAGACCTGGATTGCTTCCGGCAACGAAACAGTATAAGAAGTATCTCCTGTCAGGAAGCTTTTACCTGAACATTCTGAAAACACAAAAGCCTGCGGCCGGAACACATCCAGTCAGCAGGCTTTTTTTTAGTCTTCGCCCCAGGCATCATATTCCCCGCGGCTGCTTTTAAAGGCACTCCAGCCACAGGATTTTTCCTGCAGCATTTCCGCATCTTCACGACCCTGAAAATTTTTCCAATCAGAGTATTCGTGAGGTTTTGCCTTTTTTATGATAGATTCTTCTTTATTCTTTTCCTTTAAATCTTCTTCGCCGTTAGCCATTTTATTCCTTCTTTTTCATCAAATTAAAAAAAATATATTCCTTTTCAATTATAAAATAAAGGGCGTTCCCCTTCGGGTCGCTGCGTCCGCCCTGATTCCTGAGCCCTTCGACAGGCTCAGGAACCACCTGTCGAAGGGCCGCTAACGCTCCATTGCCTCCGGCAACTAAAGGGGCTCCCATCGCTAACGCAAAATCTGCCTGATGGTCGTAGTTATATCCAAGCCTAATGAGTCAAAAAGAAGGAAGCAGACCGGTTCCAGAGCCAAGGTCATAGATAAGTTTCGGCTCATATTTTAATGTTCTGGCGATAAAATCTGTGCTTGAAATGTAATAATCGTCAAAAAATGATATAAACTTCTTTCGATTTTCATCATAGCTATTTGCAGCCAAATTGAACTGTTCTTGAATATCCATTTTTTTTCCTATTCTGACCGCCCCAGTGGCATGTGAGCATAACTTGCATTTAAACCGCGAGGTCTTGTCCGTTTGTCGGATTTGAAAACAGTGTTAGGTTTTATTTTCCATATATTTCTTTATGATTACCAATATTTATTGGAATAATTGTTTCACCCTCAATTTGAAAATCTATTGCAATTCTATATTGCATATTAATAGACACAGAATAAAGTTCTGAAAATTTATGAAGCCGTAGAGACGGATGCTGAGGATTTAACTCCATTAACTGTAAAGTTTTCTGATATTGATTTTTCAAATCCGGATGTTTTTTCAGAAATTTCTTTACCCGTTCTTCATAAGAGTCTGTAAAGATAATTTTATACATTTGTAACTCGCTTCATGTGTTCTTCTACTCCATCTGCATGAAAACGACCTGCAGCAATATCTGCTTTTGATTCCTGAATTGCTAAATCTAATTCCATTTCACGAATTTTATTGTAATCGGAAATTTTGAGAACAACATATTTTTCAACTCCACGCACTGTAATTATTGCACTCTGATTTTCGTCTACAACAGAATCGATAAGAGTCACACCCTTTACTTTTAAATCATTTGCAGAAATTTTCATATCCATACTATTACCTCGCACTACTAATAATACTCTAAACAATACGATTAGACAAGATAGGAATGTTTTTGTTATCGAGGACTAAGTAATAGGACAAATGTCGTGTTTTAAATTTTTGTTCTTTGGGTGGCTTTTTGCTTCGCAAAAAACAGGCTTTTCAGGGTTCCGCTATCGCTTCATTCCTTCGCTACGCTTCGGAACTGGCTACGCCAGCCCTTACAATCCTTGCCACTGTTTAAAATTAAAAAACTCGAAATTGAACCTAATAACTTCCATTCCATATAAATTTTGGTATATACACAAATACGAAAGTGTCAATAAAAAAGAGGCCGTAAAATTTACGACCTCTGTAAAAAAGCTCACCAAAAGATATGGTTTTCTTCTACCAGCAATAAATCTTCCTAAACAATCAAAGTCAGCGATGTAATATTTTCATTTTGCTTTGAAATTGAATAACTTTTCTTTACTAAGCTGTTCAATATTTCTTGTTTTTCTCTGATCAAGTTTTCTTTAGGAATCCTTAATGTTATGGTTTTCTGTTCAGAATTCAGTTTATTCAATATTTCCGATTTTTCAATTAGATAATCCTGTACAGGTAAAAAATATACATCAGAGTTCAAAACATCTACTAATACCAATAAAAAGACAGAACTCTTATTCAACCAGTAATTCATAGTTGATATTTCCATTGAAATACTAAAATCATCTGAAGTTTTATTAGCTAGACGATTGATTGTTTTTGTACTTTTTACCTGAACATTGAAAAGTAAAACCTGTAAACCCTTCATTTTCTATTAATTCAAGTTCTGAAAGTGTTCTGTTTCTAATATCTATCTTACTTTCTAAATCATACTGTAAACCTTCTCCTTTTTTATCTGAAGCCTGACGTTCTGCATAATCACGTGCAATAGCTTCGCTTTCAGTTACATAAACACCATAACCAAAAGACATAGAGCCTTCACCAGTAAGTCCATAATTCAGGTCAAACTTTTCAAAGTCAGAGCTAGATCCGTGGTATGCTGTCTGGAAACGTATATCATCATTTGAAAGCGAAAAGTCTGAACTGTTATGTGTTGCTGATTTAATCTGATTAGGCTTAAAAACAATATAATCTGTAGTCGGATCTGTAGGCGCAGTTTCCCATGCGCTATCACCTACGTCATATACATTTTTAACAATTACTCCGTCATAACCTTCCTGTTTTGCTTCATATCCAATTTCATCTGTATTAACATTCAATCCTTCGATTGTACGATATTCTGCATTATAAAGATCAGTTTCTCCTTCAATATCAACGTTGTCATTTTCTTTGATATACTTAATAAGATTATCTTCATTGATAGTATCGCCGTCAGCAAAATAATCTGCAGCTTCGTATTTTTTCCAGTCGCTGTCTTTATTGAGTTTATACCAGTATTCCCTTTGTCCGTTTGTTTCTACGTTCCAGCTACGGCCCCGGAAGTAAATGATCTTAGGATTTCTTAAATTAAGGAATGTTCTGTATATTGCTGCAGGTCTGTCGATATAATCATCGCTTAATGTTTCATATACCGGATCTGCATCTTTTCCACTATATGTTTTTGCAAGATCAAGATTATCTGAGAAGAAGTGCATAGAAGTGCTTCTGTCTCCACTTGCCTGTGTATCTTTGAATACAGAGAATCCGGAATGAGGTGTTCCATGATATACAACCATTGGCTCACCATTTTCATCAACAACCTTAGAAGCGTTCTTAGGATCTTTTTCCCAGTCTCCAAACCATGACTTAAAAGAAGGTGTACGAACCTGCAGCCACTGCTGCTCATTAAGTTTTGAGTCTGCGCCGTTAGGTGCTTTTAACCATTTATCTGTATTTTCAAACTGCTGACGTAACTGATCAATTTCAGTATTGACATTTAATGAAGTTGAGGTGATACTATTGTTGTCGCTTGAACGGGTCTTTTCAGATACCACTCGCGGTATTTTTATTTCTGATAATTCATTATTTCTAAAAATAAAAATTCCGTCTGTATCACTTTTGATATTTTGTAGGCTTCTTCCGCTTCTGCCATAGCTTTCAGACGATATTCCCTGTTTGCTTTCATTTCTTCTTCTGTAAAGAATATCGAGGATCTTCCGTGCTTCATTTTCGGTGAGGCCTTTGTAATTGTCTGTAATTCCGTAGTATTTGAGTGTTTCTTGTAAGTCTGTTCCATAAGAGTTTAATTCCTCTAAAGTATTCTCTGATTCCGGAATTGTAATATCATTATTACCTGTAGTCAACGTTGAAAAAGAAAGGAAGGATGCCCATACGTTGAAAAAGAAAGGAAGGATGCCCATACTTATAAGAGATACGATTCAGCAAAAACTCCGTATAAAAGATGTCTGGAAAGTGAGTTTATTTCTGATGATGTAAAATCAATACTTCAGAACAATAAATCGAGTCTGAATGTTGTCCTGCTGAAAAAAGAAGTTGAAGAATGTCTTGATATTGTACTTCGCTTTCAAAAAATATCATGCTTTTCGGTAAGATTTTTTAAATGATTCACAGAACTATTTCGGTAAGGTTTTTACGTGATACAATACGGTCCTTTGGGTAGTGTACACTACCCAAATATTAAAAGAGAAAATTTGTTGGAGATTTTTCTTTCAACGAAAGTTACCCGGTGCACCATCAACCTAACAACGGGTTGTACCGAAGGCGGCTTGACCGCGACATCCGCTTTGAAGCTGTGTTATGACTTATTTTTTCTTAAGATCTGGAAGTTCTTCAGACATTTCCAAAATCAATTCTTTCAGAAATTCGCGATTATCTATTTCGTCAACCAGAAGCATTTCCTTTGCCCCGTCATAAGGAATTTCATGTGGTGCAGACGGCATTTTTCTTAAGGCTGATGCTGTCGGTTTTACAAGAAACCTGTCATCATATATTCCGCCAATAATTTTTCCCCTGAAATATATGATGTATTCTCCCATCATTTGACGAAACGTTATATCTGTCAAATCGGAAAGTTGGTCTAGCACAAAATTTAAATAATCTTTACTGGATGCCATTTTTTCACCTTGTAAGCGGCGTAATGCCGCGTACAACCATTTCTTGGTCCCTGTTCTAAAGTTAGATTAATTTTTTCACCAATCTTAACTCGGTGAAAAAATATTCGGTTCAATTTCGAGTATTTGATTTACAAACCGTGGCAAGGATTGTAAGGGCTGGCGAAGCCAGTTCCGAAGCGTAGCGAAGGAATGAAGCGATAGCGGAACCCTGAAAAGCCTGATTTTTGCGAAGCAAAAAGCCACCCTAAAAATTAAAATTCAAAACTCGACATTTGTCCTATTCAATTAATTTTATTAAAATTGATACATTAAACCAATTTTTGGAAGCAATTCCATTACATTACTTCCACTTGTTTTAGATTTATAATCGTCATCAGTGTATGTATCGAAAAAATTTACAAAGAAGGTAAAATCTGTAACAACGGAAAGATGCTCACTAAGTTTATATTTTACTCCGGTATTGAATGTCCAGAATAATTTATAATCTGTATATTCGTTAGAATTATATGATTTATTTATTACGCTTTCATACTTATATGGTTCTATTCCAAATGCAAATCCAGTGCCTGCGATAATCCGAAGCTTGGATTTTACGTAGGTAAATTCTGGCATTACAGAAAATCTATGTGAAAGTGTATATGTTTCTCGCTGATAAGATGTAAAACTTCCATAAGAATAATCCCATGAAAAATTATATCCAAAATCCAGTCCGAAAAAGCAATTTTCATTTATATCACAAATAGGGAAGCTTAATAAAATTTGAATGTCTGGATTAAATGTTGTTTTTGTATATGGCATTGAAATTGTATCCCCAGAAATTGTTGATGAACTGGAAAATACTTTTTCTGAGCCTAATGCCCCAAATTGTAATCCTAACCCAATTGAATCTTTAGCACTTAATGGAATTATTACTAAAAAGATAAGAACCGAAATTAAACTTAATTTTTTATTAGTATTCTTCATTATTTTTCCTCACCGGGCAGGCCAGTGTGCCTGCTGTCATAACAATAGGTTGTACCGCACGCGGTTGACCGTGTCGGCAACGAACCTTTGAAAATCATTAAGACCCCAGGTTTATCATGCTAAGATAGATAAGTCCATCAGGGCACAATATCCTAATTAATTCGAAACGGGGATCTTAATGAGATTCTATAAGAACCAGCATCAATTTTACATTGGTATCGACCTTCACGCAAGAACGATGTACATCTGTGTTTGATTCAGGACGCTTTTCCTGGAATGTTTTTCTGAATTGCGATTCAGGCTTTGCTTTTTTATTTTGAACGGGAACTTTATTTTTTTCTCACAAGAAAGACTGTTTTTTCTAAAAAAAAACAGCCCTAAGTTGTATTTTTTTTGGAATTAGTATTGACAACTTGGGGCCTTATATGTGTTAT
>JAEDGQ010000017.1 GCA_016297415.1 Treponema sp.
CAGTGAGCTGCCCTTTTAACCTTGCCTGAACTATTAAGTCCGGTCTGTTTGCAAGTGTTTTCTGAAGCTGCTTTTTCAGCCGCCACTTCCGAATAAGTTCATGATTGCCACCAGTTAAAACTGCTGGTACTTCCATGCCTTTGTATACATTTGGGTGTGTATACTGAGGATATTCTAAAAGTCCGCCAGAATAACTTTCCTCATCCAGCGATTCATGAGTAATAACATCATCAACCAATCGATAAACAGCATCGATTACAACGGTTGCAGCTACTTCTCCGCTGGACATAACGTAATCTCCGATTGAGATTTCGTCATCTACGTACTCGTCAATTATACGCTGATCAATACCTTCGTACCGTCCGCATATAAGAACAATTTCGTCCTTCTGACTAAGTTCCTGCGCTTTTGCCTGTGTAAAAGGCTTTCCAGAAGGTGTAACATAAATTACATGCTTCTTATAAGCTTTTACGCTGTCTAAAGCGCGCCCAAGTGGTTCTGCCATCATTAACTGACCGGCTCCACCACCGTACGGTTTGTCATCACAAGTCTTGTGTTTATCAAAGGCAAAATCCCTGATATTCACTAAATCGTAAGCAATAATTCCCTTTTCAACCGCTTTTGCCATGATTGAGGCTTCAAAAAAAGCACGCGGAATCTCAGGAAATAAGGTCAGCACAGTAAATTTCATGGAATTACTCCAGAATCCAGAGGTGCATCAACTGGATACACTTGTTTTTTACATCAACATTTCTTACAAACTGAGGATTGAAAGGTACATAAACTGTCCTTACTTTCTTTCCTTCTGAAGAATATTTGATGTTACTTGCAAGCAAGTCACAATCCTCGGCCAGAAAAACCTCCAAAAGGTTTCCAGAACCGCCTTCTATTACGTCTGTGATTGTTCCTACTTTAACAGGTTCTCCTGTTGCAGGTGCAGTCCAAACTGCCAATCCGTCATTGCCCTGTTCAGGATAAAAGTTAAGGGCACAATTTTTAAGGTCTTCAATATACCACTCGTTTTTACCGAGTTTTCTGGCATATTTTCGAGGTACTACAATCTGCCACCCGTTGAGCTTACGAACTTCTTCAGGGGAGTTTATACCTTCAAACTTCATATACAAGGTAGCGGCGCCTTCATCTACTGACTCAACCTTACAGAGTTTTGAGTCTCCTGTTTTGCCGTCCCTCAAAGTTACTTCCTTCATTGAATAGAAATGTTCTGTTTCACCGGAAGCACTTTCAACTTTTACTTCACCCGTAACTCCATGTGAGCCACGAATAAATCCAACAATAAACTGTTCTGTTAATTCTGCCATACTAGTCTAAGATTTCCAGACTGTAACGTTTTCCATCTTTAGAAGCAGAAGCACTCAGAACTGTGCGCAATGCTTTTGCAATACGGCCGTATTTGCCGATCACCTTACCAATATCACCCTGGGCTACACGAAGTTCAAGAACTGGACCACGTTCGCCTTCGGTTTCGTTTACCGAGACTGCACTGGGATCATCGACCAATGATTTTGCAATGTATTCAATCAGGTCTTTTTCCATTTCCCATTACTCCCGTAAAACTATTTGTTAAGGCCTTTTGTGCTGAAAAGTTTGCGTACCATGTCTGTTGGCTGAGCACCAACGCTTACCCAGTACTTAGCGCGTTCTTCGTTGATTGAGAACTGTTCGCCTTCTGCGATTGGATCGTAAGTTCCAATTTCTTCGATTGTTGTACCATCACGTGGCTTACGTGAATCCTGTACTACGATACGGTAACAAGGTCTTTTCTTTGTACCGAATTTCTTGAGTCTGATTTTGACCACTTTATTCCTCCAAGGGCTTGTTTCCAAGTCCTAAATTTGAATAGCAAACACTACAACGAGCATAATAACACTAGTGTAGAGTGTAAAATATTTTATTCTTTTAGCTTGATTTAATCAATAGAAAGAGACGGTAAACTTCAGGGCAAACGCATTATAACTGATTTTGTATTGAAAAATGGCGCAAAGGAGTGAAACGGCTTGCGAAAACACTCGTTTTGTGCTGCCGCGAGAGCGGCAAACGTATATAGTTACAAGCACAAAACGCGTGTAGCATGCTAGCATGCGGTTTCGACAAGACGTTTTCACGACTGGAAGCCATTTTTAGCAGGGAATATATTATAATGCGTTTGCCCTATATAAGAATTTACCTAAGCTGCAGCTTCATTGTTCTGAGGTGAAGATTTTTTCCCGATTTAACTGTAATGTGAAGAATTATGAATCCAAGAATAACAAATCCCCCGGTCACTGTAAATACTGATGGAACTTCATTATAAAACAAAGCAACCCAGACAGGATTCATAAGAGGTTCAATCATTGTAATTACTGCAGAATTCAAGGCTGGAACACCTTTAACACCTCGTGCAAACAATACGCTGGCCAAACCAATCTGGAATACGCCTAAAATCAAAAGAAACAAAGCTGATTTTCCGTCCGGAGCACCTGCCTTTATCATTGAAGGAAGACAGATTAAAAAACACAAAAGGTTTGAAAGTTTGAGAGATTCCAGAGGATCTGAACTTTTCTGGCGGAGGAGGAAAATAGTTGTAAAACCATAAACACAGCCAGAAATGACGGCAAAAATAATTCCAGTTAAGGAGTCTGCATTCAGACCGCCTCCAACAAGAAGTACCATACCAAGAATAAGTCCTGCAACGACTGCATAATCTATAAAAGAATTTTTTTCTTTAAGAAGAAGAGGTCCAAAAGCGATTATGTAGATTGAATTGGTATACTGAAGAAGAATTGCATTTGCTGCAGTTGTAAGACGAGTTGCAATTACAAACGTTACAAGAGTAAGGGCATAAAAAATTCCACCGAGAAGAAGATTTGCAGTTGCTTTAAAGAGCAGCTAACAAGGGCCAAAATTGATTTATTCATTGTAAAATTATGGAGCTGATCGGACTTGAACCGACTACCTTTTGAATGCCATTCAAACGCTCTAGCCAGGTGAGCTACAGCCCCTTTGTTTTAACTTACTTTATTTACCGGACTTTGTCTATTAAAGCTTAAAATTTTCCGGAAGAGGTGCTTCTACCCTAATCAGTTCTTTTGTTACAGGATGTGGAAAAGTAAGACTTTCTGCGTGAAGCATTATTCTTTCAAAAGGTTTACCACCGTAAAGTTCATCACCCAGAAGAGGAAGACCACTGTCTGAAAGATGAACCCTGATCTGATGAGTACGGCCAGTATAAAGACTGCAGCGGATAAAAATTTTGTCCCCGTCTTTTTTTAATACTTCAAAGTCTGTATTTGATGAAAGCCCGCCTTTGTTTTTTGGGAGTCTTCCCCACTTTGCGGCCTGACCTTTAGGACTTATACGGCCCATAAAAAATTCAACAGTGAACTTTTTTCCGGCTTTCAGATCAGAAACTTTTGGAGAAGCTGAAGTAACACAGGCAATATATTCTTTTTTTGCCCTATGATTTTCGAACATATCATGACAGACCCCGTTTACATCACGTTTTTTTGTAAAAAGAATTACACCGCTTGTATCTCTGTCCAGTCGATGCATTATTCCTGCATAAGGAGGATTTTTTGCATTAGGATGCTCAATTTTCTGCCGTTCAAAAAGATATCTGACCAGGGCTGCATGGAGATTATCCCTGCTGTCCACCATACCTGCTTCTGTCGGAAAATGGCTGGGTTTATTAAGAACAATAATCGAATCATCTTCAAAAAGCACATCTTCTGCCCTGACTTCATATTTTATGTCATCAGGCTGTTTTTCGAAGAAAAGTTTTTCTTCCTCTACTGCCACAGAAACTGAACTGCCTGCAAATACTGTGTAAGCTGGAATTCTTATCTGCTTTCCATTTACATTAACTGCACCTGCAACTATGAGACGACGAAGTTTTGAATTTGAAACTTCCTTATTTATAAGAGCAGGAAGTTCTTTGCGGAGAAGCTGGTCCAGACGGACTTTATTCTCGGGACGGATAGTGTAAAATTTCATAAAATAAAACTTAGCCCGGATTGTAAGGGCGGCGAAGCCGTTGTAAAAAAGGGCAGACCTGTCTGGCCTTTTTTACAATGAAGCGAAAGCGGAACCCTGAAAAGCCGGTCGCGAAAAGTATGCAGCTCCTAGTAACCTGCTTCTTCATTAAAAAGAATAACTTTTATGCGGCCGTTTCCACCACGGCGAAGAGTCTGAATAATATTACAGAGGGAATCTGCTTCTTCAGGCTTTTTTCCGAAGCGAACTGCATTTTTTGGAGCAGCTGTATTTCTGGCACGAAGCAGAGCTTCTTCTTCTGTAGAAGTGATTTTATTTTTTCCTGCAAGAACGATTACATTTTTTGGACCAAAAGTAATGGCTGCAACACGATTTCCGTTTCCATCAATGTTAACTGCAACGCCTGTTTCAGAAATACCGTTAAAACTTGTTACAAAAAAATCAGCTGTAAGACACTGACGCATAATCTGAACTCTTTCTGCACTGTCTTTTGCTGAATCACGGTCTAAAACCTTGTATGCTGCAGAAGAACGAAGCTTTTTTATGAAGCCTGTTTCTTCCAGTGTCATTGAGCCGCCGAAACCAACTGAAGAGCCTTCTGGAATAAGTGAAAAAGCTTTTTCTACTGCCTGGGAAGCTGTATCTGTTACAAAAGCTTCAAAACCGTTTTTATTTAATGCTTCTGCTGTTTTTTTAAGATCCATTTTTTTTCTCCTTATTTTAATTTTCAAAAGTAACGCCGGCTGAAGGATAAATATATTCTCCAAGACTGCTGATTCTCTTAAAAACTACATTTTTGAATTTTATATCTGAATGAGGACTTTCTTTGGAAGTACATACATAAACAGAATTTCCGCTTACTCCGTAAACCGTACAGTTTTTGCATAAAATCTGGCTGAATACAGCCGGTTTGTCTGCGGCACCGTATTTTGAAACTGTTCCTGCATCATTATAATCTGTGGACATTGTAAAAGCCTGCTTTACGAAAGCCATGGCATTGTCTGTAAATTCTACATTTTTTACAAAACCACCGTTTGCAGGAGCTGATTTTATGCGGAAAGGTGCATCAGTATGATTAAAAACATTATCGTGAACAAGGACATCTGAAATTCCAAGTGCTGTATGACTTCCAAAAGCAACGCCGCCATGACCATGATGAATGTAGTTACCCATAATTTCTACATTTTTTACACCTGTCTGACCTGTTGTTGAAGCTGACTTTCCAACGCCGGCACTAAAAACTATACTGTCATCTCCTGTATCCAGAAAATTATTAAAAATCCAGGCATTTTCACTGCAGCACAAGCCGATTCCGTCCCCGTTGTTGCAGTCATAGGTAAGTGCTGTAATTCCAGTAACTGTAATATTCCGGGAATTAATTATATTAATTGTATGGTTTGCAGGATTGAGGAACATAAGGTTTTCGATAAGTACATTTCTTGTGTTTCTGAAAATTACCATTGTACTTCTGGCTGCATAGGCATTGCCTTTATCTTTGTCCGATGCAGTTTCACTAGTCTTTCCTTCAGATGCAAGATAAGACTCTGCACAGTCAGCTGCCAGAATTCCGTAATCGTAAACTGTTTTTCTGTTGCCTTTTACATATTTAACAAGCTGACGGGCTTTTGTTTTAAGGACACCAAAATCAGGATCTCCTTCTTCTGAATAAACGCTCCACTCAGAAACAGGAGCGCCGTTTGAAGCAGCAAAGAACCAGCCGTTTCCGTCTACAGTTCCTTTACCTGTAAGTACGATTTCTTCTGCATTTTCCGCAGTTAAAAGTCCCCAGCGGCGCCGGTCTGTGTAATATTCATACATAAAAAATCCATCGTCATAACTGTCTGCAAAAGGAGAACCGCAGAGCACTCCATCAATCTGCAATGTCATACGGGATTTTAGTTTAAGCTGACCAGACATGAATATGCCCTCAGGAATAAGAACAGTTCCATATTCCGGACACTCATTAATTGCCTGCTGAATCGCCTTAGTATTTTTGTCTATAAAAGGTTTTTCACTTCTATCTCTGGAAGTGATTTTTTCTGACATTTCAGCTCCAAAAGCTGTTACATCAAGAACAGTTCCACAACTTTTTTTAGTTGAAATTGTAAAAGGAGCTGAAGAATAAAGTTTTTTTCCTTTTTTTGAAACAGCTTCAACCCTGATTGTATATTCAGTTTCAGGAGTGAGACGCTGATTCAGAGAATCTTTATCTACACAGTAAAAAGTAACATCAGTGCTTACCATGCCGCCTTTTATACCAGTTTTTTTCTCTGTGTAATAATCATAAAAAGCTTTTTTATATACAGAAACATTTATGTTTTTATCTTCTGCTTTTTGAACTGCACTTAAAGGAAGTTTTTTATCGTTAACATAAACGAAATAATCCCGGACTTTTTTATCTGAAGTTTTGATTCCCTTCCAGGTGATGTAAATAGAATTTGATGTGACTGCAGGAACTTCTGTTTTTATTGTAATTTTTTTATTGTCGGAAAAAGCCCGCATTTCAGTTCCCCATGCCAGAAATAAAAAGGTGAAAACAATTATTTTTTTCATATACTTTGATTTTACATTCAGAATGAATTGAATTCTATACACAACTGGAAGTTTTCATTAATTCCATATAAAAATATTTTTAGGACAAATGTGGAGTTTTAAATTTTTTTTCTTTGGGTGGCTTTTTGCTTCGCAAAAAACAGGCTTTTCAGGGTTCCGCTATCGCTTCATTCCTTCGCTACGCTTCGGAACTGGCTACGCCAGCCCTTACAATCCCTGCCACGACCAAAGGGAGAGGCAGGCCGTGCGCGTCCTCGCGCACAAGTAAATAAACGAGTTTTCGCAAGAAAACTCGCAGGGGTTGGACGAAGTCCAATCCCCGTGATCCTTGCCACTGTTTAAAATTAAAAAACTCGAAATTGACCTTTTATGCTTATTTTATCAGGACTGGTGACTTTCCGGGACTCAGCATACTTTTTTCTAAAGGTTAACAGATTCTTTTTGTTCCGGAATTTTTCTGTACAGGGAAGCAAAATAGACCATTTCCATTACAGCTGTAATAGTCCAGCTGAAAACATAGAGAAGATATAGAGATTGAATTGAACTTCCGTCAAAGATAAATCTGACCCAGATGATTCTGAAAACACAGGAACCGAGAAAAACAAAAATCGAAGGAACTATTGTTTTTCCAAGTCCACGACAAGCTGCAATTGTTCCGTCCATAAAAGCACTGATACAGTAACTGAAGGCCATAACCTTAAAGCGGTTACAGCCCTGCAGTATAATATCTGCAGATTCCGGCCGCTTCAAATCTACAAAAAGACTCATAAACTGCTCACCTGCAAAGAAAATAAAAGTTCCCAGTAAGAAACTTACTGCAAAAGCATAGAACATACTGATCAGGTAAGAATGTAAAACTCTCTTTTTGTTTCCTGCACCATAATTCTGTCCGATAAAACTTGCACCGGCAGTATAAAGCGCGTTCATAATATTGTAGTTAATGGGATCAAAATTTGAGCTGGCCGCATTCCCCTGAACTACTCCGGCAGCAGGAATTCTGTTAACGCCTTCCTGAACGAAAATATTGGCAATTGCAAAGATTGCATTCTGCAGTCCGGCAGGTATACCGATTTTTATAAGATTAAGAGCCAGAACTTTTTCGATTTTTAACTGCCTGAGTTCAAATTTTACGCCCCACTTGCCTGATAAAACAGGTATAAGAACAAGTGCCGCACTTATATATTCTGCAATAAAACTGGCCAGCGCAACTCCTTCAACATCCATTTTAAATTTAATTACAAAAACCAGATTTAAAATAATATTTACAACACCTGAGATTCCGAGAAAAACCATTGGTGTTTTATTATCACCTTTTGCAGAAAAAAGACCGCTTCCATAATTGAACATAGACATGGCAGGAATTCCAAGGAGAATTATATGCAGATAGGAAACTGCACCTTCAAGAAACTCAGGCTTTGTCTTTGTTAAAACAAGAACAGGACGGGCAATAACCCAGGCTAAAATACAGATTACAATTCCATAAGCAAGACAGATTAAAAAAGCCGTATGCACTGTTTTACTTAATTTTTCCTGATTATTCTGCCCAAGATAAAAAGCTGCAGTAACATTTACAGCCTGCCCCATCCCCATAGCAAGCCCTGTAAAAAGGAAAAGAAACTGTGGTGTAGAACCAACTGCACCAAGAGCATAGGGACCTGCAAATTTTCCTACAACTGCAATATCTGCCATATTGAACATAACCTGAAGCAGATTTGAAAACATAAGAGGAATTGAAAATTTTAAAATGTTTTTTAGTAAAGAACCTGATGTTAAATTCATAAAATTTAAGCCTGACTGATCTTAAGAACTTTCAGAATCAGAAAAAGAAAAGACTCAGAACAAATACGGGAGTCTATAAACCATTTTTCTGTTTCCAGTTATTATATTTATTAAGAGTAGACTTAAAGTTTGTGTTTGTATATCCGTAACCTGTACGGCGCTCCTGACTCATATCCATGTAATTTTCTACATATTTACAGCCGCGGTCACACCAGATTGGACTTAAAACCGGAGGATATTTTCCCTGAATGGGCTTTCTGGCATCTTTTTTAACATCAAAGCTTGAATCCAGGGCATAAAAACGCGCCCAGAGATCTCTGTTACCGGGACTGTCCTGCATGACACGTTCCTTTGTATCTGTACGCTTAACATTTTCCCAGTAAACAGGAGTTTCCAGAGGAACTTCTACAACTTTTTTGTCGTGAATGCGTACATCATCCCTGTCAAAAAACTCAACACCGGCTTTAATTGCCCGTTTAATTTCTTCTGAAGGATTTTCTATTTCCATCAGAAACTGAAGTACTTTGTAGCTTTCAGTAGAACAGATACATGGAGGTTCAAATTCCCGGGCCCAGCGTGGCTGAAGGTTTTCGTGATAATGCTGCTGACACCAGGCTGTTAAAAGTTTAGTTCCGTCGCCTAAAGTAACAGTAATCTGAGTTTTAAGAATACAATCCAGACCTTTTTCATAAGCAGCCTGTGCTTTGTCTCTTGTTTCCTCAGGAAAAACTGCAAAACAACCGTTTCCTCTGGCAATATCCCTGAGGAGAGTTAAGGCATCACTCATAACATTGTCGTTGTATGTAATTCCGTAAACATCAGCACCGGTAAAACCACCGCTTTCAGGGTGCTGTGCGTTAAGAATCCACTGAAGGGCCCTGGTAGCACAGTCAAGATATGGCTTACTGTCAACAGAAGGAATATTTTTTACCTGATCATATACCTGACAAAGATATTTAATCTGGGAATGAATATTCTGGTTATCCATGGTACTGCCATGTTCTTCTGTCTTAAGATGATAAGTTACAGGAGCAATAGATTTGTGTTCCTTTTGAATCTGACGAAGTTCGCTCAGTGTATATTTGCGCTGAAGATCAAAATTCTTTCCCCAGCCACCGTCCGGATTCTGAAAATAAATCATATTTTCTGCAAATCCAAGAATCTGATCTGTATCATACAGTTCATAGGGAGGAATGCTGTCTTTATACTGATAGCGTGCATGATTAAAGCCGTCGCCAAAAGCACTTATACTGATGGAATTGTAACGGGTCTCGCATAATTTTTTAAATGCAGCCTCTTCTTCATCTGTTGAAAGAGGTTCAGAAACGCCGGAAGAAGATGTACAGGAAACAACTGCAAGCATCAATGCGGAAATTAAAAAAGAAATATTCTTATTCATAATTTTGATTATAAAGAAATAAGTGTATGTAATTCAATAAAAAAAACTCCCCGAAGAAAAACGGAGAGTTTTAACTAAAATCAATCATTACAAAAACAAATGATTGCAGCGACAGGAGGTCGCGTCCCAAATGCGTAGCTTATAAAAAACAAAAGGGGATGTCCAATAAGTAATGACTGTAGCGGTCATTGAGCCCTTCGACAGGCTCAGGAACCACCTGTCGAAATGACCATTGCACTAAATATGGTGGTTTCGACAAGCTCAACCACCGCAAGTTGAACTTTTAGGACAGCCCCCCAAGATAAAAAATCCACGGATGTTTTTTACATTGCAGCCACAGGAGGTCGCGTCCCAAATGCGTAGCTTATAAAAACAAATGACGCCTATTCTGTTGGTCTCTTTTTAAGTTCTTTGCTTGCAGCGATAGCTCGGCCTTCACCAGTTTTCTGTTCCATCATAGCCCGAACTTTAAGTGGAAGTCCGAACAATGTAATGAAGCCCTGAGCATCTTTGTGGTTGTAAAGTTCACCAGTTGTAAATGAAGCAATATCTTCGTTGTAAAGAGAATATTTAGATTCTGAACCTGCGGCACGAATCTGACCCTTAACAAGCTTAACTTTTGTCCAGCCTGTAACATTCTTCTGAGTTGAGTCAACAAATGCCATAAGAGCGTCATAAAGTGGTGTAAATACTTTTCCATCGTAGATAAGTTCTGCAAGACGGAGAGAAACCTGCTGCTTGTAGTGATATGTATCACGGTCAAGACAGATGTGGTCCATCATTCTGTGAGCGAAGTAAAGGATTGCTCCACCCGGTGTTTCGTAAACGCCACGGCTCTTCATACCTACACAGCGGTTTTCACAGATGTCTACAAGACCAACACCATTGCGGCCACCGATTTCGTTAAGGCATTCCATGAGTTCAAGACCGTTCATTTTTTTGCCGTTAACTGCAACTGGTACACCGTTTTCCCAGTCGATTGTTACATATTCACCGTCACCACAAGTTTCTGGAACTTTTGTGTTCTTAAGCATGTGCGGATAGTTAGGTTCATTCTGTGTCTTTTCAAGTTCAAGACCTTCGTGGCTGATGTGCCAGATGTTTTCGTCACGAGAATATGACTGGTCTTTCTTCATTGGAACTTCAAGTCCGCGGTCTTCAAGGAACTTAATTTCAGCATCACGGCTGTCCATGTTCCATTTGTCATCACGCCATGCAGCGATTACACGGAGATCTGGAGCAAAAGCTTTGATTGCAAGTTCAAAACGAACCTGGTCATTTCCTTTACCAGTAGCACCGTGACAGATAGCTACAGCGCCTTCCTGGCGGGCATATTCAACAAGGATTTTTCCGATGAGTGGACGAGCTGTAGATGTACCAAGAAGATATTCATCTTCATAAACAGCATTTGCTTTAAGGGCTGGCCAGATGTATTCTTCAATATATTCCTGACGAGCGTCTACAACATAACATGCAGAAGCACCAGTTTTAAGTGCACGACCTTTGATTGCTTCCCAGTCATCACCCTGACCTACATCAATACAAACAGCGATTACATCATAATCATAATTTTCTTTGAGCCATGGAATGATAACAGTAGTATCAAGTCCACCAGAATAAGCCAGAACAACTTTATCTTTAGCCATTTTATTTCTCCTTGATAATTCCCGGGGTTTCTATAAACCAGAAAATCATCTTTAGACTAATTGTTTTGTATATTTATGCAATATATATTATTGATTTTTGCAAATATATGCAATATTTACGAATTTTTCTAGAAGGCAGAAGCTTCCATATCAAACGGACTTCCGCAGCTCGGTAACCCTCGGTCTTCCGCTCCGCTCCAGACTGGCAGAGCCACTGCTCCACCCCTTGCTGCGTCCCCTTTAAGAATAAAGGACCGTCAGTTCCTCCAGAATTTTTTCCATTATTTCTGATGTTTCAGGAGTAAGGCTTAAAATATTATCAAACCTGGTATGAAAAAGTCTCCAGGTTACAGGCATTTTTTCTTCATACTCAAACCGGAACCCTGCATCTTCATCAAGCCTTGCGTTCATTACGGCTTTTTCCAGATTTTTATCTTTCATAAGTTCCATATAGTAAGCCGAAGCTTCTTCTTCCGGTAAAAAAGTTATGGCAACGGCAGGAATTCCGCAGGCAAGAAATCCGGCATTATCACTGTAAGGAACAGGAAGAGTCATCCAGTTGTGAGGACTAACTTTCTGAAGAATTTTCTGAGTCCGTTCAAACAAAGATGCAAAATGTCTTACAAACACAGGATTTGCTTTCTTAAGGTCTTTTCCTCCGGCCAGAGCATCAATTCCCGCTCTGGCAAGAACTGGTACAGTTCCCCGGCCACAGGCGTCAAATACAAACACATCATCATTTTTAATGCCCAGTTTCCTGAAAAGCTCAGCAAGGCCAAAAGCTCCCTGACTTTTTACACCTTCTTCTCCCAGTTCTTCTCCGTCAGTAAAAAAAATACGGATATTGGAAGCCCTGCCTCTGGAGGCCTTTTCATAGACTTTAACAGCAAAATCTGCAAGAGCAAAATTAGCGGCGCTGTTATCATTTGCACCAGGACTGCCTTCAACTCTGTCATAGTGAGAAATCAGGGTTTTTATTTTGAATTGCGGGTTATAAGACCGGGAAGGAAAATTTACGTAGAGATGTTTTTTTTCTTCGATATTGATAACAGAAGAACTTACACCCCGGCGGCTCAGATAATCCTGCAGAAAAGCAAGTCTGTCTGTACCAGGCCGGATGTAATTCTCAAATTCTTCTGACATTAAACTCATTTTTAATTTTTGAGAGATGAAAGAGGAACAGGCTGAGGACTCTTAGTAGCATCATCCAGTTTTGAATATTCTTCAAGCAGAGCTTTCTGTTTAGAACTCATCTTTGATGGAACCTGTACGAGAATCTTAATATAAAGATCGCCTTTACGGGTACTGTTGATTACAGGAACACCTTCATTCTTAATGCGGAGAAGTTTTCCGTTCTGAGTACCGGCAGGAATCTTAAATTCAATCTTTTTGTCATCAAGAGTTGTAATAAAAATAGTTTCTCCAAGAGCTGCCTGTACCATTGTAACAGGAACGGCACAGTATAAATCCTGACCGCTTCTCTCAAAGAATTTGTGATTTTCAACATGAAGAACAACAACAAGATCACCGCTTGGACCGCCATTTTTACCGCAGTCCCCTTCCCCGTGAATTGAGATTCTTTTTCCGTCATCAACTCCTGCAGGAATATTAAGGGTAACTCTTTTTGATTTTTCTTCAACACCAGAACCACGACATTTTGTACATGGTTTATCAATAACAGTTCCGGCTCCGCTACAAGCTGGACAAGTCTGCTGTACGGCAAAGAAACCGGCAGAACGTCTTACCTGACCTGCACCATTACAAGTTGTACAGGTCTTACGAACACCGCCTTTTGCAGCACCAGAACCGTTACATTCAGAACAGGTTTCATTGTGACTGAATTTAATTTCAGCCTTTGTACCATAAACAGCATCTTTAAAAGAAATATTCAGATCGTAACGAAGACTCTGTCCCTGCTGAGGAGCGTTTGGATTACGGTTTCTGCTTCGGCTTCCGCCACCGCCAAAAATGCCTTCAAAAATATCAGAAAATCCACCGCCCATTCCGCCGAACAGATCAGAAAAATCCTGATATGCATGAGAGCCGCTAAATCCGCCGCCACCAAATCCGGCATTACCATCAACACCGGCAAAACCGTACTGATCATAAAGGGGGCGTTTCTTTTCATCAGACAAAATTTCGTAAGCTTCAGTAGCTTCCTTAAATTTATCTTCAGCTTCCTTGTTTCCAGGATTACGGTCAGGGTGATACTTTACTGCCAGCTTGCGGTATGCTTTTTTAATTTCATCAGCTGATGCAGATTTTTCAACACCTAGAACTTCGTAGTAATCTCTTTTAGCTGCCATTTTAATGACCCTTTGATTTTTTTTATTTTTGAAAATAATAATAGGTAACAGAGCAAAAATACAATACCTGTGCCCCGTTACCTATTTCCTTGTTACCTTAAAAATTGCAACGCAATTTCCGATTAGTTGTCGTGAACTTCGTAGTCTACATCGTCAGCAGATCCCTTATTGAATCCGCTTGCACCTGCATTTGAAGCTCCGGCATCTGCACCTGCACCGGCAGCACCTGCTGCATCAGCACCAGGCTGAGCACCTGCAGCACTCTGCTGTTTGTAAACTTCTTCAGCAATTTTGTAAGAAGCCTGTTTGAGAGCTTCAGTTTTTGCCTTAATTTCGTCTGTATTGTTGCTTTCAAGAGCTTTTTTAAGTTCAGCAACAGCAGTTTCACAAGCCTGCTTCTCAGCATCGTTTACTTTGTCGCCAAGTTCTTTAATGCTCTTTTCAGTAGCATAAATCAGGCTGTCAGCTTCGTTTTTAACGTCAATTGCTTCACGCTGCTTTTTGTCTGCTTCAGCATTTGCTTCTGCATCTTTAACCATGCGGTTGATTTCGTCTTCTGAAAGACCAGATGAAGAAGTAATCTGAATGTGCTGTTCTTTACCAGTTCCCATATCTTTTGCAGATACGTGAACGATACCGTTAGCATCAATATCGAATGTTACTTCAATCTGTGGAACACCCCGTGGAGCTGCCGGAATACCAACAAGGTCAAAGTTACCGAGAGTACGGTTCTGAGCAGCCATTTCCCGTTCACCCTGAAGAACGTGGATTGTTACAGCAGTCTGACCATCAGCAGCTGTAGAGAATACCTGGCTCTTCTTTGTAGGGATTGTAGTGTTGCGTGGAATAAGTTTTGTCATTACTCCACCCATTGTTTCAATACCAAGTGAAAGAGGAGTTACATCAAGGAGGAGAACGTCTTTTACGTCACCTGCAAGAACACCACCCTGGATTGCAGCACCAACTGCAACAGCTTCGTCAGGGTTTACACCTTTTGAACCTTCTTTTCCGAAAATCTGTTTAACGATTTCCTGTACTTTTGGCATACGGGAAGAACCACCAACAAGGAGAACTTCATCGATTTTGTCAGCAGTAATGCCTGCATCAGCCATAGCTTTGCGGCAAGGTTCCTTTGTACGTTCAAAGAGTGAATCAGTCATCTGTTCAAACTGAGCACGTGTAAGTGAGCGCTGAAGGTGTTTTGGACCTGTAGCATCAGCAGTAATGAATGGAAGGTTAATATCTACAGTTGTCTGGTTAGAAAGAGCAATCTTAGCTTTTTCAGCTTCGTCACGGAGACGCTGGAGAGCCATAGCATCGCCAGAAAGATCGATTCCTGTATCAGCCTTAAATCCGTCAATGAGCCAGTTAACGATTACACGGTCCCAGTCATCGCCACCAAGGTGTGTATCACCATTTGTAGCTTTTACTTCAAATACACCGTCACCAAGTTCAAGAATAGAAATATCGAATGTACCACCACCAAGGTCGTATACAGCAATTGTTTTTTCAGATTTCTGGTCTTTATCAAAACCGAAAGCAAGAGAAGCTGCAGTTGGTTCGTTGATGATACGTTTTACATCGAGACCGGCAATTTTACCGGCATCTTTTGTAGCCTGACGCTGAGCATCGTTAAAGTAAGCTGGAACAGTAATTACAGCTTCTGTAACTGGTTCACCAAGATAATCTTCAGCAGTTTTCTTCATTTTCTGAAGGATAAACGCAGAGATTTCCTGTGGAGAGAACTGTTTCTGAGCACCGTTTTCTGTAACTTCTACACGAACATCAGAACCATTGTCTTTGATTGCATAAGGAAGTTTTGTAGCTTCACCTGTAAGTTCGCTGTAACGGTGACCGATAAGACGTTTTACAGAGTAAACTGTATTTTTAGGATTTGTTACCATCTGGTTTTTAGCAGGAGCACCAACAATGCGTTCTCCTTTAGCAGTAAAACCAACGATAGATGGAGTTGTACGTCCACCTTCAGAGTTCTGAATTACAACAGGTGTACCATTTTCCATTACGGCAACACAAGAGTTTGTTGTACCAAGGTCAATACCAATAATTTTTCCCATATTAAAATCCCCCGGATTAAGTTTCTGAAAACCTGAATCCTAATTAATTTATTATTTTATAAATAAGTAACAGGATTCAAAAATTACCTGCTACCTGTTTTCCGTTTTTTTAAGCCTTTGGAACAGATACCAATACTTTTGCATGGCGGATTACTCTGTCTTTAAGCTTGTATCCTTTAAGGTAAACTGCCTTTAAGGTTTCTTTTTCAATACCTTCTTCTTCAGATCTGGCAATTGCTTCGTGGAGTTCAGGGTCAAACTCATCTCCTTCAGCACCATAGCCTGAAAGTTCGTATTTGTTTTCCAGCATGCTTACAAGGCCTTTGCTTACCATCTGCATACCTTCAACAATATTTTTAACTTCTTCTGATTCATATTTTTTTGCAGCTTCAACAGTACGGTCAAGATTATCGATACTGTCCAGAAGATCACTAAGAAGATTAGCATTGGCATAAGCTACTGCCTCTTCTTTCTGCTGCATCATACGCTTGCGCCAGTTATCGTTTTCAGCAGCCTTGTAAAGGGCTTCTTTTTTCATATTTTCGATTTGGGCTTCAAGTTCTGCAATGCGTTCTTCAGGAGTTTTTGGGGCAGCTTCTTCAGCTTTTACCCCTTCAGTTTCTTCTGCCTGAGTTTCTGCATTTTCATTCTGATTTTCAACAGTTTCCTGATTTTCTTTTTTACTCATTCTCGCTTCCAGAATTAATGTGATTTTCTATATATAAATAAATTAATAAAAATATGGTATAAATGGCAAGAAAAATAATAAAAAAAATTAAAAAAGGAGGTCCCGGCACAAGTGCCGTCGGGTGTTCCGCCGTTCCGCGCAAAAGCGCTCCATTGCTTCGCAACGCCAGGGCGCGGCTCCACCCCCTGACCCGTTTTTAACAGTATTTAAAGTCCGGACCATCACTTCCCATAAAAACTTTTACAGTGCTGTATTCCAAAAAGGAATTATCAAAGAATGACTGAACATTCATGGCACCGCCGCCTAAAAGTTCTTCAGGATTATATGACAGTTCAACTTCACATTCTTCATTTTCGCCGTAACATCTGCTCAAAGCTCCGTTCAGGCGAACAATACTGCTGACAGCTTCAAACAGCTGCTCTTTGTTTTTTTCTTCGTACTTAAACTTCAGAAAAGCCAGCTGCATTTTTTCAATTTCTTTATGATTCTTTTTTAAGTTTTCCCAGTCCCCTTCAAGACGGTAGTTATTAAGGGCACACCATTCAGAAAAATCTTCAAAAAATCTTGAAGGACTCATTTTCAAAGGTGCAAGCACAGACAGAAACCATGTAACTGCCCTGCCATAAGTATAGAAACACTGTGCTCCAGCGGCAACTTTTCCTGCTCTTTTTATATCCTGAGTAGAAAAAGTAGCACTGGCACGGCCGGTGTTTTTGCTGTCAGTTTCCATCTGTGAAAAATCAATATGATTTGGATAAAGGCTTACGGCAAAATCAAGTCTGTCAAAAAACAGTTTGATTCCGTCACCGGCATTAAGGGCAAAATCAAGATTAAAGCCGAAAACAAGGCCGAGAGTGTTAAGCATCTGAGAGCGGCGGCTGAAGAATTTTTTATCAAAAAGATAAGTATTGCCTTTAGATGTTCCTGTAAAAGGAATTTCCAGAGTACAGAAAATTCTGGAACAGGCTTTGCATACATCCATATCAAGAACAGAAGCAGAAACAGGCAGAGTCAGAAGAACTTCAGGGCATTTCTTTTCAAAATTTTTCAAAAACGAAAGAAGTTTACCTTTGTGTTCAAGGACTTCCTGA
The DNA here is from genome assembly GCA_016297415.1 of Treponema sp. GTDB lineage: Bacteria > Spirochaetota > Spirochaetia > Treponematales > Treponemataceae > Treponema_D. The sequence continues at coordinate 17,528 of JAEDGQ010000017.1, forward strand.
TCCTGCAATGTAAATTCCGTAATCCCTTTTTCTGCAAAGGAAGAAAGAGAAGTTTCCAGTTCACTGGTTTTGTATATATAAGATTCGTTCATTTTGACTTCCCTCTAAATTCTCCGTCTCAAAAAAAAATCCACAGCACACCAGATTTACACTTTAACTGTGCACCTCTGCGTAATCTGTGGATGTATAACCTACAGCAGGTTAATTCCGTGTTTGGCACATTCAACCTTCATTTCTTCCGGCCACATGCTAACCTGAATTTCTCCGATATGAGCCTTGCGAAGGAAGAACATACACAGACGGCTCTGGCCAATACCACCGCCGATAGTATAGCTTAACTTACCTTCCAGAAGTCTCTTGTGGAATTCCAGTTTTGCTCGTTCCGGGCATCCTCTTTCTTCCAGCTGAGCCTTAAGGCTTTCAGGGCTTACACGAATACCCATAGAAGAAAGTTCATAAGAGCTTTCAAGAACAGGATTCCATACAAGCAGGTCGCCGTTAAGACCACGGTGACCGTCACCACTTTCACTGATCCAGTCATCATAATCTGGGGCACGACCGTCGTGGATAGTTCCGTCAGGAAGTTTGCCTCCAATACCAATCAGAAAAACAGCTCCGTATTTTTTAGCAACGGCATTTTCTCTTTCTTTTGGAGTAAGGTTCGGGAATTCTTTCTGAAGGTCATCTGCATAAACAAAAGTAATTTCTTCAGGAAGAACAGGCTTAATAGCGTCGTAGCGGTCATAGATACAGAATTCAAGATGCTTAAGACAGTCGTAAATTTTTCTTACAACTTCCTTAAGGTACATGATTGTACGGTCTTTTTCGTCCATACAACGGCACCAGTCCCACTGGTCAACATAAAGTGAGTGAATGTTATCAAGTTCTTCGTCTGCACGAATGGCATTCATATCTGTGTAAATACCATATCCTGGAGCCAGGTTAAGGTCTGTAACTTTTACACGCTTCCATTTTGCAAGAGAGTGAACAATTTCCATGCGTGTATCATTCATATCTTTTACAGGAAATGTTACTGCACGTTCAATACCGTTTAAGTCATCGTTAAGACCAGTTCCGCTCTGAACAAACAAAGGAGCTGTAACACGAGTTAAATTAAGAGCAGTAGAAAGCTGACTCTGAAAAAAATCTTTTATCATTACGATTGCATGCTCAGTTTCTTTTGGACCAAGCAAAGCTTTGTAATCTTTTGGGAACTGTACTTTTGACATAAAAAACCTACCTTAAGAAATTATTTTATCGTTTTTTATAGTGATTATTCAATTCTTTGTTTACAATATTAAAAAGGAAGGGGAAGTCTCCCCTTACGTGCGCACTTCGTTGCGCCCTATCCCTACTGCGGGCTCAAACGCCGCCCGCAACGCCCGCTTGGAGAAACAGATTATGGCAAGAAAACAGAAAAAAAACAGATCAGTCTGGCTTACAGTACTTATTATCCTGCTTGCAGCAGGAATCTGGTTTTACAGAAACAATCCGCAGTTTCATGCAAAAGTTGATGATGCAGTTGCAGCAGCAACAGAAAAAATATATTCAGTTTTAGGAATCGAACCTGCCCCACAGACACCTGCTCAGGAAAAGCAGAATTCAACAGCTCAGAACGGACCAGAGCCTCAGCAGACATCACCGGCACCTGTTCAATCCCCTGAAACTTCAGATGGTGTTATTTTACTTCCAGATCTTCTGGCATACCCGGTATGTGCAGGAACAAATCATGGAAAAGACCACGAAATCAGGAATTACCAGCATTATTCAATCTGCTACCGGGAAACTTACGAGCAGGCAGAATGGAGTGCTTACTGTCTTGAAGAAAAAGAACTTGAAAAAAATGCAAAGCGTTCAGACGACTTCAGGCCAGACCCCCAGATTACTACAGGAAGTGCTGCCCTTGCAGACTACAAAGGTGCCGGCTACGACAGAGGTCACCTTTCTCCTGCGGCAGATTTTGCCTTCAGTCAGGAAGCAATGAGCGAAACTTTTTACATGAGCAACATGAGTCCACAGGCAGGAAGCTTTAACAGAGGAATCTGGAAAGACCTGGAATCAAATGTCCGTGACTGGGCAAAGAAATTCGGAAAAGTATATGTAATTTCAGGACCAGTGCTGGACGAGGACGCTTCTGCCTATGCAGCAATCGGAACAAACAGAGTAAGCGTTCCAAAATACTACTACAAGGTAATCATGGCACCACTCTACGAAGACGAAGCAGACAAGACAACTCCAGATGATGCTAAAAAAATCACAGCAATTGCCTTTATTCTTCCAAACAAAAAATGTGACGACAGTTATTTTAACTATGCAGTAACAATCGATGAAGTAGAAAAACGCACCGGCATTAACTTTTTCGAAGGTCTTGAAGACAATCTGGAAGACGCCCTTGAATCAGGCTTTGATCTGGAACTCTGGAAGTAAAGTCTGCGTGAGGGATATTAGCACCGGCTTTGCCGTCCCGTCAGGGATGGAGCGCTTTTGCGCGGAAGTGCGGTTAGCCCGACCTGCCGAAAGGCAGGGCACGCCCATATAATTAATCTTATTGATAATAAAAAAAGAATTCACTATTATATAGAAACTTATAAATTGTCATTCTTTTTAAGGAGTCATTCATGGCAAAAGATATTTACGACACATTCCGTGACATTGGTATTATTCCAGTAGTTGCAATCGAAGATGCTTCAAAAGCAGCAGCTCTCGCACACGCACTCGTTAAGGGTGGTCTTCCAGCTTCGGAAGTTACATTCCGTACAGCTTGTGCAGCTGAAGCAATTTCAGAAATGGTAAAGGCAGAACCAGATATGCTGGTTGGTGCTGGTACAGTTCTCAACGTAGAACAGGCTGAAAAAGCAGTTAAAGCAGGTGCTAAATTCATCGTATCACCTGGATACAACCCAGATGTAGTTGACTGGTGTATCAAAAACAATGTTCCAACAATGCCTGGTATTTCTAACCCATCTGAAATTACAGCATGTGTTAACAAGGGTGTAACACACCTTAAACTCTTCCCTGCTGAACGCAAGGGTGGATACAAAATCATTGATGACTTCGGTGGTCCATTCCCACAGTGTACATTCATGCCAACTGGTGGTGTAACAACTGAAAACGTTGGTGAATATGCTAAACGCAAGAACATCCTCTGTATGGGTGGTACATGGATGGTTAAAAAGCCACTTATCGAAGGGGAAAAATGGGACGAAATTACAGAAATCTGTAAGGGTGCCGTTAAAGCTATGCATGGCTTCAAAGTAACACATGTTGGTATTAACACATCTGGCGAAAAAGAAGCTGACGATGTAGCTAACATGTTTGCTCTCTTCGGTCTGGAAAAGAAAGTTGGAAACTCTTCAATCTTCTCTTCTTCAGAAATCGAAGTTATGAAGTCAAAGGGTCGTGGTACAATGGGTCACATTTCTATCCAGTGTAACAACATTGAACGCGCTCTCGGTTACCTGGAACAGTTTGGTTTTAAGCCAGTTGCCGGTACAGAAAAATACACAGGTAAAGAAGGTTCACCACTTAAGGTAGTTTACCTCGACAAAGAAATCGGCGGATTCGCTATTCACCTGGTACGTGCTTAATTAATTAATAATTAACAGTTAATAATTAATAAGACTTGAAACGGTCTTCCTTTTGGGGAGGCCGTTTTTGTTTTTAAATAAAACCCAGATGAGTTGGATGAAGCTGCCGCGAACTTTCCGGATTTTTACGGACTATTCCCGTCTTTTTGATTTTTCGTCCGTAGTTTTGCCGATAACACGCAGTGCTGCCGCGAACTTTCCGGATTTTTACGGACTATTCCCCTCTTTTTGATTTTTCGTCCGTAGTTTTGCCGATAACACGCAGTGCTGCCGCGAACTTTCCGGATTTTTACGGACTATTCCCGTCTTTTTGACTTTTCGTCCGTAGATTTGCCGATAACACGCAGTGCGGCCGCGAACTTTCCGGATTTTTACGGACTATTCCCCTCTTTTTGACTTTTCGTCCGTAGTTATTTTATTTTAACCCATATAAAGAGAGATATTTGTCATTTCTAAACATTTTTACTACATTTATATTATGGACAGAGCAAAACTTCATTCTTCAATTCAGAACTGCGTCTCACTTTCTTTTGCCAGATCCGGGGGTGCCGGAGGACAGAACGTAAACAAGGTTAATACAAAAGTTCATGCAGCAATTTATATAAGTCAGCTGGAAGGTCTGACAGAAACAGAAGTTGCCCTTCTCCGCATAAAGCTGGCAAATTCAATAAATGCAGAGGACCAGCTTTTTATTGACGTTGATGACCAGCGGTTTCAGGAGCGCAACAGAGAAATTGCTCTGGAACGGCTTGAAGCAAAAATTGCTGCCGCCTGCCACATTCAGAAAAAACGCCGGGCTACAAAACCGACAAAAGCCAGCCGGGAACGCCGCCTGCTTGGTAAAAAAATAAAGGCCCGGATCAAAAAAGACCGGGCCTGGAAATATTAACCTGAAAGGCTTAAAACTTATTCACCCTCAAAGTTAATGAGAGTTGTTACAGTCATTGGCTTTAATGCTTCTTCGTATTTAAGGGCAGGAAGACCGATTACACCAAATACATCAGTTGGAACAGCACCAAGTTTTTCAAGGAGTTTGCGTGTTGCGTCCAGAGTTCCGCCAGTAGCAATAAGATCGTCTACAATAAGGAATTTATCACCTTCGTTTACATCAGCTTTATGAACTTCAATTTCAGCTTCGCCGTATTCCAGGGCGTAAGACTGACATACAGTTTCGCCGGGAAGCTTGCCCTTTTTGCGGATAAGAACAAGAGGAATTCCCAGTTTTTCTGCCAGTGGAGCTCCAAAAATAAAACCGCGGCTTTCAACGGCTGCAACAGCATCAATATCTTTTTCTTTATAAATAGCACACATTTCTTCAATTACAGCACGGAAAGCGGCCGCATCAGTAAGAAGACTTGTAATGTCATAAAATTCAATTCCAGGTTTTGGAAAATCCGGTACACGACGGATTGCTGCATCTAAAAGTTCTGTATTCATAATTTATCTCCTAAAAATCCGCATAAGCGGCTGTATCCCAAAAAAGCGTTAGTAATTGTAGCCGCGGCGGAGCCGTCCCGTCAGGGATGGAGCGGCAGCGGAACGGCGGAAAGTACGACGGCAGTTTATCTGCCGGAACGCCCTACTTTGCAATTGTTCTGATTGACCCCATTTTAAGTCTTTTTTCACGGCTTTCTTCCATCAGGGCCATCAGCTTTTCTTTGTCTTCGTTTTTAACTGCTTCCTTAAACTGGCTCACAACTGATTCAAAATTTTCAATGTGTTCTACAAGTTTTTCTTTGTTGCTTGTAAAAAGTTCTGTCCACAAAGGAGCATTTATCATGGCAATACGGGTCAGGTCTTCAAAACTTCCGCCGCCAAAGGCAGTAATTTCTTCGTCCTGAGCACTGTCAACGAGAGCACATGCAATAACATGACAAAGCTGGCTTGTAAAACCGATTTTATAATCGTGGAGGCTGCATGTTGTTTCTGTTATTCTTGAAAAACCGATTTCTGTAATAAAATCACGCATTAAATTAAGATTTTCATCTTTGTTGACTTCGATGGGACAAAGAATATAGTTGCGGTTTATAAACATTGAAGCTGTGGAATGAGCGTAGCCTTCTTTTTCGCCGCCTGCCATAGGATGACCGATAATAAAATCAACATCCGGGCGAAGAATTGAAGGAAGCTCTTTTTCGAATATTCCTTTTACTCCGGAAATATCTGTTACAATAGCTCCGCTTTTAAAATATTCTCTGTTTACTTTTAAGAAATCCAGAGTGGCATGAGGATAAAGACAAACATAAACAAGGTCACATTCAGGAAGAAGTTTATGGTATTCGGTGCTTGTAAAAATTTTGTCTGCTACACCTTCGGCCAGAGCCTGGGAAAGACATGCTGTACTTCTGTTACAGGCATAGATTTTTCCTTTTGCTCCGTTCTGACTTAAAATGTTCTGGCGGATAGCTTTTGCAATTGAGCCACCCATAATTCCCATTCCCACAATACCGTATGTTAAGTCTTTTAAGTTTTTCATTTCTTCTTCCTTTTAATTCGGGCACCCCCTTCGGGCCGGTTGTTCCACCGCTCGGTAACCCTCGGTCCTGCGCTTTGCTCCGGACTGGCTTCGCCACGGTTCCATAACCTGGTGCTTTATTTATCTGCGTCCAAAAGTTTCCAGATTTTTCAGGCCCCTCTTGAACTGAGGAATTCTTGCACAGGCTGTTGTATCAATTCCGCTGCGGTCACCTCTTTCCAGAAAGTGATAAGCCACACCGGCAATCATTGCACCATTATCTCCGCAAAGTTTTAACGGAGGAAAAATACATTTAATGTCTGTCCGTTCAGCAAGGATTGCACGAAGTCTGCTGTTAGCAGCAACACCGCCGCCGGCAACAACTGTTTTAATTCCTGTATCTTCAATTGCCCTGAAAAGTCTGCCTGTTAAAGTTTTTACGGCAGTTTCCTGAAATGAAGCACAGAGGTTTTCTGTTGTTTTTTCGTAGCCGGGCTTTAAGAACATATCTGCCTGATGAATTACAGCAGTCTTTAAACCGGAAAAACTCATATCATAGCGGTGATCTTCACCCTTGTCGATTTTTGCTACTGGAAAAGCAAAAGCTTTTGGATCACCTTTCTGTGCAAGTTTATCAATAACTACTCCGCCAGGATATCCCAGCCCGTAGAATTTACTTACTTTATCAAAAGCTTCGCCAACAGAGTCGTCGATTGTAGTTCCAAGAACTTCCAGATCATCAAATCCCTTCACTTTGGCAATAATTGAATGACCTCCGCTAACAAGAAGTCCGATGTATGGATATGGAATGTCATTTTCCAGATGTGCGGCATAAAGATGCCCCAGCATATGGTTTACGGCAATAAAAGGTTTGTTTAATGACCAGGCAAGGGTTTTACCGAATGTAAGGCCGATTAAAAGAGAGCCCATAAGTCCAGGTCTGTTAGTTGCTGCAATAGCATCAACTTCATCAAGAGTCATATTTGCTTCTTTGAGTGCCTGACGAACAACCGGCAGAATCCACTCTGCATGCTTACGGCTGGCAATTTCAGGAACAACACCTTTATACACCTGATGGAAAGGAATTTGAGTAGCAACAACATTACTGATGATTTTGTGTCCGTCTTCAACAATGGCACATGCGGTTTCATCACAGCTTGATTCAATACCTAAAACTTTCATTTTTTTGTCTCACTTATAAAGTAGAAGGAGTTGCAAATCTGTAGCCGGCTTTTATGAGATAGGGATACATATCAGAAAGAAGAGCCGGAAGAATATTTGCACTTTTATCTACATGCCCGATTATTATAGCTTTTCCATTTTTATTTGCAAAGTCGAGGGCCTTATACATTTCTTTTAGCATGGCTTCTCTGGAAACAACATTATCAATGTATGGACCTGCTTTTTCAAAAATTTTCATATCACGCTCAAGGGCAGCCTGAGGTGCTTTTGTATTTGCAGTTGTGCGGCTGTCCAGAAAATAAATTTTATTTTCAAGACACACATCAAGTACAGCTCCAATACGAAGCACATCTTCAGTAACTTCACTGCCTTCATGGTTATTAATGCCTTTTACTCCCGGACCAAGTTCTGCAAGATTTTCATTAACAATGGAACTGATTTCTGCAAAACTCATATCTACAGTAATTTTTCCAGGCCCGGGATTCAGATTGTGATTAAGGGACTGCATAGGCTGATGAAGAATAAGTTCTTTTCCGGAAGAACGTACTGCATAAGCACAGTCCTTTGTATGAGAAAGTTTTGGCAAAACTGCAATTGTAAGGGGGAACGGAAGTGCTGTGTATTTTTTAGTATTTGAAACATTCAAACCTGCATCATCAATAATGATTACAAGTGTAGCTCCGTTTTTAGCCTGAGGAATTGTAAAAGGAAAAGGTTTTTCCTGAGGAACAGAAACCTTAGGTTTAACTATAGTATTTGAATTTCCAGTATCACCTTTTGCACTGGCAACAGGCGCAGAAGGCTTAAGCTGAACCTGAGGCTGAACTTTCGGAGTTTCAGTTTTTGCAGGAGCTGCAGATGTAACGGCAGTTTTTGTTTGAGAACTCTGAGTCTTAGACGAATTTGATGCAGAAGAAGGGGCAGCCTGTTTTACAGTGACAGAAGAAGCAGTTTTTGACGGTGCCTTAGGAGATGCTGTACTTTTTGAAGAAGTACCAGAGGAAGATTTTTTTTCCCATGAGAAAGTTTTTTCAAAAGTTTCAGTTTTTTTAGATGCGGCAGGAGCTGCAGGTTTTGCAGCTGTAACAGTCTGGTTCCGGGACTCTTTTGAGTCATTGTTACTTACAGATAAAACATTTACAGCAACACAGACACAGATAATAAGAAATACGATTCCAAAAAAGAGGCTGAGTTTTGAAGTATCAAGTTTAGTTTTTCTGCTGCGTGACCGTCTTGTTCCTGTAGAACTGCGTTTTCTTGCAGCAGGCTTTTTTTGAGTTGTATTTTTTTTATTCGAATTATTTACAGGTGCCATAAAAAATGCACAGAAGTGTAATTTTATAAAAAAAAGAACTTCTGTGCATTTAATATAGTAGGAAATTTAAAGATTTGGAATAGTTTTACTTTAAATCATGCAATTACAGCCTGAAGAACTGGTGTTTCAGCTGCCTGTCTGATTTTGCGCATGGCTCTAAGTTCCATCTGCCTTACAGTTTCAGCACTAACACCCATTGAATCGCTTAATTCCCGGAGAGTTGGAACATGAGCTTCGTTTGCAAGATTATATCTGCAGTAAATTACTTTTCTTTCATTGTCAGGAAGTGATTCAATCATGTTTTTTAATTCTGATTTTTCAACTTCACGAAGATAATTTACTTCAGGATTGTACTTATTATCAGGAATCAGATCTCCGATTGTAGCATTTCCATCTTCTGAAGTTTCAATATCAATACTTGTAACTGTATATGAATAAGCCATTGATTCTGCAACATCTTCTTCGCTAACACCTGCAAAATCAGCAAGTTCTGTTACAGATGGTTCTCTGTCATATACCTGATAAAATTCTTCTTTTGCAGTTTTTATCTTTCTTAAAAATTCTTCTTTTCTGTGTGGAAGAGCAATCATAGATGTTTTGTTGTAAAGATAACGGAGCATATACTGAAGAATCCATGTATAAGCATAAGTTGAAAACCGTGTATTGAAGCTGTAATTAAATTTTTCAGCTGCAGACATAAGGCCCATATTTCCTTCCTGGATTAAATCCATAATTGAAACAGAACCTCTCATGTTAAATTTTTTTGCAATGCTGACAACAAGACGAAGATTACTGTTTACAAGTTTTGTAACAGCAGCTCTGTCGCCGTTTTCAATGCGTTTTGAAATTTCAGCTTCTTCTTCTCTAGTGAGGAGTGCATAACGCTGAATCTGATGAATGTAACTCTCTAACATTTCCATAATAACCTTTCTCCTGATTATACTTTTTGTTGCAAAGTATAATTAGCAAGAAGTGTGCCAACTTTTAAGCATTAGAGATTTTTTGTCAAAGGGATTTTTATTTCGTTATAATATAAAGACTTAACAGGCCAGTACCATTATAACGCAAAAAAATTCATTTTCAATTTTTTGTATATTTTTTTATTCAGTGTATACAAAAATATACAAATAGTTTTTTACTGTATGATTTTTTATACACATCTGAACACATAAGTCTATTTTCATAAACACTATTTTTGAGTATTATCTTCTATATAATTAAATTACCCGGAGAACCGCAATGTATATTACATGTTTAGATATGGAAGGCGTAATTGCCCCAGAAATCTGGATTGAATTTTCAAAGGTTTCAGGCATTCCTGAACTTAGCCGCACTACCCGCGACGAACCTGATTACGACAAGCTTATGAAGTGGAGAATCGGAATCCTTAAAGACCACGGTCTTACACTTAAAGACATTCAGAATACAATTGCAAAAATTGATCCCCTTCCCGGAGCAAAAGAATTTCTTGATGAACTGCGCTCTATGAGTCAGACAATCGTTTTAAGCGACACATTTGAAGAATTTGCAGGTCCAATCCTTAAAAAACTAGGGATGCCTACAGTTTTCTGCAACAGCCTTGAAGTTGATGAAAAAGGCTTTATTGTATCTCACAAAATGCGCTGTCCACAGTCAAAACTCACAACTGTAAAAGCTCTCCAGTCAATCGGCTACGAAACAATCGCTTTTGGAGACAGCTACAACGATCTGGGAATGATTCAGGCATCAAAAGTCGGATTCCTTTTCCGCACAACAGATAAAATTAAGGCTGATTACCCGGAAATTCCAGCATTCACAGAATACTCTGACCTGCTGGCTGCAATTAAAGAAGTTTTGAAAAAATAAACACAGATGGACGCAGATAAAACGGATAAAAAAGATATAAAAATATTCTGTTTCATCTGTGTCTGATTTCATAAGTCTGTCAGTTTTTTTGATAAAAAAGCCTTTCTGTTCATTACAATCATTATGAACAGAAAGGCTTTATACAGAATGGAATTCTGTTTATTATTCAATAATGATTGGAATTCTTTGTCTTGTTATGTATTTGTAATTTGTTGTTTTCTTTTGGTTACCAATTAAATATGTTGAGATATAATACCTGCCGCTTTTTAGAATTGAAGAATTAAATAGTAATTTAATTTGTGAATCACCAACATCATAGCTACTATCAATGATAATTTCTCTATTTGTGCAATTATTAGCATTTAATTCTAATAGGATAGAATCATATGCAAGATCACTACCATCTTCGTAATATACTTTCATTCCAAGTCGATAGTTGTTAAATTTCAGAAAATCTGATTTAAATGAAAGTTGAAGTGTTATAGTATCACCTATTTTATAGACATCTTTTGTTTCTGAGATTTGCCATGTAACTTCAGGAATCTCAACCTGTATGCCACTGGTTGGAGACGGATCGCAGGAACAAAGACAAAAAATAATTGAACACGTAAAAAATAATAAACTTTTTTTAATCATGATTACTCTTCAGTACTTTTTTTGGAAATACTTAAAATTTTTATTCAACTATAAAATTGTATTGTTTACGATATATATATCTATCGTTAGTTTGTTTTTTCATTCTTCCAAGTAAAAAAATAGAAACCTGAAACTGTCCAGATTCAACAAATTTAATTTTGTATTCTGCAAAAACTTTTCCATCTAAACTGCGCTATTTAGTCAACACAAAATTTTTACAGGTTTAAGGTGTAAAAATT
>JAEDGQ010000097.1 GCA_016297415.1 Treponema sp.
ATCATGGACCGGAAGATCTTCTTATTTCAATTCTTACACTGGCAGGAGCTTTTGTTGTAATGCTTTCAATAAGATGGCAGCTGGCTCTTGTTGTTTTTATTTCTCTTCCTGTAATGATTTTCATTACTCATACAAGCCGAAAGCATCTTATGAACAGTTCAAAAGGCGTAAAGGGAAAAACTGCAGACATTAATTCTGATCTTGAAAGTTCTATAAGCGGTATTCGTGTAACAAAAGTTTTTACAAATGAAGAATACGAAATAAAGCGTTTTGCAGAAAGTAATCAGGCTTTTTTTGATTCTAAAAAACATTATTACAAAGCCATGGCCGGAATGCATTCAAAAATGGAATTTGTAACTCATATTCTTAATGTTGTAGTAATCGGTCTGGGTGGTTTCTATATTATGCGGGATCAGATGACTTTGGGAGATCTTGTTGCCGCTAATATGTTTGTTGCAGCTTTTTTGCAGCCCATTCGTCGTCTTACAAATTTTGTGGAACAGTTCAGTACAGGTATGGCTGGTTTTATAAGATTCAGCGAAGTAATGCGTACACATGAAGAAATCCTGGAAAAACCTGATGCGGAAGAAATAAAAGATGTAAAAGGCGAAATTGTATTTAAAGACATTAATTTTGAATACAACGAAGGAATGGAAGTTCTTAAAAACTTTAATCTTACAGTGCCGGCAGGAAAAACAGTGGCTCTTGTAGGTCCAAGTGGTGGCGGAAAAACAACAATCTGTCATCTTCTTCCTCGTTTTTATGATTATGAATCTGGAACCATTACTCTTGATGGAAGGGACATCAAGGATTTTACAATAAATTCACTCCGCCGTCAGATAGGTTTTGTACAGCAGGATGTTTTTCTTTTTGCAGGAACAATCAGGGAAAATATTGCTTATGGAAAACCTGATGCAACAGACCAGGAAATCGAAATGGCAGCACGCAGGGCAGAAATATACGATGATATCGTAAAAATGCCGGAAGGCTTTGATACAGTTGTTGGTGAACGGGGAATAAAACTTTCCGGTGGTCAGAAACAGCGTGTCAGCATTGCCCGGGTTTTCCTTAAAAATCCTCCTATTCTTGTTCTTGACGAAGCCACAAGTGCTTTAGATACGGTTACCGAATTAAAAATTCAGGGTGCCTTTGACGAGTTAAGCAAAGGCCGTACAACTTTTATTATTGCTCACAGACTCAGTACTGTTCGAAATGCAGATCTTATTGCTGTTGTAGACCATAATGAAATAATTGAATGTGGAACTCACAGTCAGCTGCTGGAACAGAAAGGGGAGTATTACAACCTGTTTACTGCTCAAAACAGTTGAATTTAAAAAATCCTTATGCTATTCTCAATTTGCGAATCAGTCGCAAATTGACATGAAAAAAAGAACCTACTCCACAGAACAAAGAAATTCTCTGCTCACTTTCTTGAGTTCAAATCCAGATGTAATGTTTTCTGCAAAACAGATTGAAGAAGCTCTTTCTGACAAAGAAATCAGCAAAAGTGCCATTTATCGAAATCTTGCAGAACTGGAAGTTGAAGAAAAAATTCGTCGATGCACAAAACCCGGATCCCGTGAAACTTTCTATCAGTTTTATGATCTTCAGACTTGCCGGAATCATATTCATCTTTCATGTACAAAATGCGGAAAAATCTTTCACATGGAAGAAGATTCTGCAAAAAAACTGGCAGCAGCACTGGCACAGTTTGAAGGCTTTGAAATTAACAGGGCCGAATCAACCTTAAAAGGGCTGTGTAAAGAATGCCACAAATAATCAGGTGAATCAGGAATCAAATGAAAAAAATAATCTTTATTATGGCTGCAGCAGCATTATTAGCCTGTTTTACAGCCTGTTCAAAAAAGAACAAAGTTTCTAAATCAGAAGGAAAAATTAAAGTAGTTGCTACTATTTTTCCTTTATATGACTGGTCAAAAAATATCTGTCACGGAAGCGACAATATAGAACTGGAACTTCTTGTAAAAAATGGAGTTGATCTTCATTCTTATCAGCCTTCAGCAGGAGATATTATTAAAATTTCTACTGCAGATGTAATAATTTTTGCAGGCGGAGAAAGTGATGCCTGGGTAAAAGATGCTGTAAGAAACAGTTCAAATAAAAACCAGATTGTTCTTAACCTTATAGAAAAATTAGGGGACAGCGTTAAATCTGAACAGATTGTAGAAGGCATGCAGAAAGAAGAAGAGGAAGAAGCTGAAGAAGAAAAAGACGAACACATCTGGCTTTCTCTTGTAAATGCAAAACTTTGTTCTCAGGAAATTGCAGAAGCAGTTTCTTCAAAAGATGAAACTAACAGACAGCTTTATTATAAGAATCTGGATTCTTACATTGAACAGATTGATAGTGTTTGGGCAAGCTGTGTTTCAAAAGACAGAAAAATGATTGTTGTGTGTGACCGTTTTCCGTTCCGTTATATGGCAGATGAGCTTGGAATCCTTTATTATGCAGCATTTCCTGGCTGTTCTGCAGAAACAGAAGCCAGTTTCGAAACTGTAGCGTTCCTTTCTGGCAAAATAAAAGAAATGGGCCTTAACAAAGTTTATGTTACAGAAAGTTCTGATAAAAAAATGGCTCATACAGTTATAGAAAATGCGGGACTTTCAGAAAAAGACTGTAGAATTCTTGTTCTTGACTCAATGCAGTCCACAACTCTGGAACAGGCTGATAATGGTAAAAATTACATTGATGTAATGAAGAAAAACTTTTCTCTCGTTGCAGAGGCAAACAGATAATATGGCACAGCTGACTTGTAAAAACCTGACACTGGGATATGACTCAAAAGCAGTTATAAAGAATCTTAACTTTTCTGTAAATGCAGGAGATTATCTGTGCATTGTAGGAGAAAACGGATCAGGTAAATCAACTTTGATGAAAACAATCCTTCATCTCTTAAAACCAATGGATGGAAAAATTTCTACTGGTGATGGACTTCTTCCGGACGAAATCGGTTATCTTCCGCAGCAGACTGTAGTACAGAAAGATTTTCCTGCCAGTGTTAGGGAAATAGTTCTTTCAGGTTGTCAGAGCCGTTGTGGATGGCGTCCTTTTTACAATGCTGAAGAAAAGAAACTGGCACAGACTAATATGGAAAAAATGGGCATCCTTCATCTTGCCAGAAATTGTTACAGGGATCTTTCGGGAGGACAGCAGCAGCGTGTTCTTCTTGCCAGAGCTCTCTGTGCAACACAAAAAATGCTTCTTCTTGATGAACCTGTTACAGGTCTTGATCCGGCTGTAACTCAGGAAATGTACAGTCTTATTGAACAGCTTCATAATTCAGGAATTACAATTATTATGATCAGCCACGATGTTGAAGCAGCCTTAAAATATGCAACTCATATTCTTCATATTGGAGAACAGATTTTCTTTGGAACAAAGGCTGAGTTTATTCATCAGTCCAACTGTCCTGATTGCAGCGGACAGATAAAAAAAATCTTTGGTCGCCCCCTTCTGCAGGAGAAAAATTGATGAACACTTTGATTGACTATTTTCAGTTCTCGTTTGTTCAATATGCATTTATTGTAGGAATACTTATTGCACTTTGTTCCAGCCTTCTTGGAGTTACTCTTGTTCTAAAACGTTTCAGTTTTATTGGAGACGGCCTTAGCCATGTAGCTTTTGGTGCTATGTCAATTGCTGCAGTATTGAATCTTTCCAATAATATGTATCTTGTACTGCCTTTTACAGTAGTTGCTGCAATACTGCTTCTTCGTACAGGAAAAAATGCAAAAATTCAGGGAGATGCTGCTGTTGCCATGATTAGTGTTGGTTCACTGGCTTTAGGGTATCTTGTAATGAATGTTTTTAAGTCTTCAAATAATGTAGCAGGAGATGTCTGTTCTACTTTATTCGGAGCAACTTCAATACTTACTTTGAAACGGTCTGAAGTCTGGCTTTGTGTAATTCTTTCGGTTATTGTAATTACTGCTTTTATTGTTTTTTACAATAAGATTTTTGCAGTTACTTTTGATGAAAGTTTTGCACAGGCCGTTGGAACTCATGCTTCCATTTACAATCTGGTAATCGCCATTATTATTGCAGTAATTATTGTACTTGCAATGAATCTTGTAGGATCTCTTTTAATCAGTGCCCTGGTGATTTTTCCTGCACTGTCCTCAATGAGGCTTTTCAGAAGTTTTAAAAGCGTAACAATTTGTAGTGCAGTAATCAGCGTTTTCTGTGCTGTATCAGGACTTGTAATTTCAATTCTTGCTGAAACACCTGTTGGTTCAACAATCGTCGCAGCAGACCTTGTTGTATTTCTTTTATTTTGTCTTATGGGAAAATTCAGAAAATGAAAAAAATTGTACTCTTGGTTTTAAGTTTATCTCTTCTGTTTTGCTGGAGCTGTAAAAAAAAGGAACCCGCTCTTGATTCTGAAACAGAAAAAGCCCTTAACAGTCTTTCTCAGGAACTTGACCAGGCCTTTAATAATGATGAGCTTGATTTTGATCTTTCAAAAATGAACCCTAACATGGTTTATGCCTTGATTTTTGACCTGATGATGGATAGTGAAAAATACGAAGGAAAAACTTTTAAGCTTAAAGGTGATTTTTTTACAACAACAGGTCCCCATGGAAATCCTGTTTATGCGGTAATTATTAAAGATGCACAGGCCTGCTGCCAGCAGGGAATTGAATTTAAATATGATTTTGGTGGAAAAATTCCAGAAACATTCCGGCAGGTAACTGTTACTGGAAAATATGTAATTACAGAAATAGAGGAAGGTATTCAATATAATTATGTTGAAGCTTCTCTGGTAGAATTTCAGTAAACCAGAAAAAAAATATAGAATGAAATAAAATAAAGGAGTAAAATAAAGTTACTATGAAAAAGACACTTTTATTCACATTTATGGCAATTTCACTTGCCACACTTCCAGTATTCGCTTCTGGTAAAGCAGACGAAACTGAACAGGCAATCGTTCAGGCAACTAACGATGCAAAAAAAGCTGCTAAAGAATCTCAGAAAGCTGCAGATGAAGCAAAAAAAGCTGCTGAAAAATCAAAGAAGGCTGCTGAAGATGCAAAAGCTGCTGCTAAAAAAGCAAAGAAGAAGACTGCTGATGTAAAAAAAGCTGCAGATGAAAAAACAGATGCTGCAAAAAAAGCAGGGGAAGCAGTAGGTTCTGCAGGTAAAGCTGCTGTAGAAGAAGGTAAAAAAATCGGTGCTGCTGCCGCTGATGCCGGAAAAGAAATCGGTGAACAGGCAAAAGCATTCGGTGCAGGCCTTAAAGAAGCTTTCTCTGCAGGAAAAAAAGACTAGTTTGTAACTGGAGATAATAATGGATATCAGATATTCAACAGGAAAAGAACCATTCAAAAGAATGACTACAGATGAAATCCGTAAGGAATTTCTTATTTCTAACATCTTTATTAAGGATGATGTATCAGCTGTTTACAGCCACATTGACCGTATCGTAACTCTCGGTGCAATGCCAGTTTCTAAGAAAATTAAACTGGACAAAAATATTGATGCAATGAAAGACTTCGGTGTTGATTATTTCCTTCAGCGCCGTGAACTTGGTATGATTAACATTGGTGGCGACGGTGTAGTAGTTGCTGACGGTGTAACATACGAAGTAAAACACTATGATGCACTTTATCTTGGTGCAGGTACAAAAGATGTTACTCTTGAATCAAAAGATTCAAAAAATCCTGCTAAGTTCTACATGAACTCAACTCCAGCTCATTGTACATACCCAAGCCGTATCATTACTTATGAACAGGCTAACCATGTTCATCTTGGATCAATGGAAGAAATCAATGACCGTACAATCAATCAGTACATCCATCCGGATATTCTTGAAACATGTCAGCTTTCAATGGGTATGACACATCTTGAAAAAGGTTCTGCATGGAACACAATGCCAGCTCATACTCACGAACGCCGCATGGAAGTTTACTTCTACTTCGACTTCCCTGAAGATGATGTTGTATTCCACATTATGGGTGAACCACAGGAAACACGCCACATGATTATGCACAACGAAGAAGCTGTAATTAACCCGTCATGGTCAGTACACTCCGGCTTTGGTACAAGAAACTACACATTCATCTGGTCAATGGGTGGTGAAAACCGCACATACACAGATCAGGACTGGATTCGCACTGCGGATTTACGCTAGTATAGCAATCCTGTAATGAAAGGCTCCCGAAAGGGAGCTTTTTTTTTATGGCTTTAGCCAGTGAAAAATATGTAGCGAAAGCGAAATATTTTTC
>JAEDGQ010000098.1 GCA_016297415.1 Treponema sp.
ACCGACGCTTGAATTGCGCTGGTTTCGAGAACCTCAACCGACGCTTGAATTGCGCTGGTTTCGAGAACCTCAACCGGCGCTTGAATTGAGGTGGTTGAGGCTCTCGAAACCACCGGATTTTTACGTTGCGATAATTCAGGAAGTTTTTGATATTGTCCTGAAATAAGAGCTTCACGCTTTTTGCGACTCCAGCCCTGTACTTGTTTTTCCCTTAAGTATGCTTCTTCAATACTGAAACATTCTTCAAAATAAACAAGTTCAACTGGAAGCCGCTTTTTTGTATATTCTGCTCCTTCTCCATTTTTATGCTGTTCAACTCTTCTGGTTAAATCATTAGTGCTTCCGACATAATAGGAGTTGTCTCTGCATTTTAGAATATACATGTAACCGTGCATTAATTAACCTCGGCGCTGGTTTCGAGAACCTCAACCGGCGCTTGAATTGAGGTGGTTTCGAGAACCTCAACCGGCGCCTTTGATCTTAGTTTGCTGCAGCGAATTTCTTCATGAATTCTACGAGGGCTTTTACACCTTCGAGGCTCATTGCGTTGTAGATTGATGCACGCATACCGCCTACGAGACGGTGACCTTTAAGGTTGATGAAGCCTGCTGCTTCTGCTTCTTTTACAAACTTAGCGTTGATTTCTTTTTCCTTAGCGAGAGCAGCTTTCTGTTCAGCTGTCTGTTCTTCTTCTGCAACTTTAGCTGCTGCCTTTGTTACATCGTTAGAGTATTTTGTAAGGAATGGAACGTTCATAAGTGACCGTGAACCTACTTCTGTTGTAGCACGGAAGAAGTCTGAAGAATCAAGGAAGCTGTAAAGGTAGTCAGCCTTTTCCTTGTTGCGTTTGAGCATGCCTTCAGCTCCTCCGTTAGCTTCGATCCAGTGGAGAACTTTTCCGAGAACATAGATTGTGTAGCATGGTGGTGTGTTGTACATTGAGTCGTTGTCTGCGTGTGTCTTGTATACAGACATAGTTGGTGTGCCCGGGAGACATTCGCTGGCTTCCGGGATGAGGTCTTCACGAACGATTACGAGAGTAACACCAGCTGGAGCAAGGTTTTTCTGAGCACCGGCAAAGAGAAGACCGAATTTTGAAACATCAAGCGGTTCAGAAAGAACACAAGAAGAAATATCAGCTACGAGAGGAATGTTTCCTGTTTCAGGAATGTATTCGTAGTGAGTACCCATGATTGTGTTGTTGTAACAGATGTAAACATAGTCATAGTCGCCTTCAACTTTTTCTACGCGAGGAATGTATGAATATCCCTTGTCTTTTGAAGAAGCGATAGTTGTAACTTCAACACCGAGTTTAGCAGCTTCCTGAGCAGCTTTTTTAGCCCATACACCAGTTTCGATGTAAGCAGCCTTTTTGTTTTTGATACCCAGGTTCTGAGCAACCATAGCAAACTGAGTAGAACCACCACCCTGAACAAAAAGAACTTTGTAGTTTGAAGGAACATTCATTAATTTACGAACCATAGCTTCAGCATCCTGAATGATTGGTTCATAGTATTTTGAACGGTGGCTCATTTCCATTACAGACTGGCCTGTTCCCTGATAATCCAGCATTTCTGCAGCACAAGCGTTCAATACTTCTTCTGGCAAACATGAAGGACCAGCAGAAAAATTGTAAACTCTAGACATTTTATACCTCTTTATGCCCGGTGGTTGAGCTTGTCGAAACCACCAGAAATTTATTTGTTATTGATTTTGAGGGGAAAAGCCTTTCCCCTGGGCTCAGCCGCTACGCGTCTTCGCCACACCCCTTTCTGCGGGGACACCCCGCAACGCCCCGCATTTTTGTGTATAAAACGCCATCGTTTACGGAAATGTATTGTGATTTTATGGAATTTTAAGGCTTTGCTCAATGGAATTTGAGGAATTCGTGGGGTTTATTGTGAAAAAATTCACAGTAAATAAAGGTGTAACAAGAAAAAAGCTGTATTTATTCCATTTCTACCAGAGCCATGGCGTGAGTTTTCATATCTTTTGCTTCTGCAGAGTCCCATTCAGCAGTAAGCTCCGAAGAATATCCAATACGCCGAATACATCTATCCATATAAAAAAGTTCGTTTGATTTAGAACCATCAAGTGAAGACTGATATAAGATTATAGAATCTCCTTTATATTTATGACTTCCAAGATTAGATGCAGATGTATCATCATAGAAACCGAGCCAAGATAAATCACCTTGACTAAGAGTACCCTTCTGGAAAGTAACAGGAGCACCACAATTTGTAAGCCAGTGAAGCATGCTGGTCCAATAATAACCACCAGCTTCTATCAATTTAACCTGACGGTAAGCATAGTCAGTACTATTAATTCTTTCACGCGAACTATATTTATTATCCGTAAGAATTTTGTCAAAGGAAGCTTCCATAGTTTCCAGATTACAAATAATATCCTGTATTTCAAGTCTTGATGGTATGAACCATTTTTCAGATTTTACAGTTGATGGCACAGTTTCTTTATTTTTATCAAGTACATAAGACCAGATTGATGGGGACTGATATTCTTTTATCCATTCCTGAGTACGGCTCATACCCTTTATCTTCATTTTTTCTTCACCCAAATACTTGAGCAGAGTATCATACACAGCTATACCAGTAACATTTACATCCATATGATTAATATTTATAGTTCCTGTATTCGGATCTACTGGGGTGTCAATTTTTAGATCTGTTATTCCCCAGCAATAGCCATACTGATCCCAAATATCCCAGATGTAGAATTTTTTATTTGATTCTACCTTGCAGACAACGCCTTCCGGAGTTCTTGTTGAATCATAAACTGTTGACCAGTAGCCGTCGGTATAATAAATCATACCTACCGAAGCTGCTGCTGTAACTTCTACTGTTGTTGTTCCACAGTTACCGGCATAGTCATAATCTTTTATGGTAAGGGTATGTTTATAAGACTGTGTGCCCAGGTTTTCAATGTTTTTTGTAACATCAGCAGACTCAGTAAATTCAACATTTTCAATGGTTGTTTTCAAGAAATCTTTTTCTTTATGGGCTATTTTCTCAACAGTTACAGCATCCTTTGCAATAGTTGATTTATGTATTACTGTTGATGCTGCAGGTGGCGTAACATCGTAAACAAAGTAGTAGCTCTGGGTTGCAGTTTTTTCGTTTTTGTCGCTGGCTATAAAATCAATACGATAAAGTCCTTCTTCTTTTAAAGAGGTCAATTCTATAAGTTCACCGCCTTTATCCACACCACTTTCTTCTTTTGGACTAACAGAAGCTTTGGAATTGTTTGTAATAGTCAAATTAAACTGGCCGCTCTGTACAGTTTTATATTCATCTGCAGCTTCACAAGGGTAGTATGCTGTATTTACTTTATGAATTTCCCATTTAAGGCCTTTTGGACCAGAGCCGACATCTGTAAAGCTTCCGCGAACCCACAGTTTTTTGTGTCGTAAATTTAGTGTCTTGAAATTATCATCATTGTAAGTTTCTGATGCTGGAGTAAAATCATCTTTACTAAGCTTTAGAGGTTTGTTTAAAGGCTTGTATTCGTCCTGTGGAGGTTCAGTATCATCAGCAAAGTTAACGGCAAAACCAGAGTTGGTATCACTGAGGAACTGTGGAGGATCATTATCAATGCCTCCATTGGTGTAATACGACCATTCAAAATTTTCACTTAGAGTTATGTCGTTTGATCCTTCTATTTTGTAAGAAAAACCAGTTTTCAGGGAAACTAAAATATCTGTGGCTCCCGGTGGTGCTTCCGATGTTTTGGAATCAGGTTTTGTAGGAATGCGCAGAACACGGGTGTTTCCTTCATCAAACTTTGGCTCCCCATAATACTGCAAAAGATTTATAGAAGAATCGTTATAGTCTGTGATTTCAATGTTTTTGAAACGCCAGGAAGAAGGATTTGTTCCATCCCAGCAGGCATAATAAAGTTCCCGATTTCCTTCAACATTAATGGCATTTTTAAGTTCCTCTTCTGTAAGTTCGTCGCGGGTCCAGTAAATAGACTTTTCATTCATTTCTTTGTTGAACTTAACTACAATTGTTCGGTCGCGGTAAACACCTTCTGAATCGTCTGCCGGTGTTGCACTTACAACTTTTGGACGGGGCAGGGAAACTGGTTTGATTGTTACTGTTTTGTCTGCAGAATTGATTTTTGCGGTTGTTACGGGAGCGTTTTTATCGGCAAAACTTACTGCATCTTCCGGTATTGCCTGCCAGTGACTGAAACTGTAACCGGTTTGAGCTTCAAATTTGATTTCCATATCGTCATTGGTTTTATAACGGTCTTTGTATGTACCTGCTGGAGGAATAATGGAAGCCGTTTCTGCTCCCACAACAGCAATTTCTACTGTTGCATAGGGCTCATTATTGTATTCGATTGTCTGATTAAGCTTTGTTTTTAAATCTGATCCGTCAAGAAAATTATTACATGAAGTGAAAATAATACAAAAAAGAATGGCTGAAATTAATGTTCCGGAAAAAAGTTTTGTGTTAAGAGAAGGCTTTTTTGTTTGCCCCCCTAGATAGATATATATAGTATTTTGCATAACCAAAATCTCCAAAAAAAATTGATACTGTCAAATTATAATACAAGAAAACAGAAAAATCATTGTCCGGCATTTTTTTGCGTCAGGAATGCGGAGGGCTTTAGTTGCCGTAAGGCAATGGAGCGTCAGCGGAACCCGTAGCTCTCCGACGGCGAAGCCGGGACGCCCTTTTTTTTACTGCTGCAAAAGCTGAAGCATAAATACGGGGCTGGCGTTGATTATTTTGATTTGCGGAGGAAGCGTAAGAATGGTGTTTGTGTAGTTTATGATTCCTTTGATTCCGTATTTTACAAGGCGGTCGGCCATAAACTGGGCTTTTTCGTCGGAAACTGAAAGCAGGGAATACTGGATTTTAAGCTGACGGATTTTTGTTTCCAGATCAAGAGTTGGGAAAAGTGGAATTGTGCTGTTTATAAGGTCCAGTCTGTTCTGGTTTGTATCAAAACCTGCTTTAAGTTCAAAGCCGTATTCTTCAAAAATAGCAGATTCCAGAAGTCCCTGGCCCAGAGTTCCAAGTCCCACAATGCAGATACTGATTTTATTCTGCATGTCTGGAAAACCAAGAAATTTTTCTATGGCATTTTTAAGGATTTTAACTTCGTAACCGTTGCTTACACCTGAGTGAAGTTCCAGAAGTGATATATCTCTTCGGATTGTGTCACTTGTCCAGCCGGTGAGGGAAGCAAGTTCAACTGAAGTGATTTTTTCGCCAGTCTGCTGGGAGAGAAGTCTTGAAAGTGTTATGAGCCGTTGTCTTGCCGGTTTTGAAACCTGCTTCATATTCTGTTAAAGCTTGATTGTTCCTATTTCGATGGTTTCGTCATCATCGTAGGATTTTTTCTCAGTTTTGTTTCGTGGAGAATCTGCGTCTATTTCTTTAAGACGGGCTTCTCTGTCCTGAACTGAAGCTTTTTTAGATTCCCGTTTTGGTTTTGATACTGTTATTTTTTCTGTTTTGCTGTCTTTTGGTACGATTAAGAAGCCGAAAAGGGAACCGCACAGTCCGCCTGCCAGATGAGCGATTGTTGAGATGTTTGAACCTGAAGGTGCAATAAATTCCCGGGCAATGAAAACTATAAGTACTCCGATGAAACTGACTGAAAGTTCATTTTTGTAAATTGTACTGATAGAAGTAAGGACAATAAGCATAAAGGCTATGCCGCTGGCACCTGTTAAGCTGGAAGTGAGGCATAGGGCGTTTACCAGGCCTGTTATAAGGGCTGTAATTACCATCATAAGGCTCAGCATTACGGAACCATATTTTTCTTCCATGAGGGGACCCAGAATCAGAATAAAGGCAAAATTGCTGAGGAAGTGATTCCAGTCTGTGTGTCCCAGCACATGGGTAAAAAGTCTGATGTAAGAAATGAAGCTGTTCCATTCAAAAGGAACCTGGGCATGAGCATTTCCGGGAACCATAAAGAGGGCAGGAATCAGTTTGCCTTTCAGCAGGAACGGCATGTCCAGAAAAAGTATAAAGGCACTGAAGGCTGCAAAGGCCAGAGTTACAGGGGCGTTAAATGTAAGATGAAATCCTTTTTTCATAGTCAGATTATCGGTATTATTTGCGGCAGGTTTACAGTTGAATTCAGGGCAAACGCATTATAACCGATTTTATATTGAAAATGGCGCAAAGGAGTG
>JAEDGQ010000018.1 GCA_016297415.1 Treponema sp.
TCACTCCTTTGCGCCATTTTTCAATACAAAATCAGTTATAATGCGTTTGCCCTATAAAATGCCTCCACATCAATTGACACAATCTTAGTAATTTCATAAAATAAATATGTTAAAGGCAATGAGGCCGTAAATAAAAGTTTGTACATTTTATATAAACTTTTATTTACGGCCTCGTTTTTTTTACAGACATAATCTTCACAAAATCGACAATGGTGCCGTAGAAATAAAGATGAATTTTCATTTTTATTACTGCGGCCTTTGTTTTTTAAGTATCTGCACGAAGCGCTGAATCCTCTTTCCCAAAAAAAACAGGGCATTGCGGGCAGGTAGAGGTACCTGGATCAAAAATAGTCCGCAAGATTATTTTTAGCCGGCGAGTCTCGCAAGAGCTATGGCAGTGGTACCCGGAGAGAGGGTAGGACGCAACAGAAGAAGCTTTGCTTCTGACGTGCGGGCGCAGTGGGAATTTTCCCTTCCAGGAGTTTACATGAAAACACTTTACGAACCTTCTTTTGAACACGATAACTGTGGTATTGGTGCTGTAGTAAGCATTGACGGTAAAAAAAGCCGCAAGGTTGTTGATAAAGCACTCTCTATTGTAGAAAAGCTGGAACACCGCGCCGGAAAAGACGCATCCGGAAAAACTGGTGACGGAGTTGGAATCCTCCTTCAGATTTGTCACAATTTTTTCACAAAAGCTGCTGCAGAAGCAGGTATTTCAATTTCTGGGGAAGACGAATATGGAATCGGCCAGTTCTTTTTTCCAATGAACAAGTCTGAGGCTGAAAATGAAATGAAAAGATTTGAAGCAGCCTGTTCAGAAGCTCGCCTTAAATTTTTAGGCTGGAGAACTGTACCGGTTTTGAGTGATGTTCTTGGTGACCGTGCTTTGGAATGCATGCCTTCAATCTATCAGGGATTTGTTGAAAAACCATCTGATTGTGAAAAAGGTCTTGAATTTGATAAACTTCTCTACAAACTTAGACGTTCTTTTGAAAAGTCTGATACAACTCCTGCAAAGACTTATATCTGTTCTCTTTCAAGCCGCACAATCGTATACAAAGGTATGTTCCTTGTTCAGCAGCTAAGAACCTTCTATCGTGATCTTCTTTCAGATGATTATGTTTCAGCTCTTGGTATCGTTCACTCACGATTCTCAACAAACACAAATCCAAGCTGGCAGCGTGCCCATCCGAACCGCTTTATTGCCCATAACGGTGAAATCAATACAATCCGCGGTAATGCAGACAGAATGATAGCAAGAAACGGGGAAATTGACCTTTCAGGTTCAGACTCTGCAATGCTTGATAATACTCTGGAATACTACTACATGAATGGAATGGAGCTTCCTATGGCTCTTCTTATGTGTATTCCTCAGGCCTGGAAACATGACAATGGTTTGAGCCAGGAAAGAAAAGATTTCTATCATTATTGGGCAACTATGATGGAACCTTGGGATGGACCGGCAGCTATTCTCTTTTCAGATGGCGAACAGTTCGGAGCAACCCTTGACCGAAACGGACTTCGTCCAAGCCGCTATTACATTACCAAAGACAACATGCTCATTCTTTCTTCAGAAGTTGGTGTTCTTGATATTCCTGACAGTAACATTGTCCTCAAATCCCGACTTGAACCTGGAAAGATTCTTCTTGTAGACCTTAAGCAGAAACGTCTTATATCTAACGATGAAATTAAAGATATGTATGCGTCTAAATATCCTTATGGTGAATGGTTAAGTCAGAATCTGGTACCGCTTTCAGAAATTAAAATTCCAAATAAGAAAATACCTGTTCACACTCAGGAAGAAAGAGATAAGCTTTACAAAGCATTTGGATGGAGTCTTGAAGACGTAAATGAAATGATTCTTCCAATGGCTAAAACTGGAATTGAACCAACAGGTGCTATGGGTGTTGATACACCTCTGGCTGTAATGTCAGAAAAACACCCTCCGTTATTCAGTTATTTCAAACAGCTGTTTGCTCAGGTAACAAATCCGCCCATTGACTCACTTCGTGAAAAAATTGTAACAGATACAACTGTTTACGTTGGAACTGACGGTGACATCCTTAATCCAAAAGGTAAAAACTGTCACGTTCTTGAAATCAACAATCCTATTTTGACTGGTGTTGATCTTATAAAAATCGCTTCGTTGGATCAGAAAGGTCTCCGCTCAAAAAATATTTCTCTTCTTTTTGATGGAACTGATCTGGAAGGAGCTCTTGAAAAACTCTTTAAAGATATTGATGCCGCATACGAAGAAGGTTTCAACATCGTTATTCTTTCTGACCGTGGTGTTGATGAAGAACATTCGGCAATTCCTTCTTTGCTGGCCGTTTCCGCAGTTGAACAGTATCTTATCAGAACAAAACGCAGGACTCAGGTTTCAGTAATTCTTGAATCTGGAGAAATCCGTGACGTTCATCAGTCAGCTATGTGTCTTGGTTATGGTGCCCGGGCTGTAAATCCTTATCTTGCACATGAATGTATTGCAGAACTTATTGATAAAAAGCTTCTGGATAAAGATTATCACACGGCAATTGAAGATTATAACAAAGCCATTATGAATGGAATTGTTAAAATTGCTGCTAAAATGGGTATTTCAACACTCCAGTCTTATCAGTCAGCTCAAATTTTTGAAGCTGTCGGTATTTCTAAAGAAGTTACAGACAAATATTTTACAAATACTATTAGCCGTATTGGCGGTATTGGTCTTAAAGAAATCGAAGAAGATGTAAGCTACCGTCACAGGAAAGCCTACGAAATTTCTATTGAAGAACAGGTTAATATCAACAACAAGCTCATTAAGCTTGATACACTGGGACAACACAAGTATAAGGTTGGTGAGAACTGTGAAGACCACATCATTACACCTCAGCTTGTGAAAGCTCTGCAGGATTCCTGTCAGCAGGGAGATTATTCAAAATTCAAGGAATACTCAGCTCTTGTTGATGATACAAATCATCCTCATACTCTTCGTGCACTTCTTGAATTTGATTTTGCAGGCAACAAGGCTATTGATATTAATGATGTTGAAAGCGTAGATTCAATTGTTCAGAGATTTAAAACCGGAGCAATGAGTTACGGTTCAATCTCAGAAGAAGCTCACAAATGTATGGCTCAAGCTATGAATCATCTTCACGGAAAATCAAATTCCGGTGAAGGTGGAGAAAGATCAGACCGATTTGGAACTGATTATTCTTCTGCAATCAAGCAGGTCGCTTCAGGACGATTTGGTGTAACAGAAGAATATCTTCTCAGCGCAAAAGAAATTCAGATTAAGTGTGCTCAGGGAGCAAAACCAGGTGAAGGCGGCCACTTACCTGGCAAAAAAGTTTATCCTTGGATTGCACAGACACGTTATGCAACTCCTGGCGTTTCCCTCATTTCGCCACCACCACACCACGATATTTACTCTATTGAAGATCTTGCACAGCTTATTTACGACCTTAAGAATGCTAACCGCAAGGCTGATATTTCCGTTAAGCTTGTTTCTGAAGCTGGTGTTGGTACAGTTGCAGCCGGGGTTGCTAAAGCGGGTGCTCAGATAATCCTTATTTCTGGTCATGATGGAGGTACTGGTGCAGCACCTATTTCATCAATCCATCATGCAGGTCTTCCTTGGGAAATGGGACTTGCAGAAACTCACCAGACTCTCATTCAGAATGGACTTCGCGGTCTTGTACGCCTGGAAACAGACGGTAAGCTTATGGATGGTCGTGACGTTGCTATTGCAGCTCTCCTGGGTGCTGAAGAATATGGTTTTGCAACAGCTCCTCTTATTGTAATGGGTTGTAAAATGCTTCGTGTATGTAACCTTGATACATGTCCATTTGGTGTTGCTACACAGAACGAAGATTTAAGAAAGAAGTTCCCTGGAAAACCTGAGTATGTTGAAAATTTCATGCGTTACGTTGCACAGGAAATGCGTGAAATTATGGCTAAGCTCGGTATTAAAACTGTTGATGAAATGGTGGGAAGAACAGACCTGCTTAAGCTTAAGAGCAAACAGGGCTTTGGTCGTGCCGGACTTCTTGACGTTTCAAGAATCCTTGCTAAAACCGATGATAGCTGGAAAACAAATTCAGAAAAGGGAACTCGTGAACACGAAAAAGAAGAATTGAACTACAGCATGGATGTTCTCCGTCTTCTTCCTGTAATGGAAAATTCCCGTCTTACTACACTTAAGTATGATCTTCAGTGTACTGACCGAACTACAGGTACAATTCTTGGTTCTGAAATTCAGACAAAATATGGAAACACTCTTAAAGAAGATTCTTACGTTGTAAACTTCCGGGGCGGGGCTGGACAATCCTTCGGTGCCTTTGCTCCAAAAGGTCTTACACTGCGTCTTTCCGGTGATGCAAACGATGCTGTGGGAAAAGGTTTAAGCGGCGGTAAAATCGTTATTAAACCTTCAGAAGATTTTGAAGGTCAGGCAGATGAAAACATCATTACTGGTAACGTAGCATTCTTTGGTGCTACAAGCGGCACAGGCTTCATCAACGGTGTTGCAGGTGAAAGATTCTGTGTAAGAAACTCCGGAGCTACAGTTGTCGTTGAAGGTTGTGGTGATCACGGCCTTGAATATATGACTGGTGGAATTGCCGTAATTCTTGGAAAAACCGGTAAAAACCTTTGTGCCGGTATGAGTGGCGGTGTTGCATATGTAATGGATGAAAACCATGACCTCTACAAGAGACTCAACAAGGAACTTGTAACTATGTATGATCTTGATGATGAAACAACCGTTGCAAGAAGCGAAACAGATGTTGAAATTCTTAAGTCATTGATTCAAAAGCATTTTGAAGAAACTGGCTCTAAAAAGGCAAAAGAAATTCTGGAAGACTTTGAATCCTGGACAGGTAAGTTCAAAAAAATCATTCCAAATGATTACCTGCGTATGATGACAGAAATTAAAAATGCAGAAAAAGAAGGACTTAATCACGAAGAAGCTGTAATGACTGCATTTAAAAAGTGCACTGCATAGTTACTGAATGTGGTGTCTGCGGAATCTACAGACCCGACTATCTGGAAGGAGATGAGACAGCTTCTTCCATGGCATATTTTGCTCTGGTGGCATTGCAGCATCGTGGGCAGGAAAGTGCCGGCATAGCAGTCAGCGACGGAACAAAGCTTAAACTAAAAAAAGGAAGGAGGCTATATTCTTGCCAGTGAAAGCTGTGCCATTGATTCTGTGAACGGTGAATTTATTCGTGATATTCAGCCAGGAGAAGTGGTTATTATCAATAAAGAGGGAATAAAGAGCTTTTAAATAGAAGAAAAAATCAAAAAACAGACATGTGTTTTTGAATATGTATATTTTGCCCGCCCTGGCAGCGTAATCGATGGAATTCCTGTTCAGGAAGTACGCTACATAATGGGTCAGGCACTGGCACTTGAAAGTAACATTGAAGCTGATACCGGAAGGAACTGTTGTGCATTAACTTTGTTGTACTATCTGCTACTAAAGTAATAAGGAATTTGTAAAACAGGTAGGGAAAAGTGAAGAATTACTCTTCTTCAAACCAGTTTAAAATTGCAAGTGTGCTGTGTTTTTGAATTTCTGTAAAATCTTTTGTGTTTCGGGTTACGAGAATCATACCATTGGAGATGGCAGAAGCAGCAACTTTCAGGTCGGCATCAGGTACAGGCGTGCCGGCTTGTTCCAGAGCAACTTTTAAGTCTGTATAAATCCACGCGGCATTGGAATCAAAAGGAAGAATTTCAAAATTAGACTGAATGTGATTTAAGAGAAAATCCTCCAGGAGATTCTTTTTTTTGCTTTCCGCCAGTCTTTTAACTCCATATAAAGATTCGTACCATGAAACAACAGAAATTGCAGAAAGCCCCCTGTTTTTAATTAACCGCTTCATTAATAAAGGCGAAGGCTCAGGTTTTGCAGCTTCAGAATAAATGTTAATGTCCAGAAGATAAACAGGTCTCATTTATTTCCCCACAAATCTGCGATGTGCGAAATTTCATCAGAACGTTTTAAAGATTCAACTTTCCTCTTTTGAGAAAAAATATCATCAATTTCTTTACTGGAAAAACAATCTGCAGCTTTTTTATGCCATTCAGCAAGCCCCCGTTCAAAATCAGATCCGGAAGACAAGGAATTAAAAAGCTCAGTTGAAGTCAAAACTGCAACACTTTTACCATGACGCACAATTTCAACAGGAGCTCCAGCTTCAACAGTATGCAAAAGCTGAGTAAAAGTATTTTTAGCTTCTTTAACAGGAATAGATGTCATACAGCACCTCTTAGAAGAAGTATTGCTTTAAAGTGGCTATTTTGTCAAGAAAGTAGCTATTAAATTTTGTAAAGTGAAGGTTTGTTCTTTTTACTTAATGATTCTGTTAACTGGGAAACTAACACCTGATCTTCCTGGGAAAGTTTTGAAAAGTTAGTAATAATTGAATTGAGGGATTTAGAAAAAATTTGTGTTGGATTTTCAGAATTTTTACCTGTCAGCAGATATTCAACAGTTGTGTTTAATGCTTTTGCAATTTTGCAGGCATAATCTGCCGGTGGCATGGACTCGCGGGAATTAAGATAATTTCCAATTGAACGGTTTGAAATTCCTGTTAAAAAAGCAAGTTCTTTTACAGTCATATCTTTATATTCAAGAATCTCTTTTAAATTTTCCTTAAATGAATTTCCCATAATTGTATGATACTTCAATCAGCGTTATGAGAATTTGACAAAGCTCAAACTATGTGGGGAATTTATTTTAAGACTTCAATTGAAGTTTATTTTGTTTATAAGTGCGTCAATTGAGTTGAATGAAATAGGAAAAATTATATGGCAGATTACGATAAACCAAAAGTCTTATTTGCATTGCGTTCTTATGATTTGTTTTCGTCATTAAAGGGGGAACAGAAGTCAAAAGAATTTAGGTATACTCACGTTTTAGGAACTTTAAAGCTAATGCTTGATGTTTTGTTTTCTGATAAAGATGATGAAAAAAACTATAAAGTTTCATTCGAATTTGAAAAACTTGGAAATCTGCCAAAACAAAATGGAATGCCGACAAGAGAATTCCTTAGTGCTTTGAAAAATGCCTTATTTACAGATTCGTCACCAAAAAATTTTGACACAGTAGCAAATGAAGGTGCGATTACGGAGATTGTGTTTCCGAATGAAAAAGGCGACATCGTCTTGACATATGAAGAAATTAAACAGCTCCTTGAAACCCTCCATTCGGAAATGAAATGTCAGTATTCGGATTTGTAACATTATGCAATTAACTAATCAAGATTTTATAAAGAATTTTGAAATTACAAATGAATGTTTTGAAGTTCTTTATGATGCAGAAACTTTAGATATTTTATGCTTTTACTTTATTGCAAGAAGCAAAAATTACTATTCAAGACTCTCGACATTTATAAAAATCAATCCAGCTTTTGATACTTTAGTTGAAATTTATCCTCGTATAAAAGTTGAAAGCGAAAATAATTTTGATTTAAAAAAAGAAGTTCAAAGATGCATTGAACTTATAAAGAAAAATACTGTAATTGAAAATAACGATAGTCTAATTACAAAAGGTTTTTTTGGTTGGAATTTTAATAATGAAGAACATTTTGATGGATATTATTACACAGTTGATGGTCAGTTGGTATGCAAAAAGTCAAATGGCGTAATGAATTACTCTTATGAAAGTAAGATATTAGAAAGGATCAAAGTTGAAGAATGGTTTGGTAGTAGAGCCCAAAAGATTTATGCTTTTTTAAAGCAATATAATTTTGATAGTTATTTACTTATCTCAAAGAAAATAGCTGGAAATTATAAAGGTCAAGTTTTAATGCATTTCGAAAATGAAAAAATGAAAAAATTCATTGAAAGCGGTTTAAATACTTCGAGTGAGATAAAAGAAAAAATAAAAAGTTTATTAAAGGTTTAGCATATTTTTCTAACTATAGTTAGTCATTATATGGATATGCGTTGCATATTTTTTAGAAATTTTAAGGAGTTGTTTATGGAATACACAAAACCTCAGGTAATTGCACAGAATTCTTCAACAGGAAGTTATGCTGCAGGATGCCCTGCAAACAGAGATTCTTGGGATTGTAGTAGCTGTAAGATGTGTGAAAGAACTGAATAATTGATTTTGTCCCAATGCAAATCACGGTTTTGGGTCTTTTATGAACTAAAACCGTGTAATGGAGAACGACTTATGAAAGAATGTTCATGGTGTTATAAAAAAATTGAACTAAGTAATGAAAAAAAAGAAGAAAATAATATAAAAATTTTTGAAAATGGTACCAGATACTCAAAAGATTGGGGCTATTTTTGTTGCGAAGAATGTTTTAATGATTTCTTTGACATACACCCAAAAAAGAAAAATCGAGTAAGCTAATATTTTTTGAATTTAGTACAAATTATGGATAGCTTAAATCTTGAAATATCAAACCCTTGCAATGAACATTGCGTTCATTGTTTTAATATAACAAAAGGTTTTCTCTCTTGTGAAAATGCAAAAAATGTTCTTGAACAAGCAAAAAGTCTTGGAGCAAAAAAAGTAACAATAACTGGTGGCGAGGTACTTTTAAATCCAGACTGGAAAGAAATTGTAAAAACTGCTGATGAATTAGGTTTTAGAATTTCTTTTTTTTCAAACGGTTCATTGATGAAAGAAGAAGATGTTGACTTCCTTTCAACTGTTAAAAATCTAAAAGAAGTCCAGTTTTCGCTTTATAGTCTTGAAGAAAATGACCATGATTCTGTAACAAATTTAAAAGGTTCGTGCGAAAAAACTAAAAAAGCAATTGAAATGCTTCGAAGAAGAAATGTTCCGATTTTTCTTTCTGTTCCTGCAATGCAAAATAATAAAAAATCATTTATCGATGTTCTTCGTTGGGCTGACGGTGAAAATATAAACAGTTGTTCAGATTGTTGGATTTTTGGAACTTCAGATTATAAAAAATCAAACCTTTCTCAAAGATTTTCAGATGTAGATTTAGAAAATTATTTTAAAGAATCCATGAAAGATAATGGATCATTATCTTATGTTTGGGGAAAAGGATATGGAAAACGAAATCTTTCTCAAATAGATTTTTATGGTGGTGCTACAAATTCTCTTTGTATAAACGGAAATGGTGATATTTTTCCAATGATTGGTTGGTATGAAAAAGTGGGAAATATTGAAACAGATTCCTTAAAAGACATTTATGAAAATCATCCGTTATTGAAAAAAATCAGAACAATAAAGGCAAGTGATTTTCCAGAATGTGTAAATTGCCAAGATTCCGATTTTTGTGATTTTTGTCCAAGTCCGCATTTAACAGCAAACAATGGCGAACTTTATAAACTAGATAACGATTATTGTCATTTTGTTCATTTAAGAAAAATGTACGCAAAAAGACGAGATGAAATATTAAATAAAAGCGAGGAAAAATAAAAACATGCTTTACCGACAGAAAAAAGATACTTACATCCGTAACTACGACGGTGCAGGTTACATCACATCAACTGGAATCTGGAACGACAGAATGGTAAACGAAAGCGGTACAGTCTTCTTGTGTGCTTTGTCTCGTGAACCTCAGACTTTGGACGAACTTGCAGAGAAAATTGTAAAATCATTCGTTGATGTTGATATTGAAACAATCAAAAAAGATGCAGAAGAATTTTATGAAACTTTGATTGAAGACGGCTTTATTATCAAAGGTGAAACTAAAGAAGAACTTGATGCTAAGGACACAGGCTTTACATATAACGCTATTCAACCAAAGACAAATCGTGATGATTTTACTCCAACAATTCAGCGAGCAGATACCGACACTCAGGAATTTTTGGAAAAGCACTTCAAAGACAAGCCTCACTTGACTTCATTTCAGATTGAATTGACAAGTCGTTGTAACGAGCGTTGTGTTCATTGCTACATTCCACATGACCTCAAGCTTTACGATATTACAGAAGAAATGTATTACAGCGTTCTGGAACAGCTTAGTAAAATGGGCGTTTTGTCTGTTACTTTGAGCGGTGGCGAATGTATGCTTCACCCAAAATTCAAAGAGTTCTTGAGAGCAGCAAAAAAATACGATTTTTATGTAAACATTCTTTCAAATCTCACCCGACTCGATGATGAAATTATTGAAATTATGAAAGAAGGAAATGTTTCTTCTGTTCAAACTTCTCTTTATTCCATGATTCCAGAACATCACGATGCAATTACGACAATCAAAGGAAGCTTTGAAAAAACTCGCGATGCAATTTTGAAATTGATTGAAAACGATTTACCAGTTCATGTTTCCTGCCCGACTATGAAAGGAAACAAAAACGATTTTGGCGATGTAATGAAATGGTGTCACGAACACAAAATCCGTGCGCAAACAGATTACATTATGATGGCTGAATTCAATCACGAAACTTCAAACCTCGCTCACCGATTGTCAGTTGAAGAAGCTGGCGAAGTAATCAAACAGATTTCTTTTGGTGATGAAGATTATCAGAAAGCAATTATGGCTCCAGATTTTGTGGAAAATTGCAATAAAGCACAATTCAATCCTGAACGCAGACTTTGTGGAGTTGGAATTTCCAGCTGTTGTATGGTTGCAAACGGAAATGTCTATCCTTGTGCTGGATGGCAGGAAATGGTTTTGGGAAATCTCAACGAAGATACTTTGCAGAACATCTGGGACAATTCTGAAAAAATCAAATGGCTTCGCGGTTTAAAAATGAAGGACTTGGGTAACGGTGAATGCTGCAAGTGTGACAAGGCCGCTTTCTGTGCTCCGTGCATGGTTCGCAATGCAAACGAAAGCCCAACAGGAAATCCACTGGAAATCAACCGTCACTTCTGCGCAGTTGCTCAAAAAAACAAGGAAATCGTTTTGAATTGGCGTGAAGCACAATTTAAAGCTTTAAATCATTGATATGTGGTTGAAGAATTGCAGAATATGAAAATTTGCGATTACCACATCCATATCGGTCAATTTAACGAGACATACTATGATTATCATGATGTCTT
Organism: Treponema sp.; assembly: GCA_016297415.1. Taxonomy (GTDB): domain Bacteria; phylum Spirochaetota; class Spirochaetia; order Treponematales; family Treponemataceae; genus Treponema_D. Next base: position 10,967 of record JAEDGQ010000018.1, read on the forward strand.
TAATTCTCTGAAATTGAATGCTGTTGAACATTGTGTTTGTGCATATTTGACTCCTCGATTTGACTCGGAAAAAATTGCAATTCAATTCTATGAATCAGTAGTACATGAACTCGGTGAGGCACAATGCTTTGCAGAGTCTCTAAAATTAGATGTTAAATTTTTATATTGGGCAGATCCGTTAGTTTTGCAACATATTTCACTTGAAAAGATATTTGGTAAGTTTAAGTATTTCGGAATTGCAATTCATCCAGGACTTCATATTTGGAGCAAAGAATATTCTGAATTATTAACGGAGATTTTCATTTTTGCAAATAAAAATAGTATTCCCATTTTTATTCATACAGGTGTTTCTGCATATGATGAGCCATTGCAGTTTGAAAAATGGTTTGCAGATTTTCCCACTGTTGAAGTACATTTAGCTCATTGTAAAGATTCAAAACCAATAATTATGCTTTTTGAGCGTTATACTCAAATTTATGGTGATACAGCATTTTGTCCCAAAGATTCTTACGAAGAAATTTGTGCAGCGGGTTTTATGGAAAGAATGTTGTTTGGAACAGATTTTCCAATTACGCATTATTATCAAAAAGTAAGGAATAATTCAATCAAAGAAAATGCAAATTTGGACGAACTAAAAGAGAATTACAAAGCATTATTAGCAGAATCTTCAGGAGTCATATATGCCACCGTTTGATATTTATTATCGTGGGTCTAATCTGTCTTATGGAAATGCGATTAGCCAGATGATGCAAAATCTGCTGTAAAGAAAAATCCAACGGACTATATTTCATGGTACCTGCTCGGACAAATTTTTCTTTATAGAGCTGGGAAATACAGCAATGTAGTGAATATAGAAAAATCTCTCAAGGCTTTTTCTAAGGCAATTGTCTATATAGATGCTGATATTAATTCTAGTGAAGATGCCAGATTGCCAGCTTCCCAAATTTTATATCATAACGGACTTGCCACTTTTTTTATAAGCAATGATTGTCTTGTTGTAAATGATTTTGAAAACTCCGAAAAGTATTTGAATTCAGCTTTAAAGTCATTTGAAGTTTCCATTCAGCTTAACTCTGAAAATCTTCCAGCCCAATATGAACGTGCAAAGATGCTTCATTTCCTCAAAAATGATGAATTAGCTCTGGAAGTATTATGTGATTTATTTGAAACAGAAAAATCCTATGCATTAAAAGCCGTAAATGATAAAAACTTTGAAACAATATGGCCACAAATTGAAGATTGCATTAAATGAATTTCCCATAATTGTATGATACTTCAATCAGCGTTACGCAAGTTTGACAAGACGCAAAATGGGTGATAAATTTGCCTAATTACCTCAATTGAGGTCTTGAATAGATAACAGACTTCAAAAAGAGGTTCAAAATATCATTAAAGATGACGGGTTTTATATGAAATCCATCAATTTCTTCGTTAAAAGAGAGGACATTATGAAAAAGACAAGTTTAATGGCTGCTGCAGTTATATCGATTGCAGCTATTATTACAGGATGTGGCTCAACATCAACAGTTACTAAATCTGATTTTAAGGGTGATGCTGCTGTAATGGCAAAAACAAATAAAACAATTATTGATTACCAGGGGGCAACATTTGGTACTCCTGTACCACAGTGGGTAATTTCTGTAGCTGAAGGTAATTATACTGTTGAAGCACTTAAAAAGCAGATTCCTGGAATTGAAGGTAAAAAGCCTTTTGTAACTCTTGCCCGTGGTGACAATCTTGATTTTGTAAGGGAATGGACAAATACAACTCGTATCGAGACAGTAGTTGGCGATGAAATGCAGCGTATCGTTGGAAAGGCAGTTTCAGCATCACAGACAGGTTCCACAAAATATGTCGGTGACCAGCAGTCAGCAACAGTTCTTGAACAGAAATTGAATATGTATAAAGAGGCCGTTTCTGCAGTTGAACTTAATGGTCTGGAAAGCATTACAGAATATTGGGTAAAAGTAAATCTTGCACCAACAGATGACGAAATTGCAGCAGCAGAAGCATCTGCAACAAGAGAAGCAAAAAAAGCTGGTGGAAGTAAAGAAGACATTGCTGATAGAAAAGCTGAAATAATGGCAAATTACATCAAAGAGAACTCAAAAAAATATTATGAATATTATGCAGTTTGGGGTATGAAACAGGAACTTTATGATATTCAGATTAAAAAAGCAATGGAAAGTGTTGAAGACAATACTGATGAAGGAAAAGCTCTCAAGTCTTCACTTTCATTGAAACTTCAGTCAATGATGATTTCTTCAAATGACTCATCTGTAAATGATGCGGCTGAAGGTCAGATTGGAGAGTAAAAACTGATAATCTAGCAGAGGGCAGTCTAAAAAGCTAAATATGCGCTGGTGAGTTTGCGTTGATATTAAAAACTTTTTAGACAGCTCTTTTTTTGAAAAAAGTCGATTTAAAAAAGCAGTTTTACATAAGACTATTTTTTCAAACCGATTTTGAGGAATGTTAAGTAAGGAGCAGATTTTGAAGAGTAAATTAAAATTATGGATTGTCTTGATGCTGGTAGTTAGCATGTTCTCTGGTTGTAAACCAGAAGAATTTGATGAAAAAAATGATAATCCATCAATTCCTGGAGACCCTAAGGCAACTATTTCAAAAGACTACTGGGGAACCTGGATTCGCATGGATACCGGCGATGAATATTACATTGATAATAATGCTGTCTATAAACTGGCAGGTAATTCAAAAACAAAAGTTCAGTACGGTGTTAGCAATTTTCAGTTGGAATCACCTGAAACCATAAAAAGTGGAAATATTGCCTATTTCAGAAAAGGCGGTGCTTCAAGAAGTTTTACACTGGGACTTTCAGGTTTTTCTAGCAGGGTTGCTCGGGCTGCAGGTATAGGTAGTCAGAATATTACGGGGCGAAGAAAAAACAAAGATAATGCAAGTGATGTTCAGTCAGTTTCGGTTACAACTTCAGGAGATGAGGGAAAACTGTCTTTTACAGAAGCCGTTCCAGATGATACGCAGTCTGTTGAAGTTGTCATTGATTCTACAACTGTTGCTACGGTGGATGTTACACCTCAATATGATGGGGAAAATGTAGGAACCATTCCAATTGTTGAAAAAAACAAGTATGCATTAAAGACGACATATACAATTAACAGCAAACTTGAAGATTATATGTATGGAAACAATTATGCAGAATACGATATTACGCTTAAAATAGAAAACATCAGCACTCAAATCTGTAATATGTCTTTTTATTCGATTACCTGTGATGATGCCAATTTTAAGCTTGAAGGAATTGAAAAAGAAGGTAACATCAGAACACTTTTGGCTGGAGACTATAAAGAATTCAAGGGAAAAGTTTCTTACGGAAAACTGGAATCTGAATATAAGGATGTTGTTTTAAAGATAAAGATTGAAGACGGTTATGGAGATGATTCCTGGGATGATTCAGTTACTTTGCGTTTTTATAGAGGCCGAGTACCTCTTGTAGTTAATGCAAAGGTTGTAGATGGAAATGACAGTGCAAAGTTAAATGGGTTCGTTGTTTATCCTGATGGAAGGTCAAAATGGTTCTCTGTTCAGAGTGGGCAATCTGATACTGTATGGATGCCGTACAGCGAAAATGACTATGTATTGGCATTTACTGGGGCAACCGTAACTTCAGAAATGAAATACTCATTTAATTATAGAAGTTATGCAAAATTGGCAGACTTGTCTGGTAGTGTTTCAAGGGATGAAATAAAGGCATACGAGCCAAATGATTTGTTTAAAGATGCATATAATTTAGGAAGTATTTCAGAAACGGTTAAAGCTGCACTTTCATACGGTGATTTTGATTATTACAAGGTAAACAATAAGAATCAGTTGATAGGAAATCTTGCATCTATAAAAGTTGATGCATCTGGAATGCGAAAGGATTATTACTTGAATCAAAATATAGATACAACTGGACTTGTTGTAAAAGCAGTTTATCAGGGTGGACAGGAAGTTGATGTTTCAGACTTGATAACTGTTGGATCTGTTAATATGACTTCAACAGGTACAAAAAGTGTTGAAATTTCTTATACAGAAGATGATATCGTTAAGACAGAAACCATATATATTACTGTAAATGATTTTACTGCTACTCGAATTCAAATTGCTTCTATGCCAAAAAAAACTGTTTATTACACTGAGCAGAAATTTGATCCAACTGGAATCAGAGTGAATGCAACTGCAACAGATGGAGAAATTATTGATGTTACAAATTCTGTTACATACTCAGGTTTTGATAACACTACAACTGGAACTAAAACAGTAAAAGTCGAACTTTTAAACAATGGAAGCCGATTAACAACTTCTTTCTCAATTACTATGAGACAACTGGTTTTGGAAAGTATCAGGATTGATTCTAAACCAACAAAATTAAAATATTACACAGGCCAAAAGTTTAAGTCAGAAGGCATGAAAATTTTGGCACTTTATAATAGTGGTGAAGAAAAGGATTGTACTGGAAATGCTACGGTAATATTTAATTCATCCAATGCAAGTGACAGTTATCCTGTAACAGTAAAATATACTGAAAATGGAATTACAAAAAATGCAACATTTAATGTGATTATTGATACCCTCATTGTTCCTGAAGGATTTGTAGTGATTGATAGTGTCGAAATTAAAGGAACAGAAAGTTGGACCCCAGAATCAAAACTATTTGTAAGTGGTAAGAAATTTTCAATTCCAGATTTATTGGTATGTGAGCACGAAGTAACGCGAGGTGAATACAAGGAAGTAATGGGAAGCGATCCAAGTATCGATCATGCTTATGATAAAGATGACACCGAATTAACAGGAAATGCTGTATTAAATAATCCTGTTAATAGTGTGAGCTGGTATGAGGCAATCGTTTATTGCAACAAACGATCAATGGCAGAAAATCGTATACCTTGTTATTCAATTATAGTTGGTGGAAAAGATGAAACGGATCCTTCAAAATGGGGGACCGTGCCAACATTAAATAATACTATATGGGATTCTGTAAAATGTAATTTTGAAGCTAATGGTTACCGTCTGCCAACAGAATCTGAATGGGAATGGCTTGCTCGTGGCGAAGAAAACTATACTTACTCAGGAAGCAACAGTATAAATGAGGTTGGCTGGACTTATTCGAAATATCTAGGTACTCATGTAATAAAATTAAAAGGAAAAAATAATTTTGGACTATACGATATGAGTGGAAATGTAGCTGAATGGTGTTGGGATTGGAAAAATGAACAGGGGGGAACACAAGATTATGGTCGTGCATTGCGTGGTGGAAGTGCACGCAGCTATAGTGATTACTGTGAAGTTGCCTATCGCGGTTCCCGTGCTCCTTATTCTAAACCAACGTATGCCGGTTGGGATATTGGCTATTCAGGCATACGTGTTGTTCGTACTATTACTGAGTAAATAAAGGTAGCTAAATGTATAAAATAAAAATAAATGAGGAAAGCTTCATAGAGATGGAAAAACCTGCTTTTCTTATTGGAAATGGAATAAATTATCATAAAGATTTTTCTTTTTCTTGGACAAATCTATTGAAGAATTTATTGCCAAGTGGATATTTTTCAAGCTATGATGATGACTTATCATTATTGCTTGAAAATGTTATTAAAAAATTAGACTCAGATAATTCTATTTTGTTTGAAAATGCCTTTTTATCAGCTAATGATAATTATAAAATCAAAAAAATTATTTCCATGTTGTTAAAAAAGCAAGGCGATAACTTTTGTCAATTTATGGATGGTTTAACTTATCCTGAAATCGCAGAATTGGCTTTGCATATTGGAAATTATTCGATTGGAAGATTAAAAAACAAAATTGCAGAAAACATAATTGAGATTGAGAATAAATTTATTAATGACAAGCATAACAATCTCCTTGAGTTTGCATATACAAATAATCTACCAATACTTACAACAAATTATGATTTAGCATTACAAAAATCGAATGACGATATAAAAATTAAAAACAACTTTAGTTGGATAGAATTCAATAGAAAAAGGGATGCATCTTATCTTTCCAACGGTTATTTTCGCCATAAAGCCTTTAATCGAAATAACAAAAATTTGAATGTAAGCAAAGAATTTGCTATATGGCATATTCACGGTGCTGCCAGTTCAAGTAGTTATCGTAATTCTATAAAAATAACAAATAAGGATTATGCAAATCAAATTAAGAGACTGTCTACATCTATTAACTATATGAAAAAGTATAATTGTTCTTCAGAATGGAGGGATTACTATTCGTGGATAAAAATTTTGATGACTAACGATTTAGTAATTGCGGGATTAGGATTAGAATCCTCCGAGATGGACTTACGTTGGATTTTGATTGAGAGATTTAATTATCATTCTTATTTAAAAAGGGTGAATAAAAATTACAAAATTCCTGAAACAATTTTTATATACACAGATACTATTCCAAATGGGACAAAACAATATTTTGAAAAATTAAATGTTAAAACAATGTCTAAAGAATATTTTGAAGTTTTTAATTTTAGTGATTTTATATCTATAAAGAATATATAAAAAGTTATAGATTTTCTTATTTTATATCAAGAGGATAAATAATGTTGGAAACTAAAAAGAAATTTTTATGCTTGTTTTTGCTATTTCCGATTTTTAATCTTTCCTGTGCAAGTTCAAAACCTGTTTCTCGCATCAGTGCAGATAAACAGAAGGACTTGAGCGGAAACTGGAACGACAGGGACATCCGTATCGTTTGTGAAACAATCATTGACGACTGTATTGATTCTCCTGCAATCAAACGATTTGCAAAGAAAAATGGCCGCTTGCCTTATGTAAAGTTGGGAACAATTTTGAATCTGAGTGATGAATTCATTGATACAACAATTATTGCCAATAAATTTAGAAATGCAATTATTAATTCAGGGGAATTGAAATTTGTTGCCAGTGACAGTGAAGTTGAATCTTTGCGGTCTGAACAGTTGGCACAGGCTGATCATGTAAAAGTTGGTTCTGAGGCACAGGTAGGCAATGAAACTGGGGCAGATTTTATGCTTCAGGGTACCGTAAAAACTGTCATTGACCAGAATGGAAAGACAATTCAAAAAACTTATTACGTTGATGTTGAACTCTTTGGTGTTGAATCTACTGTGGTTGAATGGTCTTCAGAAAATTCTGACATTGTAAAAGTTTTGGATAAAAAGAAATTGAAGTTGTAATCTATGAAACGAAGTCTTCTATTAATAATTGTTTGCTGCGTTGCCAGTTTGTGTTTCTCAAAAGAAAAAATATCGGCTCCCAAATGGCTTGATTCGCCTTACAGTCAGTATTCTTCAAAAGAATATTTTGCTGCTGTTGGAGTTGATAAGAATCGGAACATGGCAGAGTTGAAAGCTGTAGAAAAAATTGCAGGTAATTTTTCCAGGGATGTGAAGTCTGTCTCAAAAGCTGAGACCCACATGGCGAGTCGGCAGGAAGGAGACAGCTTTACTGGAGCAACGGTTGATTCTTCTCTGAATCGCGTGATTCTTTCTGAAATTGATCAGGAAGACCTGATTGGAATTGAACTGGCAGAAGCTTTTTTTGATGAAAAGCATGATACATGGTATGCACTTGCACTGATGAACAAGGAAAAGACTGCAGATTTGTATTTTGAACTTGTAAAGAAAAACAGCAGTGCAATAAAGTTGTTAGTGGCTTCTTCAGAAAAACTTGAACCATCAATGAGAAAAATTGCATATCAATACCGTGCACTAAAGCTTGCTCAGTTAAACGAAAGTTATTTTCCACGGTTCTTCATCATTCATCCGGAAAAATGCGAAAATGCAAAAAAGCTTAATGTTTCATCGGATTCACTTAGGCTTTCCCTTGATAAGACAGCTGTTCAAGTTCCTGTAGAGGTATCGGTTACAAATGATAAAAATGCCATAGCTGAGACAGCTTGTGAGGAATTACTTAAATCGTTTGGAATAGTAGTTAATTCAAAAAATCCAAAATATTCCTTGAACTTTGAAATTAATCCATCTTATAGAACTGTTCAAAATCCACTTATTTATTACTGCGAGTTTACAATTTCTGCAGATTTGAAAAGCAAAAGTGATTCAAAACTTGTACCATGGAGTTTTTCTGGTAGAGCAGGCGGTAAAAACGAAGAACTTGCAAAACAAAAAGCCTATTCCTTGATTGCAGAAAAGATTAAGACAGATTATTTGAAAGTATTTGAAGAGTATTTCTATGGAGAGACTGAATAAATGAAAAAACAAATCTTATCAGTAACACTATTTCTTGTGGCTTCACTAACATTTTCAGCAGAAATTGTAAAATCCTCTGCTGAACTGGAAAGAAAAGCGGACAAAATGTATTCATCCAAAGACAATGTCCTCTATTATCTTGATTCTGGTATGCTCAATTACTACGAAGGTAATTATTCTGCTGCCATAGAAAAACTTTCTGAAGCTGAAAATTTTATCAGCGAGTATTACACAAAATCAATTTCCCAGAACACTGCCGCTATTTTTACAAATGACAGCGTAATTGAATATCCTGGTGAAGATTACGAAGACATCTATCTGAATCTTTTTAAGGCTCTGGCTTATTACAAGGCGGGCAAATGGGAAGAAGGTTTTCACGAAATCAATGCTTACAAACGAAAGGCTGGTGCTGTTGCTCAACGCCATGCCGGCGAACTTTTGACTGCAAGGCAAGCCGCAAAGATGGGAGATACTTCTTCAGTAAATATTTCTTTTCATGACTCTGCGTTAGGTGAGTATCTTTTCATGCTTTATTATAGAAGCATTCGTGATTCAAATCAGGTACAGTATGCAGCACGAATGTTGAAGGATGTATTCAGAACTTCTTCTGACATTTATGATTTTAAAATACCGTCATCTGTTGATGAAGAAATAAATGTAAATTATTCTGATGCACGACTTAATTTTGTTGTATTTTCAGGTGTTTCTCCATACAAAACAGAAGATGTAAAAGTTTATTCAAAAGAACTGGCATTGTCTCTTCCAGAACTGGTAATTCCAAAAAATGAAGTAAAATATGTTTCTGTCAGGGCGATAAACAAAGCGACAGGTAAATCTTATGTGCAGAATCTGGAACAAATTGAAAATTTTGGGAATATTTGTGCTGATGTTTATAAAAGCAGATCAAAAGTTATTTATTACAAATCTGTAGCCCGTTCAATGACAAAGGGTAGTGTTTCTGCCGGAACTAAGGTTGCTGGAGATGTGCTTTCTGATAGTGATAATGTTTTAATGTCGGTTTTTGGAACTGTGCTTTCTTCAGGCTCTGAGTTTACAGAAAATGCTAATTATGAATCTGAACATGCCGATTTAAGACATTCGAATTATTTTCCAGGACGTGCTGATGTGGGCGGAATAACTCTGGAGCCAGGTATTTATGATGTTACTGTTGCATATTTTAAAGAACCTGGTGGAAATTCAATTTATTCAGAAAATTACGAAAGTATAAAAGTTGAAAAAGGCAAATTAAATCTCGTTACAGCAGCTTCGACTCCTGAAGAAGTTCAGAATTCAAAGAGAAAAATAACTGAAAAAAAAGAAAAATATCCTGGTGTGGCAGTAAGTAATTCAAGCGAACGAATTACAGTTTATGATTCAGATTCCATAAATGAAGGCCAGTTGTATTTTGATATCGGGTCAGAACCAGAGGCAGATACATCTATGACTTTTGGAATGGTTCAATATAACTGGAATGATATTCTGGCCAGCAATATTAAGCTTATATATAAATCAACAACATCAACAGAAGATGAAATCGGGCATTTTGTAAATCCTGTGGAAGTAACAAAAGAAAAAGAATTTGAATTAGATTTTCTTCCTGTTATTTATAAGTTTGGATCAAATCAACAGTTTAATGTAAGTTTTGGAATGTCTTATCAGTATTTAAATGAAAAAATGAATGCAGGGATGTTTGATTCAACAGATGAAAACGAAATGATGTTTGATCCGGATGGTTCTGATGCGGGTAAATATTTTATGGTTGATTCAAAACGCACTGCACATATTATTGCTCCGCGAATAGGTTTTAATGCACAGCTTCCAGTTTACGATATTATTAATTTTAAATTTGAAGTTTATACAAATCCTGTATATCTAATGGTTCTTAATCAAAATATGAGATATCACTCTAATCAAACAGATGAAAATTTTGATTATAGCGGAGACAATTCGTTCTCAAAAATATCTTCGCCTTATTATGATATAAAAATTTCCGCAGAATTGTTTAATTATCTTCGTGTTGTTTCGCAGTTTTCATCACAGACATTACAGATGCAGCAGATGAGCTGGAGCGTACCTGATTATGACAGTTTAACTGGTTACGACGACACACAGAAAATTAACAAATTGAGATTTGGACTGGAAATTCTGGCAGGAAATAAAAATCGATCGAGAGTAAGAGGTGGAATCTATTACCAGAACGAATGGAATGATTCCTCATTTACGGGTGTTACGGAACATAAAAGCAAATGGATCCTTGGAATTGGTTCTGAAAGATAAGAACTTTAAATTCCCTCATGTTTTAGTAAAATTCTGCGAAAAGTCCCACATTTTTTAGTGAATTTCGGTGAGTTCTTGTTAAAAAGATATCTGGCCAAAGTTGATTATTGAGGCAGGTGTTGCGGGCCGCCGATTGAGGCCCGCAGAAGGGGTAGCGGAAGACACGACAAAGCGGAACAAGTGACAAAGTTTACTTTGGCATTTGTGGAGCGGCTCGTGGCTGAAGCGAGGGGGAGACTTCCCCCTCACAACTTTTTTAGATTTCTACAGTTCCTTCAAAATTCATCTTTGTTTCACCAGTAAGGTAAACTGTTTCTCCGTCATATCTAACCTGAAGAATACCACCGCGAACCCTGACAGTTACTGTTTCATTCAATTTGCAGTGTCCGGCTAAGCAGGCAGCAACTACAGCTGCACAGGCACCAGTTCCACATGCAGGTGTTTCACCGTTTACACGCTCCCAGGTACGCATTTTAATTTCGTTTGGTCCCACAACTCTTACAAATTCTGTATTTGTATGTTCAGGGAATGATTTGTGACATTCAAATAAAGGTCCGAGATGTTCAATGTCAATTTTGTCAACGAAATCAACAAAAGTAACACAATGGGGATTTCCTACATTAACACAGGTTACTTTGTATTCTTTTCCTTCAACTTCAATTGAAGCATTAATAACTTTTTCTTCTTTGTTTTCCTTTAATGTAGTCGGAATATTCTTAGCCTTAAACTTTGGAGTACCCATTTCAACTTGTACAGAGTTGATTTTTCCATTCATCTTGTAAAGAGTAAGCTTTTTAACACCGGCTTCTGTTTCAATCTCCAGAACTGCAGTTGGATCAGAATATCTGGAATGTTTATCTGCAACTCCAAATACATTATTTTCATAAAGGTATTTACCAACGGCACGGATTGCATTACCTGCCATTTTAGCTTCTGAACCGTCCATGTTGAAGAATCGCATGCATGCATCAGCTTTTTTACTTTTGCTCACAAGCACAAGGGAATCTGCACCAATACCTTCATGACGATTACAGAGTCTAATAGCAAGACCTGCAGGATTCTTCACCTCATTTTCATCACCGTTAATGAGAATGAAGTCATTTCCTGTTGATTCCATCTTATAGAAATGAATTTTTTCTCTTGTTGTTCTTAAATCATTAATGTCGACTAATTCAAAATTAGAATTGTTATAATCAGACATAAGACAGTTAGCAAGAGCATTTGCTGTATCAATTGCTGTAAGACATGGAATATCTCTTTCTACTGCATGGCGTCTCATTTTTACAGAATCTGCATGAGGATCACGTCCTTTTGCTGATGTAGAAATTACATAATCAATCTTACCTGAATCAAGAAGGGTAAGAAGATTGTCATCAGGATTTTCGTGAATCTTGTTTACAGTTGTAACTTCCATTCCAAAGTCCCGAAGAGTTGCGGCATTTCCTTCTGTTGCATAAAGTTTAAATCCCATATCGTAGAATTTTCTTGCAAGTTCCGGAATTTCGTAACGGTCAGTTTTGCGGACTGAGAAAAGAACTCCACCAGAACGTTTCATAGTATAACCGGCTGCAACCATTCCTTTAAAAATAGCTTCTTCACGAGTTGATGCAATACCAAGAACTTCTCCGGTTGATTTCATTTCTGGACCAAGATGAGTATCAACGTCCATCAGTTTTTCAAAACTGAATACTGGAACCTTTACGGCAAAATATGGAGGAATCTTATACAATCCTGTACCGTATCCCATATCCCTGATTTTTTCACCAAGCATAGCACGGGCAGCAAGTTCAACCATTGGAACGCCGGTAACTTTTGAGATGTAAGGAACAGTTCTTGAAGAACGTGGATTTACTTCAATAATATAAAGTTCGTTATTGAAAATAAGATACTGAATATTTACAAGACCTTTTGTTCCAAGAGCAATAGCCAGATCTTTACTCTGCTGAATGATTTTATGGCGCATTACATCGTTAAGGTTCCATGAAGGGTATACAGCAATTGAGTCACCAGAGTGAATACCTGTTCGTTCAATGTGTTCCATAATTCCTGGAATGAGAACGTCTTCCCCATCACAGATACCGTCAACTTCAAGTTCAGTACCCATCATGTACTGGTCAATAAGAACCGGGTTTGTAATTCCCTGGGCCAGAATAATCTTCATGTATTCTTTAATATCATTATCATTAAAGGCAATAATCATGTTCTGACCGCCAAGAACGTAACTTGGACGCATCAAAACCGGGTAACCAAGTTCTTTAGTAGCATTGAGGGCTTCTTCTTCAGTAAAAATTGTAAGTCCTTTAGGGCGCTTTATTCCAAGCTTTTCACAGAGCTCATCAAAACGTTCACGGTCTTCAGCCAGGTCAATTGCATCTGCTGAAGTTCCAAGAATTCTGATTCCCTGTTCATCAAGGAATTTTGCAAGTTTAATGGCCGTTCCGCCGCCAAAAGCAACTACTACACCAATGGGTTTTTCAACATTGATGACATTCATTACGTCTGTTGGTGTAAGAGGTTCAAAATAAAGTCTGTCAGCAGTATCAAAGTCTGTTGAAACAGTTTCAGGGTTGTTGTTTACAATGGCAACTTCATAGCCCAGCTTTTTAAGAGTCCATACACACTGAACTGAAGAATAGTCAAATTCAATACCCTGACCGATTCTGATTGGACCAGAACCAAGAACAACTATTGTACCTTTTGACTTTAAAATTTTTCCTTCATTCATCTGTGTGTGAAGTTCAGAAAGGTAATTTTCGGCTTCATTTTCTTTGTCATAACAGGAATAGAAATATGGAGTTTCTGCATTAAATTCACCGGCACAAGTATCAACCATTTTGAAGGAAACCGGAGCTGGAAGTGAACCGTGTGCATATCTTACATCGTCTTTACCTGATGCGTCATCCAGAGCAATATTATTAAGTTTGTTAAGGAACCACTGGTCAATCTTTGTAACGTGGTGAATTTCTTTAACAGACATGATTTTTCGTTTAAGTGCCTGATATATAGCAAAAATTCTCTGGTCTGTACATTTACCGACTCTTTTACGAATACTGTCGTCTGATTCTTCTTCAAAAGCTGCAAGATTAAGATTTTTAACTCCAAGTTCAGCACCGCGGACTGCCTTAAGAATAGCTTCTTCAAAAGTCTGACCCATAGCCATTACTTCACCGGTAGCTTTCATCTGTGTTCCCAGTTTTCGGGCTGCATAAACAAATTTTTCAAACGGGAATTTAGGCATTTTTACGACAACATAGTCAAGAACAGGTTCAAAACATGCTGCAGTTTTCTTTGTAACAAAGTTTGGAATTTCATCAAGGTTGTAGCCGATTGCAATTAATGTAGCAACTTTAGCAATGGGATATCCGGTAGCTTTTGAGGCAAGGGCAGAAGAGCGGGAAACACGAGGGTTTACTTCGATTACTGCATATTCAAAAGAATCTGGATTAAGTGCAAACTGACAGTTACATCCGCCTTCCATTCCAAGAGAAGAAATGATGTTTAATGCTGCAGAACGGAGCATCTGATATTCTTTATCACTTAAAGTAACTGTAGGAGCAATTACGATTGAGTCACCTGTGTGAACACCAACAGGGTCAAAGTTTTCCATTGAACAGACTGTCAGAACGTTGCCTGAATGGTCTCTCATTACTTCAAATTCTACTTCTTTCCATCCGGAAATACACTTTTCAACAAGAATCTGATGGATTGGAGAGCGGTGCAAACCGTTATGAGCGATTTCATCAAATTCTTCCCAAGTGTTAGCAATCCCGCCACCTGTTCCACCAAGGGTGAAAGCCGGACGAATGATTGCAGGAAGTCCGATTCCGTTCTTTGCAAAATCAAGTGCGTCTTCATAAGTTGTAACAACTTTTGAAGGAATACAAGGTTCTCCGATAGATTCCATTGTATCCTTGAACATCTGCCGGTCTTCAGCTTTATCAATTGTTTCAGGTTTAGCACCAAGAAGTTTTACATTGTGGCTTGCAAGAAATCCAGATTTTGCAAGTTCCATACAGAGATTAAGACCAGTCTGGCCTCCAAGAGAAGAAAGGATTGAATCAGGTTTTTCTTTTTCAATAATTCTCTGAATGGTTTCTACATTAAGAGGTTCAATATAAATCTGATCAGCCATGTTATGATCAGTCATAAGGGTAGCAGGATTTGAGTTTACAAGAACAACTTCAAGTCCCTGTTCTTTAAGTGCCTTACAGGCCTGGGAACCTGCATAGTCAAATTCAGCAGCCTGACCAATGATGATAGGGCCAGAACCAATTACCATAACTTTATGTATATCTTTATTAAGTGGCATTTTATCAGCTCCTGTATTTTTAACTTTTAGAATCTGTTTTCTTTTGTATTTTTAATTGTTGAAGCAAAATAAGAAATGGCATCAACCCGTTCTGTAGTTGCCTTAAAGTTTTTGAAGTAAGAATGATCATTAATCAGGTTCACAAATTCATCAAAAAGGAAACTTGTATCAAGAGGTCCTGAATTTGCCTCAGGATGGAACTGTACACTGAAAGCAGGTGTGTCTGTATATGTAATCCCTTCACAAGAACCGTCACTTGTATTTACGAAGCTGAGAATTCCACCTTTTGGAATTGAGTTGTTATCCACAGCATAACCATGATTCTGAGAAGAAATATAAACCCTTCCTGTAGAAAGATGTTTTACAGGCTGATTTGCACCACGGTGACCATACTTAAGTTTGAAAGTAGAAGCACCTTTTGCAAGGGCAAGAAGCTGATGACCAAGACAAATGCCAAAAATCGGAATGTTTTTATCAAGGAGTTTCCTGATTTCAGAAATGATTCCAACATTATCACCCGGGTCTCCGGGACCGTTAGAAAGCATGATTCCGTCTGGAGAGATTCTTAAGATTTCTTCAGCAGTTGTATCAGCCTTTATTGTTGTTACTTCAAGCCCTCGCTTCAAAAGTTCACGACGAATATTTGCCTTTGCTCCAAAATCCCATAAAAGAACTTTCTTTCCCTTTCCGTTTTTCATAGCTGCTACAGGATCATTTTCCTTAGTACCGTCAGCACGAACAGGAACTGCCTTATAAAGAGCACTTTCAGCAAAAACTGTCTGAGCGTCTTTTTCAATCTTTACAGCATCACAGGTAACCGATTCAACAGAATTCACGATTCTATAAGCTTTTATTTCTTCAAGAAGTTTTGCCTTTTCTGATTCGTTTTCAAGAGCTGCAAAATTTTTCTTGGCTTCTTCACTGTCACCGGCAATAATCATACCGTTCATTACACCGGCTTCACGGAGTACTTTTGTCAAAGCTCGTGTATCAATGTCATAAAGACCTGTAATATTCTGATTTTTTAACCAGTCATTAATTTTTTTTTCACAGCGGAAATTTGAAGGTTCTTCACACCATGAGCGTACGATGTAACCCCGGACATGTATTTTTGAACTTTCAAGATCTGCAGGAATAACACCATAATTACCGATTAAAGGAAATGTCTGAGTAACAATCTGTCCGAAATAACTTGGATCTGTAAGAGTTTCAATATAACCGTTCATACCTGTTGTAAAAACAGCTTCACCTGTAATACAACCTGAAGCTCCAAAACTTTTGCCTTCAAAAACTAATCCATTGGCAAGAAGAAGAACAGCTCTGTTCAAAATAAGCCCCCAAAATTAATCAAAAAAAAAGGCGTCACTAACTTCACAACACCTGCAGAAGTTAATGAACGCCTTTGTTCAAAATCATTGTATTCTACAATTCTAGTATACATTAGTCAATAAACCAAAGCCTATTTACCTGGATCTGCAGCTTCCTGAGATTTGTAGAATGCCAGAGGGAAAGTTTCAGCAAGTCCCAAAACTTCAATAATGATGAGGGGGAAAGCCTTCCCCCTGGGTTCAGTCACGAGTCGCTCCACAAGTGCCAAAGCAAGCTTTGCCACTTGCTCCGCTTTGTCGCGTCTTCACCACACCCCTTTCTCCTAGGGCTCCGCCCTAAAACCCGTATGGTATCGTCAAATTTTTTCTTATCTTAATTTCCCCATAAATAATTCAATTACCAATCTAGAAACCTAAGTTTAAATTTGATACGCTTTTGTTATGTCGAACATTCAAAATAAACCTAAATTGACAGCAAAAC
>JAEDGQ010000099.1 GCA_016297415.1 Treponema sp.
GGTTCCTGAGCCTGTCGAAGGGTGGTTCCTGAGCCCGTCGAAGGACTCAATGACCGCTACATTCATTACTTTTGGGACAGCCCCTTTTTTACAGAATTTTCAGCTTAGTTAATACGGATTTTTTCCCAGGCAGCCCAGTAATCGTTGATTTTGTCCCCAAGGTCATATTTAAGTTCACAGTTATCCATGCAGCTTGCATCATACATTGGAACAGTTGTTCTGTATTTGTCTGCTTCCAGGTTGACATAACAAGGGAACTTGAATGAATCAAGGAATTTTGCATAGTTTTCTGGATTGTGGATGTAGTTCATAAACTTAACGGCAAGTTCAGGATTTTTAGAATCCTTAAGAATACACATGCTGTCCAGGTATGAAGGACCGCCTTCTGCCGGAATAAAGAAGTCTACATCATTAGCCCACATTTCTTCAGAACATTCACCGTTTGTAACTTCAGCGTATCCCTGACAGAGCCAGAGGTTACCTGCAGCAAAGTCTTTACCAAAACCTTCTGCATCGAAATTGAAGATGTTTGGCTTCCATTTTGTAGTAATAAGTTCAACGGCAGCTGCAAGTTCTGCTTCGTTTGTTGTGTTTACGCTGTAACCGAGATATTTAAGGGCATCACCAATAACTTCACGGTAGTCGTTCATCATTGTTGTTTTTCCTGCAAAGCGTGGATCAGCAAAGATGTTCCATGATTTTTCATAATCCTGAACTTTTGATTTGTTAACGCTGATACCTGCAGCACCAAAGTAGTAAGGAACGGCGTATTTCATTTCCGGGTCATAACCGGCTTTTTCAAGAACTTTTGGATTGATTTTATCTCTGTTTGTAAAAAGTTCCTGATTAATTGGCTGGAACATATCCTGAGCCATCATAATTGAAACATAGTCCTGAGAAGGTACTACAATGTCAAAGCTTTTGGTTCCGCCGTTTTTAAGCTTGTTGTACATAGTTTCGTTTGAATCGTATTCAGTAACGATAACTTTGCAGTCGAATTCCTGTTCGAAAGCTTTTACAACTTCTTTTGGAGTGTAGTAAGTCCAGGTGTAAACGTTCAATGTCTGTTTCTTTTCACAAGAAATAAGACCCATAGCAGCAATAAGACCACATGCTGCAACACAAATTTTAGAGGCGATTTTCATAACGCATATCTCCAAAACCCGAAAAATGCCTTTGTAATCCGGGAAAAAAATAATATAAACACCCCACAGGGTGCTGTTTGAAAAAAGAAGATTAGTGTGAAGCTGCAAAACCTTTAAGACTTTTTCTGGCAATAATTGCAAGACCACAGATAGCCAGAATAAGAATAAAGGAGAAGCTGTTGATTACAGGGCTTACACCACGACGAACCTGATTCAATACAAAAATTGGGAGAGTAATAACATTTCCGTTTACAAGAGATGTGATTACAAAGTCTTCGATTGAGAGGGTAATACTCATCATAAATCCGCTCATAATTCCAGGAAAAATTGCTGGAATAATAACGAGATAAAGTGTCTGAGCTTCGTTTGCACCAAGGTCATGGGAAGCTTCAATGATTGAATAGTCAAATTCATCAACACGGGCGCTTACCATAAGATATACAAATGGAAGACAGAAAGTTGTATGGGCAATAATAATACTTGTAAGCCCCATGTTCATACCAAAGCCTGTAAGGAAGATAAGAAGGGAAACACCCATAATAACTTCCGGAAGAACCATTGGCAGGAAGCTGATAGTCTGAATGTAGTTGCGGCCAAAAAATTTGTACCAGCTGTTTCCGATGGCTGCCATAGAACCAATGATTGTAGAAATAAATGCACTTACAACTGCTACAATTGCACTGTAAAGAAGACTCATCCACAGCCCGCCAGACTGAGTGAACAGTTCTTCATACCATCTTAAAGAAACACCTGTAAATTCAGCACCTTTGGAAGAATTGAATGAATAGAAAATAATTACAAGCAAAGGCAGAAAAAGAAATGCAAGTGTAAGGCACAACACAGTTTTTGAAAAACTGAAAGGTGACTGACGTTTTTTCCAGTCTCTTTTAGCATGGACATTGTTTTCATTTTTTGCATGAGGAGTCTTTTTAAATAAAGCCATTATTACAGTTGCTAAAAAATCCATAAAAGTCTCCTTTTCTATTCTGATTTCATTTTTTTAAGGCTGGCTTCTTTCTTTTCAGATGTAAGCATGTAAAGAATAGCAATCATACTTACAAGAGTAAGAATTACACTGAAAGACGAGGCCAGTGGAAGGTTGCGTGATGTAGTAGCAGCTTCGTAAATTGTCTGTCCAAGCATACGAGTGTCTTTAGAACCTACAAGAAGAGGAACTGTGTAATTTCCGAAGATTGGAATAAAAGTAAAAATAAGGGCACTTACAATACCGCTTTTAATTCCAGGTAGAAGTACCTTAAACATTGCTACAGGTTTTGTTGCACCAAGGTCACGGGCAGCTTCCAGAAGAGTAAAGTCAAAACGGTCTACTGCTGTAAATACAGGCAGAATTGCATAAGGCAGATACATATAAATATTAACAAGAATAATGGCAGTGTTTGTACCAATGAACTGAATTGCATGGAATTCACCGTCAGGATTCTGTGTAATAAGGAAGTACAGTTTTGCAAAGAAGCCGCAGAACTGGTTTAATGGACCTTCTGTTCCAAGAATTGTTTTCCAGGCGTAAATACGGATAAGGGAATTTGTAAGGAATGGAATAATAATCAGAACAAGGAACAGAGTCTGTCTTTTAGAACGAGCCATAGCATATCCGCAAGGAAGTGCAATAGCAATTGAGAGGAAAGTTGCCACAACTGTTGTCCAGAGTGTACGCCAGAGAAGAGGCAGGTAAACAAATTTTGTTACTGTTTCTCCTGTAACAGGATTAATTGTAGTTACTTTGGAAAAAATTGCCTTGTAGGCATCCAGTGTAAAACTCCACTGAATACCACCAAAATTGTCTTTCTTACAGAAAGAATATGCAACAATAATGAGAATTGGAACGATAAAAAAGATAGAGAACCATACACCCATTGGCCAGGAATAAACTGGACCTGGATTTGGTTTCTTGTATTTTCTGGCAAAAGCTGCCTTTGCAACCTTTAACTGGATGCTTTCTTTATTTTTCTTAGAGTCCTTCATTAGGCAGTAAAAATCCTTTTATTTGTTGATGTCTTCGACGATATATCCGTCTTCAGCAGAGAATGAGATGTAAACAGTATCTTTCCACTGAATCTCTGGACCATCATCCATATAATTCTGATGCTGCTTGAAAACTTTTATGATTGTTCCTGTTTTTTCAAGCTTTACATAGAACTTAGACTGGAAACCTGTGTAAACAGGTTCTTCAACGATGCCTTTGAAAACGTTAATGTCTTTACGGCCTTTAACATCCGGTTCATCAAGAGTAATACTGATTTTTTCAGGACGAACTGTAAATGCAACTTTCTGGCCTTCATCAGTATGTTCATAGTCTGTAACAAGAATGTTTTTATCTTCTTCTTTTGTAGCCTGAGTATCCCCTGTAAGCTGTGCCTGTAATCCAAGTGCAGGTACATTAAGGGTTACCATGTGTTCAATGTCAGATTTTCCTTCAACTTTGTAGCTTTCGCAGTTTACAACTGTAGCTTCAAAAAGGTTTGTTTCACCGATGAATTCGGCAACAAACTGAGTTGCAGGAGATTCGTAGATTTCGTAAGGAGTTCCGATCTGAAGTACATTACCTTTATTCATAACTGCAATGCGGTCAGAAACAGCAAGAGCTTCACTCTGATCATGTGTTACGAAGATAAATGTAATTCCGATTTTGTCGTGGAGACGATCCAGTTCAACAAGAAGGTTGGAACGGAGTTTTGCATCAAGAGCCGAAAGTGGTTCATCAAGGAGAAGAACTTTTGGTTCGTTAATGAGGGCTCGGGCAATAGCAACACGCTGACGCTGACCGCCGGAAAGCTGGTTTGGCTTTTTGAACATGTGCTGGTCAAGTTCAACAAGGTGGATATATTCCCTTACTTTTTCATCGATTGTTTTTTTATCAACTTTTTTAAGACGAAGAGAGAATGCAACATTTTCATAAACTGTAAGGTGTGGGAAAAGTGCATAGTTCTGAAATACAGTATTTGAATGACGAAGGTTAGGTGGAAGACCTATAACATTTACATCGTCAAAGAGAAGTGCACCTTCATCAGGATTTTCGAACCCGGCAATAATACGGAGAAGTGTTGTCTTTCCGCAACCCGATGGCCCAAGCAGGGTAAAAAATTCACCTGGCTTAATAGTAAAATTAATATCGTTAAGTGCGTGAAAATCACCGAAATGCTTATCGATATGGTCAATTTTAACCTGACTTCCGTTCACTGTGAGTACCTCTTTTTAATAAACCACTTCAGGTGGCTTATATGAAAAACAGAATAACTGCATTATGTTAACATAAGGATAATAGTTTGCTTTGTCTATAAGTTTTTGGAGAATTTTTTTAAATAATTTTCAAAATTTATTTAAATTTTTTCTATAAAAAAAGCCTGTCAAGTATCATGTAAACTATTGTTCCTCCAAAGATGCTGATCATGCTGTTGCCTTTTGCTATGTGGAGTACTGTAGTAACTGCAATACCAATAATTGCAGGGATTCCCCATGGAGAATTTGTGAATGTAAGATATTTTGGATCTGACAGACAATAGATGATTAAAACTCCAATTACCATTGCAGGAATGTATTTTTCCACAAAGGAGAGAATCTGAGGCGGTTTTCTGCTGCTGAACAGCAAGAATGGAAATGCACGCAGAAGAAACATAAGGATTGCACCTGCAACAGTTGCAATAACTGCCATTAAAAGAGTCATTTTCTGAGCTTCCATTATTCTGCCTCCTTGTTTTTATTTTCTGTTTTTTTCAGGCTTTCTTTTTTCTGCAGATAACTTTTTGCAAAAATCAGTACTGCAATACCAAGAGTGAGGGCAACCATAAGTACCTGTTTGTCAGGAAGAATGCCTGTTTTACAGAGGATGATAGAAATGATTGTGGTTGAAATACCGCAGAGAGAAGGGAAAAGTTCCCGGCTCTTTTTTACCTGTTCAATCATTAAAACAACAAAAAGTGAATTAAGGGCAAAGTCTACACCGGAAAAGTTTGCAGGGATAACACTTCCGATAAGGGCGCCAATCAGGCCTCCAAGAAGCCAGTAACTCCAGTTTAAGGCTGCAATTACACTGTAATATTCACCGTCATTTTCACCTTCAGGAACATCATTTGTGGTAATAAGGGCGTAAGTTTCGTCTGTAAGTGCAAAAATTAAAAAGTACTTCCATAAACCAACCCGGGATTTGTCGTATTTTTTAAGAAGGGAAAGTCCGTAAACAATGTGTCTGATTCCAACAAAGAACTGAGTAATAAGGAAAGTTGGAAGGGATGCCCCTGCAGCCATAAGTCCGATTCCAACATACTGACCGGTTCCGGAAAAAATTGTAAGACCCATAAAAAGTGCAAGCCACCATGGATAGCCGGCATTTACAACCATAAGACCAAAAGGAATACCAATCGATACATAACCAAAAAAGATTGGTATTGTAAGGTGCGCTGCTTTGCGCAAATTCTGTTTCTGAAGCATATTGTGCATAATAGCATTTTGATGTTGAAAGGTTAAGCAATTTTTGTAAAAATGAACTTAAGAATAAAAAACTGAAAATACAGAGTTTTATTTTCGCTAAACAATTTATGCAGACAAAGACCTGATGAAATTCTTTGTCATGGGAATTAAAGGCCTTGCAGAAATGCAGTGTCCTTTACAGGAGATAGATAATGCTTTCGATTATTTTAGGACTGCTTCTTATCGGATTTACAGTTTGTGCCTGTCTTCCACAGGTTCTTGGCTGGGGAAATGATATTCTGGCTGCTTTAAGAGGCGGTGCTCCAATTCTTGCTGCACTTATCGGTATTGTTGCAGTCTTTATGGGATTTGCTGATATTCAGGATAAAAAAGAAGCAAGAAAAGAACAGAAAGAAGCTGAAAAAGCTCTTGAAGAAGAAGCTAAAGACAGTCAGTAAAAGAAATTAATTTACTAGAATTCAGGCAGGGCAAACGCATTATAACCGATTTTGTATTGAAAAATGGCGCAAAGGAGTG
>JAEDGQ010000019.1 GCA_016297415.1 Treponema sp.
GGTCATTGAGTCCTTCGACGGGCTCAGGAACCACCCTTCGACAGGCTCAGGAACCGCTCGTCGAAATGACTGCTACACTAAATATGGTGGTTTCGACAGGCTCAACCACCGCAAGTTGAACTTATTGGACATCCCCTTTTTTTATTCAATTCTATATTCTACGTATTTAACTCTGCCTTTTTCTACACAGTCCCGAACCTGCTTTTCACGGCGGCTCAAACGGCTTTCTCCGGTTTTTACTTCTATTAACAGAATCTCGGAAATCTCGTCTGTTTCTGAAGCTCCCTTAAAGCCTATGTAATCTATGGGTTTACCTACAAACCGGCAGTCTGCTGGATTACAGGGAAATTCCGGAAGAAATGCTGCCATCTGTTCCCCTGCAAAACCTCCTGTAACAGCTCTGGAACGCTTTACAGCGTCTTCCCGCTCTTCCCTGATGATTTTATTCAGGCGAAGCCTTGTTGTTAATTCTCCGGCTTTCCAGGCGCTAAAAACAATTAAAATTAATAAAAAAATACCGAAAATAAAAGTAATTACAGGATTTGTCTGTAACCAGGTCAGTGTGCTGTTCATTTTTTAATTATAGCATACAATACCAAAAGAAGCTTAGCCCGGCATGGAGCAGTTGCGAAGCAAGCCGGCTGGCCGGCCGAGGGTTACCGAGCTGCGTAACGCCGGTTGATAAGGCCCTCTGCTCCTGAAAAAGGAATGAAAAATGAAAAAATTTTTTTATAAAATTGCACTGCTTTTAATTTGCAGCTCTATTTTTGCTCAGTCCGGCAAAAAACTGGAGTTTAAGTACAAAGAAGGTGATAATTTCAGTCTTATTTCTGAAATTTCTGAAGATGTTTTTTACAACAGGGTTAAACATCATCATGCTGAAATTACAAGCCGCGTAACTGAACGAATTGACCAGGTTGACGAAAACGGAAGAGGCCATATTCTTGCTTCTTTTATGACTACTGAAAAATCCCGGAACCTTCAGGGGCTGGGCGAAAACCAGTGGAATGAAAATCTTGAAAGTGAATTCTGGAGAGATAAATCAGGCCGTTTTGAAATTAATGAACAGTATTTTATGCCTGTCATCCGGGATATGCCGGTTTTTCCTGACAGAGAACTTAAACCCGGCGACAAATGGATTGCAGAAGGTTACGAAAGTGAAGATTTAAGGAAAATGGGGATTCCTGAACCTTTTAAAGTTCCTTTTATGGCTCAGTATGTTTATCTGAGGGATGAGGAAGGCATTTCTTCTGACAGTTCAAAGGAAAAAAGAACTTTTCAGGTAATTTCTGCCAGATATACCCTTTATTATGAAACTCCGGAACAGGATTTTGCAGGAAGCGACTACCCTTGCATTACTATGGGAAACTCCGACAGACTTATCTGGTGGGACAATGAGAAAGGTCAGATTGACCACTATACTGAAAAATTCCGCATTGAAATGGAAACAATGCTGGGAAACCAGTTTATTTTTTCAGGAACAACAAAAGTTGAATATACTGAGTTCAAACGAACTGCAACTGAAGAAAACGTAAAAAATGTAATGGAAAAAATTTCTGATCTGGGACTTGATGATATTTCCGTTACAAAAACTGACAAGGGACTTACTATCAGTCTTGAAAATATTCAGTTCAAACCAGACAGTGCTATTCTTCAGGAAAGCGAAAAAGAGAAAATCAAGAAAATTGCTGATATTCTTGCAGCTTATCCGGAAAACGACCTTCTGATCAGCGGTCATACAGCCAGAGCAGGAACAGAAGAAAGCTGTCAGAAGCTTAGTTCCGAAAGAGCTGTTTCTGTAGCAGACTTTCTGATTATTCTTGGAGTGAGAGATAAAAACAGAATTTTTACACAGGGACACGGCTCTAAGATTCCTGTTGCTTCAAACAAAACTGAAGAAGGAAAAGCTAAAAACAGGCGGGTAGAAATTACTCTCCTTGATAAATAAAACAAATTATCCTAAGGGAAAATCCGGTGGCCTTGGTTCGTTTTGAAACAGAGGTGCCGGATTTTTTTTGTTTTTATTTCTGCTTTTGTGTAATTATTAAATATCAGTGCCATATATATTTATATGAGTGAAAATATATTTATTGAAGGCGAAGATTATCCTGCCCAAAGTTTTGAATCTGATGATGAAGGCCTTTTATACGAAGACGAAGCTACAATGGCCGCAAGAAAAGCCTTTGGAATAAGTTATCTTTTTCCCTGGCAAAGACTTGTTATAAGTAACATTCTGGACAGCGAAAAGGCAGTTCTGGAAAACAACTGTGAAAAAACAATAGAAGAAATACCTGAAGGATTTGAAACTACGGAGGACATTTTCTGCAAAGGCAGGCAGATTGTTCTGCTTCCAACTGGTGCCGGTAAATCCCTTTGTTTTTTGACTCCTGCCCTGCTTTTAAAAGGCCCTACACTGGTTTTGTATCCTTTAATTGCTTTAATGGCAGACCAGCAGCGCCGAATGGAAGAAGGAAGCCTTCACTGTGTAGTGTTTAAAGGTGGACAGACAAATGAAGAACGGGAAGAAAATTTCAGGCAGCTTAAGGAAGGAAAAGCCAGAGTAATACTTGCAAACCCGGAAGTTCTGCAGAACGAAGAACTTGTTCAAAGGCTCAGACTTTGTAAAATCAGTCATATTGCAATTGATGAAGCCCACTGTGTTTCTGAATGGGGGGATTCCTTCAGACCTGCTTATTTGACTTTGGGAAAAATCATTAAAGACCTTGAGGTTCCGATTGTTACGGCATTTACTGCAACTGCAAGCCCCCCGGTACTGAATCGTGTCAGGGAAGTGCT
The DNA here is from genome assembly GCA_016297415.1 of Treponema sp. Taxonomy (GTDB): domain Bacteria; phylum Spirochaetota; class Spirochaetia; order Treponematales; family Treponemataceae; genus Treponema_D. Next base: position 2,797 of record JAEDGQ010000019.1, read on the forward strand.
TTTTGACGGGAGAGCTCACCTTTTACAAAGTGAATCTGACAGACCCAATATTCATTACGAAGTCCGCTATGCCTGGGCCAAAAAAAAGGCTGTTTTGAAGGCTTGCGTTGAATCCCGAAAACCTCTTATTGTTTTTTGTTCCAGCCGGAGGCGCACGGAAGATATGGCACGACTTTTGAATGCATATTTTGGACGGGACAAAGCCAGATATTACCATGCAGGAATGACGAAAGAAGAAAAATTAAAAGTTGAAAAATGGTTTTTCGACAGTACAGAGGGAATGCTTGCTGCTACCTGCGCTTACGGAATGGGAATGGATAAAGGAAACATATACACAGTAATTCACCTGGATGCTCCTGAACACCTGGAAAACTTTATTCAGGAAGCGGGGCGAGCTGGTCGAAAGGGAGATAATGTAAAATCCATTTTAATCTGGAGCCATCAGGACGATGTAAAATACAGACAGGCCCCTGAAGGAAGTCGGGAAAAAGTAATGGGCGGACTTGCCCACACAAAAAACTGCAGAAGACAGTTCATGTTGAATTATCTAAGCGGAGAATCTCCTGTCTGTTCCGGATGTGATATATGTGATGCAAGACAGGAAGGAAAAGTCCTGGATTATGAAGCACGGGATGCAGAAAAGGTATTCAGATTTATAAAAAAAAGGCGGCTTATGTTCACAAAAGATGAACTGATCAATTACATGACTGACCGGTTCAACAGGGAAGACCTTGAGTTTTTCGGTCAAAAAGTGTGGGATGCAAAAGATATTCAGGAAATATTAAAACAGCTTTTTGCTGCCCACCGTATAAAAAAAGCAGGTGGTTTATGGGAAAACCACCTGGATGTTTATTCAAATAAAGCTATTAAAGCTCTGACTGTTATTCCACAACATCGTCATTGTATTCGTATTCTCCACTATTTTCGGCTTCAGTTTCGGAAGTTTCTGCAGAAGCTGGAGTAGAAGCATCATGAACTTTTGGCATCTTTCTGCGGGGAGGCTTTTTTCTGTACTTTGCAACATAGTTGGCAAAATTAATTGCCAGAATACAGCAGACAGCAGTAATTAAGACACTCTTGTTCATAACAACTACTTTTAATGTGGCAAAAAAATCATTCATATTTTTATTATCGGTAATTTGCACAATTTATTCAATTAAGATTTTTGCCTGTTATAGTTGACCAAGATTTTTAACACCGCTAGAATTTACGCCATGATTGGAATTGTAGATTACAACGCAGGTAATATTAAAAGTGTAGAACGTGCCCTTCTCTCTATTGGAGCAGAATATGTTCTTTCTAAAAATCCTAAGGATCTGGAAAAATGTGATAAAATCATCTTTCCTGGCGTAGGTGAAGCCGAATATGCCATGAAACAGCTTAAGCTCACCGGATATGATAATTTCCTGAAAGACTGGTATGCTGCATCAAAACCAATGATCGGTATCTGTCTGGGAAGTCAGATTATCTTTGAACATTCCGAAGAAGGTGATGTAGACTGCCTCGGTCTTTTAAAAGGTACCATCCGCCATTTTACAAATGTATGGAAAGATGAAGGAATAAATCCAGCATTGAAAGTTCCAGAAATCGGCTGGAATGACCTGACTTTTTCCAACGGCTCATCAAAACTCCTTGCAGGTGTTCCAGAACATTCTGATTTTTATTTTGTTCATTCTTACATTATTCAGCCGGCAGATAAAACTGTAATTAAAGCCTTTGCAGATTACGGCTGTCAGGTTCCTGCATGCGTTGAACAGGGCTCTCTCACTGCATTTCAGTTCCATCCTGAAAAATCAGGTAAATGGGGGCTTCAGATTCTCAAAAACTTTGCCTTCATGGGGGACAAATAAAAATGCTTAAAAAAAGAATTATTGTCTGCCTTGATGTAAAAGACGGACGCACAACAAAAGGCGTAAAATTTCAGAACAACATTGATATTGGCGATCCAGTTGAAATGGCAAAAAAATACTATGATCAGGGCGTTGATGAACTTGTATTCTACGACATTATGGCCAGTGCCCGTGGTCGTGGACCAATTCTTGACCTTATCAGCCGTGTTGCAGAACAGGTATTTATTCCTTTCTGTGTTGGAGGTGGCATCGGTACAATCGAAGACATCAGATCAACAATTCTTGCGGGAGCTGAAAAAGTCAGCCTCAACAGTCAGGCCGTAAAACATCCTGAGCTTATAACAGAAGGTGCAAGAATCTTTGGAAATCAGTGCATTGTTCTTGGAATGGATGCAGCAAAAGATCCTGAGGCTCCAAGCGGTTACAGCGTTTACATTAACGGTGGGCGAGTTAAAACAGGTCTTGATGCAAGAGAATGGGTCATTAAAGCCGTTGAACTTGGTGCAGGAGAAATCGTTCTTAATTCCATTGATGCAGATGGAATGAAAAACGGATACGAAATTAACCTGACAAAAATGATTGCAGAAAGCGTTGGTGTTCCTGTTATTGCTTCCGGCGGTGGCGGTACACCACAGCATATGGCAGACGTTCTCAAAGAAGGAAAAGCAGACGCTGCCTTAATTGCAAGTATGGTTCACAGTATGGGTTATACTGTAAACGGAATCAAAGATGATCTTAACAAACTGGGTGTTCCAGTTCGATTATAAAAACTAAAAAAGGGGATGACCAATAAGTTTGCATTACGGTGGTTGAGTTTATCGAAACCACCGCAAGTTAAACTTTTTGGAACAGCCCCTTTTTTTTAGAATTCTTCTACTCTTTTATTTGATTTTTTGTAAGCACTGGCACCTGTGCGGTTTGTACTTGTATGAACTCTGGTTCTTCCATGTTCATTCTTAAATCCGTCGTTTCCACGGCGTTCTCTTCCACGACCTGAACCACTGCGATCTCCTCTGGCTACTCCATAACGGTCATTTCTTTCACCACGGTCACGGCCGCCTTTTCTGCTTCTGCCGCCTCTTGGTCCAAAAAAATCAGTTTCTTTTGAATCCAGATGCATATGAGGGAGATTTGAACGGCTCTTAGCCAGTTCCAGAGCTCTTAAGGCATTGCTTGTTGGAAGACTGAGCAGAGTAAAGTTCTGGGCAACGTCAATACGGTCAACCATACGGCCAGGAATGTGAAGCAGGTCGGAGAAGTATTCTGCAATTGCTTTTGCATTAAATCCGTCTCTTCTTCCCAGCTGTACATAAATGCGTTTCTGATTTGGATTTGATGAACTTCCGCCTCTCTGTACCTGAACTTTTCCATAATGACTTTCATCCAGGGACTTGCCGTAATGAACTTCAAGAATTGCGGCAAGAACGGCCTGTGGATCCTGCCCATGACAAAGATCCTGTGCCATTGTCTTATAAAGTTCTTTAGCTTCTTTTAATACAGGTACAAAAGAATCTTCTGTCTGTACTTCTTCAGTTTGCTGAGATTCAGGAAGCGGTACAACTTCATCACTTTCAAAAGCTTTTGTTTTTGGAGCTTCTGCAATATATCGTTCTTCTTTTTTAAGGCCGATTTTGATTTTAAGTTCGTCCAGCATACGTTCTCTTTTTACATCAAGAACATTCTGAACTGCAGGTACCTGCTCTTCTTTCATTTCGCCTTTAGCTGCTGCACGAACCCTGTTACGAAGGAATTCCAGCTTACGGCGTTCTTCAGGTCTTACAAATGTAACTGCAATACCAGAAGTTCCTGCACGACCTGTACGACCGATACGGTGAACATAAGTAGCAGCATCAAAAGGAAGGCTGTAATTTACAACATGGCTTAAACCTGTAATATCAATACCACGGGCAGCAACATCAGTTGCTACAAGAATACGAGTTTTTCTGCTTCTGAAACGGGCAAGAATTTTTTCACGCTGGCCCTGTGGAATATCTCCGTGAAGTGCTGCTGCTTCATAGCCTCTTTCATCAAGCATTTTGCTGACCATATCGGCATCATTTTTTGTCATTGTAAATACAAGACCGTAAAAGTCAGGGCTAATATCAATAAGGCGAACAAGTGCTTCAATTTTATCTCTTTCGCTTACTACCCAGTATTTCTGGTCAATAAGGAGTGGTTCTTCTACAAAACCTTCTTCTTCGCAAATGTCATATTCACCCATGAATTCTTCTGCAATCTGAAGAATTGGTTTTGGCATTGTTGCAGAGAAAAGAAGAATGCGGCTGTCTGAATTAGCCTGGGAGAAAATTGATTTAATATCATCAACAAATCCCATATCAAGCATTTCATCCCCTTCATCAAGAATGAAATAATCGATTTTATCAAGTTTAAGAGTTCCTCTTTCCAGATGATCCTTAATACGGCCTGGTGTTCCAACAACAATTTCACATCCCCGTTTTAAGTCTTTAATCTGGTTTGAATAAGAAGCTCCACCATACAATACAGTTACACGAGGAAATTTTCCTGATGTAAAAGACTGCATTTCTGTACAAGTCTGAATGGCAAGTTCTCGTGTTGGTTCAAGAATCAGCGCACGAACATGGTCACTTTCTTCGTGAACATTCTGTACGATTGGAAGACCAAAGGCTGCAGTTTTACCTGTACCTGTTCTTGCTTTTGCAATAAGGTTTGCATCTCCGTTCAAAAGGCGGGGAATTGCAAGAACCTGAATTGGAGATGGTGTTTTAAAACCTTTCTTTTCTATTGCTGCAAGTACTGTTTCATCCAGTCCTAAATCAGCAAAAGAAATTTCTCCGTCAGAGTCTTCTTCAGTTTCATCTGTTTCTGAAAATTCGTTGATTTGTGATTCCACAGACATGTGGAGAGAGTCTGCTGCCTCTGCAGCGGAAATTTTTGAGTCCTTCATGAATAATGTATCCCAAGGCAACAAAAAGCCTTAAAACACACCGTATAACAAGGCTCAAATGTCGCAGTTAAAATATAGGCACCCTCTGTGCCGTGGCGTTTAATATATAGGAAAACACTGGAAATAGCAAGAAAACTTTGACATTTATTGACAAATAATTCTAACAGCAAAGATTTGAAAATAATGAATTTTTATGATATAATGGATTTTATGAGTACACAATTTGCAGTAGACGAAAAAGTCGTTTATCCAAGCCAGGGTGTTGGCGAAATCAGAGAAATTTTTGAACGTCAGGTTGGGGAAACTAAAGTTTCATATTACAGAATTTATCTTGAAGTTTCAGATATGATCGTTATGGTTCCTTGTGAAAATGCAGAAAAACTTGGAATCAGAAAAATTGTTTCAGCAGAAGATGCACAGAAATCTCTGGACCTTCTTGGTCAGCCTGTAGAATCAGTAACTTCTGACTGGAAACAGCGCTATCAGGACAATCTTAATCTTCTTAAAAAAGGCAGTATTGAAGACATTACAAATATTGTCCGCACACTTTACCATCGTTCAAAGGTAAAAGAACTTCCTATTCAGGAACGCAAACTTTACGATACAGCACGCAAACTTCTTACAGACGAAATTGCAATTGCACTTGGTCTTACAACAAAAGAAGTTGAAGATATGCTTCATGCAAAACTGGAACCACTTGGTGCTCTCCACGAAAAGAAGGCCATCCAGATTGATGATGATGACGACGAAGATGAATTCGGTGATGATTTAAATTCTTCATCAGATGATTCTGACGACTCTGATGACGATGATGATTCTGACGACTCTGATGATTCAGATAACTCAGACGATGACGATGATGAAGACTAAAAAATTATGTGATCCGGCACTTATTATTGTAGCTGCCGGATCTTCTACCCGCATGGGTGGAACTAAAAAGGAGTATCTTCCACTTAATGGCGGTACGGTGTTATCATCGGCCGCCAAAGTTTTTTTGGAAACATTTCATTTTTCAGCAATACTCATAACCTGCCCTTTGAAAGAATCCGAAGAACTTCAAAACCTTGAATTTTCCAGAGCTAAGGAAGCATTTTTCAAGGATCCTTCTGTAAAAAAACTTGTTGAAAACACAAAGATTAATTTTATTCCTGGTGGCAAAAGCAGACAGGAAAGTGTCTATAAAGCTCTTTGTGCATTAAAAACAGATTTTCCTGACTCAAATATGGCTGTGTTTATTCACGATGGAGCCAGACCTTTTGTTACTCAGCAGATAATAAAAGACACATACAATGCAGCAGTTCAGTACGGTGCTTCAGTTCCTGGAATCCAGCCTGTTGATACTCAGAATGAACTGGATGAAGACGGTTTTATTCTCCGTCATCTTACCAGATCAAAACTCACCGCTGTTCAGACTCCACAGGTTTTTCTTTTTGAAGAACTTCTGGAAGCTCACAAAAAGGCCATTCATTCAGGAAAAGAATATACTGATGATTCAGAAATCTGGGATCTTTTTGTACCAGACGGAAAAGTAAAAATCGTTTCTGGTGACAGCACAAATAAAAAAATCACTTTCAAAGAAGATCTTAAATTCAACACAGGAGAAAAAATGATACGCACAGGTTTAGGTTATGACAAACACCCTCTTGTTTCCGGAAGAGATTTAATGTTAGGTGGAATTAAAATCGAAAGCGATCTGGGAGAAGACGGTCATTCTGACGGAGACGTTCTTCTTCACGCAATTACAGATGCTATTCTTGGTGCAGCAGGAATGGGAGATATCGGCTCATTCTTCCCTCCTTCTGATCCTCAGTGGAAAGATGCTGATTCTAAAATGCTTCTTAAAACAGTATGGGACAAAATTACTTCTTCAGGATGGAAACTTGGCAATCTTGACTGTGTAATCGCTCTTGAAAAACCAAAGTTTCTTCCTCACAGACAGGAAGTAATCGATTCCATTGCTTCCGTTCTTAATGTAAACAGCAATCAGGTTTTTGTAAAAGCTAAAACCGGAGAAAAACTGGGCGATGTAGGTCAGTGCCGGGCCGTTGAAGTCTGGGCAACCTGCCTTCTGGAAAAATAAAAAAAAAGGGCTTCCTGCAAGTTAAAAGAAAGGGGCTGTCCAATAAGTAATGACTGTAGCGGTCATTGAGTCCTTCGACAGGCTCAGGAACCACCCTTCGAAATGACCATTGCACTAAATATGGTGGTTTCGACAAGCTCAACCACCGCAATGCAAACTTATTGGACAGCCCTTTTTGTCTAGTTCAAAGAACCAAGTTCAATAATCATTTCAACTTCATTTATTGTTCTGTTCATTCTTGAAGCAATTTCTTCAACAGTCCATCCCTGTCGTTTAAGAGCCAGAATATTTTCTCTTTCCTGTGGTGAAATTCTGTCATTCACAGGTGCAGGGTTTTTCTTAATCTGATCCCTTGTAAGATCCATAAGAATAGCCATCTTTTTGTCGATTTCTGCCTCAAGACCGTGGAGGCGGCTTTCTACTCCGGCAATACCATTACGATTAAGTTTAAGCTCTTCTATACGCTGTTCTGTTTCATTAAGAATAGACTGTAAAGAAGAAAGCTGTTCTACAGCTTCATTAAGCTTACCCCTCTGATTTACGATTGTATCAATGTTTTTCTGAACATCTGAAATCTGATCAGGAAGATTATTTGCATGACGGGTTGCTTCATTAAGGCGGATTTCCAGCGACTTAAGAACATCAAAAGTCTTATCTACTTCCCCTGCAATCTGATCAATCTGAGTTTCTTTCTTTTCAAGTCTTTCATAGCGGGATGAAATATCACCTAAAGTTTCCTGGAAAGTTCTGACTGTAAGCTGCATTGACTGAAGGTCATCGCTTGTAGTCTGAAGTTCATTGATTTTGCTGTCCATTGTACCGCTTAATTCAACAAGCTTATTGAAATCCTTTTCCAGATTGCTGATACGAGTCTGTTCAGCATTAAAACGCTGAAGTTTTCCATTAATGTCTTCATTAATATTCTGAATATTTTTGAAGCTTGCATTAAGGTTATCAACAGTTGTCTGATATGTTTCTACTTTACTGATTTCTGATTTAAGTTCAGCAAGTTCTGCATCCAGCTGGTTTTTAAGCTGGTCTGCTTTCTGGTAAACGGCCATCTGAGAAGCAAAAGCTTTTACTTCCCTGTCAATTTCGCTCAGGCGGGTCTGAAGGTCAGCTGCATCATTCTGCATTTTTACAACCATTTCAGCTTCACGGGCATCATTGCTATCGTTGATTTCCTGGATTTTTGCACGAATATCACGGAGTGCTTTATCCGCATCTGCATTCTGTTCACGAACACGACGCTGTGTATCATTAAGCATTTCTTCGTACATTCCGTTCATTTCTGCAATAATCTTGTCTGAGCGTTCTTTATAACCAGTTACGCTGTCTTCAATCTGCTGTTTAAGTGAGGCAATATTCTGAACAAGTTCATCCTGTTCAGTTTTAGTTGAAGTCTTGAAGTTTTCAAAACTTTCATTGAAAGATGCTTCAAGTTCGCCGATTTTTGCTTCAGAAGCTTTCTGTACACTATCAAGCTGATTTGTAAATACAGACTTTGTCTGATCAAACTGAGTCTTAAGCTGATTGCGCCATGCATTGTATTCACCAAGCATAGCATCGATTCCAGCACGGTTATTTTCAGCCTGACTGCGGATATTTTCGTCCAGCTGTACAAGTCTGGCTTCCATGTCTTTTTCAGACTTTTCCAGCTGTTCTGCAATACGCTGATTGTAATTTTCCAGAGCAGTCTTTACAAATGAATCCTGTCCTGAAGTTGCATTTTCAAGGCTGTTTTTGCTGCTTTCAACATAAGAACCAACAGACTGTTCAATTTCTGCCAGCTTCTGACGAAGTTCAGCTTCTGTGCGTTCTACACCAGAAAGGAAACGGTCTGACTGTTCCTGATTTTTAAGAGTAAGTTCAGTAAGCTGTTCCTTTACTTTTTCTGTGTAGCGGTTTTCCAGTTCACGGCGGGAATTTTCATAATCTGAACTGAGAACTGCCAGTTTTGAATCCATAGAGTTCTTCCAGTTATTGAGATTATCATCAATTGCTTCACCACGCTTTTTCAGATCATCACCAAAACGAACTTCAAAGTCTGCAAGTGTTGCACTTACATTATCGCTGGCTGTTGCACGGATTTCGTTAAGATTACGTTCAAGAGTAGCAATCTGATCAGTAATTTCTTCATTATTGCGTTTTACGGCTGCTTCGAACTGAGCCTGACTTGACTGCTGCTGCTGACTGAAGTTATTAAAATCTGTCATAACAGTCTGCTGTGTTCTTGCAAGGGCTGCACGAAGGTTATTTTCAAGAGTATCAATATCACTGGCAGTAGTTTCCAGTTTGTGGAAACGGTATTCCATACTTTTTCTGTATTCTTCCAGCTGTTTGTCTACGGCAGAAAGAAGTTCTGTCTGTTTTACATCATAAGCAGATGAAAGTTTAGACATGGCCTGAGAAATCATAGAGTTAATGCTTTCAATTTTTCTGTCTGCTTCAGACTGGAATGCTGTAAGCTGCTGATTTGCTTCATCGGCGGCTTTCTTAATATTTTCTGCAGTAGCCGCAGCTCCAGACTGACTGTCACTCATAGACTTCTGAATTGTTTCAATTGACTGTGTAAGTTCCTGATTGAGGGCATTTACACGGCTGTTAACATCACTTTCGATTGAGTTGATTTTGTTTTCAACTGTTGATTTGTAAGTATTAAGATGTTTATCTGCAATCTCTTCAAAACGTTTGAAAGCATTTGTTTCTCGCTGGTCTGCATCTGCAATTGCTTTTTCATAAAGAGCACCATATCTGCTCTGAATTTCAGAAGTCTGCTGTTCAAGCTGAGTACGGATTGCTTCAAGATTTTTACCGTTTCCATTAACTTCAGCTTTAAGTTCTTCTGCAGTTTTTCTTGTAGAAGCTGCCTGTTCTTTAATCTGAGAATCAAGAGCTGTAACCTGCTGGCGAAGAGAATCTTCAAGAGCAGAAATTCTTGCATTAAGCTCCTTTGAAAAACCTTCTGTCTTCTGACGGAATTCATTTTCAAGAGCTGTACTCTTTTCGTTCATAGTTGAAGAGAAAGCTGCGTTTTTCTGATCAGCCAGTTTCTGACATTCAGCAAGTTTTAAATCCAGATTTTTATTAAGCTGAGCTGTGCGTTCATTTACTGTTTTAATGTATTCATCAGTACGTTCTTTTGCTTTTGCACTTAAATGCTGGAATGCTGTATCTTCCAGATTCTGAGCTTTTACAGCTGCCTCATCATAAGCTTTACGGATTCCCTGCTCTACTTTTGCAAGAACTTCATCAGAGTGGGCTGAAGAAGTTTTTACAGAAGCTTCAAGCTGATCTGCTCTTGTTTTGTACTGATTAAGCAGTTCTGCACCGATAATTTTGAGGCTTTCATTATTTCTGGTTTTGAAATCCTGAGTAATGGCAGGAATTTTCTTTTCAATAAGATCTACAGTCTTTTTCTGATCATCAATTCTTGAATTAAGTTTATCAACAATTACACTTTCGTTTTTTACAGCCTGAAGATTTTCTTCTACTTTGTCTGTCATTTCCATGAGTTCATCAAGAAGACGGCCGTATTCATCAATTTTGGCAGCAATATTATCAACCGCCGCAAACTGTTTTTCAAATCCCTGACTTATTGTCTTAAATTCTTCAATCTGTTTTTCAATACGCTTTACAGCAGCAACAGCAGCAGTCTGATGTGTATCAAGGTCAGCAGACAAACCATTTAATTTAGAAATCTGTTCCTTAAAATATTCATCAAGCTGTGCAATACGATTATCTGCATAGCGTTTAACTTTATCCATGGAATTATTATCTCTGTCCAGAAAACGAAGGACAAAAACTACGGTAACAGCAATAACTGTTGAAATAATGATTGAAAGAACAGCCATTTTTAACCCACCCAAAAAAAATGAACTTAAACTTATATATTTATTGTTATTTTAACACAATATCAACTAATTGACGATAGCTTGAAAAGCTTATATCAGCACCTGGAAGTGAAAGTCCCAGAACTCTCCGCCACCATGGAAGAATATATGCTGTTTTCATTCCAGCATTTTTAGCACCTTCCACATCATATTTAACGGAATTTCCAACATAAAGAATCTGTTCCGGATTTACTCCCAGTTTCTGTGCCAGGATTCCAAAAGGATACTTTGAAGGTTTTAATGCACCGGCTTCTTCTGATCCCAGAATTACATCACAATACTGTTTTACACCCCAGATTTCCCCCTTCTGTTCAGGAGGAAAATCCGAGAGAATTGCAACTTTAAGTCCTGCTTCCTTAAATTTCTGAAAAGCTTCTGGTACATAATCAAAGCATTTTATTTTGTCAAAATAAGGTTTCATACCATCATAAACCATGCTCTTGATTTTTTGTGCTGCAACTTCAGAAGAATCGCCTGTAAGCCGGGCAAGATTTCTTGCCTGATATTCATAAAAGTCTGCAAGAGGAGCTGTATGATGAAGAAGCTTTCTAACTTTGTTGTACTTTAAATAAAAACGAAGATGTTTTAAAAAATGTGGAATGATTCTGCAGTAAAGACTGTGTGAAGCGTAAAGAGTACCATCTATATCAAATGCAATTGCAGTTATTCCCTGAAACATTCTTCTATTATAGCAGATATAAGAAACAGATAAAAGACAGTTTTATAGGGCAAACGCATTATAATATATTCCCTGCTAAAAATGGCTTCCAGTCGTGAAAACGTCTTGTCGAAACCGCATGCTGGCATGCTACACGCGTTTTGTGCTTGTAACTATATACGTTTGCCGCTCTCGCGGCAGCACAAAACGAGTGTTTTCGCAAGCCGTTTCACTCCTTTGCGCCATTTTTCAATACAAAATCAGTTATAATGCGTTTGCCCTGACCAGTTTTACTTTCTTGTAATTTTGTATTCAAAAACGCCTTTAACGTCAGCACCGCCTGATACTTCATTAAAGCGCCAGGTTCTTACAACGGCAGAAATTTCACTTTGAACAACAGGTTTTACAAGGGATTCTGGAGTAATACGAATACTGTTAATATCAACCCGTCCATTTGCCTTTACTGTAAATGTAATATTTAAATCCATTGAACTGAAAATCTGAGCCTGAGCTTCAGGAGAAAGAGGAATGCTTAAATCTTTTGGTTCAATCAGATATCTTCCGCTTCCATCTGACATGTATAAAGCAGGTCTTCCGTCCGGTGAACTTGCCTGTTTTGCGCTGGAAGTTGCTGTTATTCCGTTTCCCACAAATGTTCCTGCATTTGATGCAGTAATTTTCCCGAGAGCAGCATTTGTTCCAGAAGAAGCTTTTTGTCCCGCTTTATTTAAAGAAGAGGCAGAAACTCCGGAACTGTTTTTTTCTGAGGCTGAAGTTGCTGCACTTCCAGAAAGGGCATCAACAGTTCTAACCGGTGCTGTCTGACTTGAAACAGATGAAGAATCAGAACTTTCCTCTTCCACTTCGTCCATCTGGCTCCAGTCAAAAACCTTTTTGGCTTTAGGTTTTGCATTCATTTCTGCTATAGAATCATCTACGCTTTTTGCAAGTTTCTGAGGTGCCGGTGATGCTGTTTTAGCAGGCTTCGAAGGAGCTTTAGCCCCTGGCTTTGATACTGGCTTTTCAGCAGACTTTGGCTGAGGCTTACTCTGTAAAGAAGATGGAGATTTAGTTTCCTGAGGCTTTGAGGCAGACTGAGTGGCTGCTTGAGTCTGAGAAGAAGGAACAGCAGCTTTTTCGCCGGCTTCTGGAGGAGCAGCATCTTTTCTTTCTGCTATTTTTGGAGTGGCTGGTGCATCAATGAGAATTTTTACGGTTTTATAGACTTTTGGTCTGGACCCGCCGGAAAGTCCCGCCGCAAGAAAGAGGAGTAACCAGACTAACAAAGTTCCGCCGGCAGCATAACTGTTACTGCGGCGATGATTCAGCTCTTTCATTTAATCCAGAGTCCTTAAATTTACAGCGGCAAAACCGTTTTTTCTCAGCACATCAAAAAGCTTAACGATAGTACCATTAGTTACTTTTTCGTCAGCTTCCAGTGTTACAGGATAGTCTTCTCTTTTTTTTCCTTCTGTATCAAAAACTGCAAGTTTTGAATCCAGGGTTTTAAAAGTTACAGCTTCATCGTTCATCCAGAGTTTTCCAGAAGAATCAGCAGTAATAGTAATGGAAGCAATAGCTTCAGACTGAGAAGTTTCACTAACAGGAAGGTTTACGCTGATTCCTGGCAAAACTGCAAATGTGGTTGAAACGAGAAAGAAAAGAATAAGCTGAAATACAACATCAATCATTGGAGTAAGATCTGCTCCAGTATTGAAGTTACGTCTTCTTCTGATTTTCATTAAAGTTTTCCTGTAAGAATTAATAATACTTCAGTAACAGAAGATTCCAGAGCTGCAATTTCTTTATTAACACGACGGGTAAAGTAATTTGAAAAAATCATTGAAGGAATAGCAACAAAAAGTCCGGCAGCAGTTGTAACAAGAGCTTCCGCAATAGCACCGGCTAATACTGCAGGATTTCCCATTGAAGCTCCGGCACCTAAAACACCAAAAGCTTTAATGTTGCCGGTAACAGTACCAAATAGTCCCAGAAGTGTTGAAATATTTGCAATTGTTCCTAAGAGAGTAAGATAATGTTCATACTGTGGAATAACTGCATCAATTTCTGCATCTACAACTTTTTCAAGATGAACTTCATCAAGCTGCCTCATTTCAAGAGCTTTTTTTACTACCTGAGCATAAGGAGTGCCTGAAGCATTGCACAAAGATTCTGCTGTTGAATAATTTTTGCTTTTGAGAGCTTCTCCCATACTTTTCTTTAAGATTTCATCATTCTTTTTTACATTTGCAAAATAAATACAGCGTTCAATAATAATGAATGTTGCTGCAATTCCACAAAGCAGAATTGGAATAATAAGAATTCCACCAGATTTTAATAAATCCCACATATTAATCTCCCGAATTTTTTCTTCTAAAACTGAAACTTTACAAGAGCCGAAAGGTTACCGCTTTTTTCTTTATAAACTGAATGAGCGAATGTTCTTGTTTTGTTTGTGCACAATTTTATTACATCTTTTACATCCAGAGCAAGGCGCATAGAATTGCTGACTCTTACAGCACCACTTATTCCTAAATCTGGAACTTTATCATCATCACTTTCAACAGCCTGTTTTACATAAGCTTCAATATTCCATGATGCATCCTTACTTAAATACATGGCACTGGCAGTAATTGTATGCTTTTTTTCCAGAACAGGCACATCAATCCAGAAGGCTTTCCATTCAGAATAAACCTTAACCTGACCAAGATTTACAGTTCCTGCAATTTTTGTATTTAAATCAGTTCTGTTTTTCTGTTCAGCCATGTAAAAACCGGACTTTGCTATAGCACCTTCATAATCAGGTGCCCAGATTCCCTTATCAAAAGCTGTTTTATAAAAATTTCCGTCAATATTAAGGCGTACCAGATCTTTTACAGGAACAACAAGTCTTACAGTTCCATACCAGTCTGTAGATTCCACAGGAATTGCAGGACAAGATGTATAAGAGTACATGCTTTCAATTTTTCCAATTGTGTTCTGAGCAGAAATACAACCACCTTCAACTGCAAAAAGTGCCGGTACATTGTTACCATCGGCAGAAAACTTATAATGGATTCCAAGAGTAAACGGCACAATAACAGGGTTACTTCCTGTAGCAGTTCCAGTTACGGCTGATGCATTTCCCCAGATTTTGAAAGAAGAATTTTCCCAGCTTGAATCAATTTTAAATTCAACTCTGTGGCTGCTTTCTTTACTTGAAGAACCATGGGCTTTTTCCAGAGTTTCGGATTTTTTTAAATTAAGGGATGTATCGTAATCTGTATTAAAGGCAATTCTGAATCCATTATTATTCCAGCCGAAACCCAGACCAGGATTTAAGCTTAAAATATTTGCGCTTTTTTCCCAGGAATCTGCAGGAGGCAGGGCACCTTTATATGTAGTTCCATAACGGTTGTAAAAATCACCGCCAGCCTTTACATTAAAAAACATTCCGTTTGTAAAGAACCAGTCACCTTCATATTTACCGGCAATTGAGTGATATACAGTATCTGTACAGCTTTCTGATTTTGACTGAAGACCTCTGTCTGTCATTTTGTATCTGCCGGAAAATTTATTTTTGTTTTTCTGGGAGAGAAATTCCTTTACTGCATCAACTTCTGTATTCCGTTCAAAAAAGCCGTTTTCTGGATTTTTATTTCCAAAACCTTCAAAAGATTCATGATAAAAATTAATGCTGAAAGGAGCATTTCCCAGAGATCTGTAAATTGAAAAATCACCGAGAAAGTTAAACGGGAATCCACCACCTATACGACCTTCAGCAAAAACAGTTTTTTTCCATGGCGATAAAACCTTAAAAGAAGACCGAGCAACATTCTGGGTATTAACCTGATTCATTTCCGGAAGTTCCAGCTCCGAAGAAGATGTGTCCGGTAAAATTTCTTTATAATCAGGAACAGCTTCTTTTCCGGCTTTAATCGATTCTCCTGAAACAACAGTTGTTACTTCTGGAAGTTCGATTGCCTCTTCCTGCTGCAGGGCATCAGAAGTCTGTGCAAAAAGTTCTGCAGCAAAGAGTACTGCTGTCAAAAATACTACTGTCTTTTTCATATATCTGTCCTTTTCTCCCTATCTGATTAATTTTTCAGCTTCTTTTACATATATACTGTCAGGATAAAGCTGTTTCAGAGTTTCTGCAGTTGCTTTAGCATCACCTTTTTTTCCTGCAGCATCAAAAGCTTCTGCTGCACTATACAGCGACCTTGCAGCTTCTTCATTCATACCTGCCTTACGGAAACCTACAGTTGCCTCCAGATATTCTTCTGCACTCTTCTGATTTTTTCCCTGTCCACGGTGAATTTTTCCAAGAACTGTATAATTTTTTCCAAGCAGCAGACTTTCTTCCGGGTTTTCTTCTTTTTTAAGATTTTTTATTATTTCCAGAGAAATCTTTTCTGCTTCATCCCAGTCAGACTGAACTTCACTGTAAGTTAAGGCCAGTTCTGTTCCAGTTATGCGTCCTTCTTTTGTAGAAGCACCCCCTGCATTTTTATAATCATTAAGGTTTTTGTAAGTAATCCTGTCAGCTCCACTGGCAAGAGAACGAAGTTCCTGAACAGTCTGTCTCATACCGTCTTTTCCAGCCTGTTCCGCATTTTCATCAATCATCTTTACAGCCATATTAAGAGCACCCTTGTAATCACCAAACTGACGGTAAAGTTCCACCAGGTTTTTCTGAGCACCATATCTGTATGTAGACTTTTCCGGATTTGATACAACCTGCTCAAAATAGAGAGAAGCTTTTTCATTCTTACCGGTTTTGATATAACAGTCCCCTGCAAAATAGGAAGCAGCAATACTGAACTGCCCGCCAAAATACTGGTTCAAATATTCTTCAAAACATTCAATTGCTTTATTCCAGTCTTCAATTGTGTAATAAAGTTCACCGCGACGGTAAGCTGCTTCTTCGGCTAGAGCTTTTGCATTCCTGTCATCTGCAAGCTGGCGGTACATATTATCAGCCTGAACATAATCATTTTTATAAATGTAAGTTTTTGCACTGATATATCTGCACAAATATGAAAATTCATTCCGTCCGGATGTGTATGGCTTTAACACATTAAGGGCATCATCAAAACGGCCGCAGTCAGAATAGATACCTGAAAGAACAAGAATACTATCCTGTTTCTGGGCTTCAGTTCTGGAAGATTCCAGGGCTTTTAATCCCATAAGGACTGCCTCGTTTAACTTTCCAGCCTGAACTGCTGACCGACCTGCAGTAACGCAGGCATCCCACAACAGTGCATCTGAAGCACCAAGTGCAGTATATGCATAAAGATTTGAATAAGCTTCCTTGTATTCCCCCAGCTGATATTCTGAATAGCCAAGATAAAACCGGCTGTAATTAACATACTTTGCATCAAGAGATTTATTCACTTTTTCTGACTCTGAGAGAACTTTTGTAAAACTGATTTTTGCCAGTTCCCAGTTTTCTTTGTTAAAATAAGCCAGTCCCTTCAGATATTCTGCCTCTGCTCCCTGTACCATAAAAGGCTGCTGTATAATTGTTGAATAACGGCCTTCAATAAGCAGGGTTCTATAATAATCCAGCACAACGTTACTGTTACTTTCAGGTTTTTCTGAAAGTTTTCTGTAAAGCAGTTCCGCTTCTGAAGTTTTTCCTGTTTTGGCCAGACAATTTGCTTTTATAAGAACAAAATTGTCATCTTCATATTTTCCATTTTCGATTATTTTCAATGCTTCCGAATATTTTCCCTGTTTCTGCAGTGCAAGAGCATTCCAGTATGAAGCATTTTTTCTGATTGAATCACTTTGAGGTTTTTCAAGAACTTTTGAAGAATACTTTAAGCTTTCATCCCATTTACCGCAAAAAGCTGAATAACGGGAAAGACCGCATTGAAATGCCTGATAATAAAGTGATTCCGAATTAACGCAAAGTTCTTTTTCAAAATCTTTTAAGGAATTATAAGCCTGCAAAGATGCTTCAGACTGTTCTTTTTTTGATGTAATAAAATCAATTTCTGTTACATAAAGAGCCCGGATCTGAGAAAGTTCCTGACTTGAATCTCTTTCAGCATTTTTAAAATAATCATGGGACTTTGTGTAGTTTTTTGAATTGAAGGCATCAACTGCAAGTCGTGTCCAGAATTCACTTACAAGCTGAGGATATGAAACAAGTCTGTTCTGAGCTTTTAAAATTACACTGCCCGGTTCTTCCCTGACCTGAGCCTGATATTCGCTGGAAACAGAATAGGCTTTTTCCATAGCACAGGCTGCAAGACTTTCCGGACCTTCTGCAAGAACAGTACAATAATTTTTGTATGCTTCGCTGTATTTTTTTTCCTGTACAAGAGCATCTCCTTTAAGAAGGAGAATTCTGTATTTTACTTCGTTTCCTAATGACTTTTTTTCAAGTTTTTCCCCATATTCAACAGCTTTTTCAGAAAGACCACCTTTTATACAGCTTTCCATAAAAAAAACTGAAGTTTCTTCATATTCATCTTTTGAAAATAACGCTCCATTTTGAAGAACAAACTCAAAACAAGAAACTGCATCTTTATTATTTCCAAGTTCTTTTTCAGATTTTCCAGTCCAAAGAATTGAAGCTCCATAAAAACGGGCTTCTGGAGAATTTCTGTTTTTTGAAAATGCTTTTTTTGAAAGGGCCGCGGATTTTTTAAAGAAAACTAGGGCTTCATCTTTTTTATTCAGGTCGTATAAAGCTCTTCCTGTCCAGTAGTAATTCATTGCAAGAAGTTCTTCATTTTCTTCTACAAAAGGAAGTGCTTCTTTAAGGCATTCTAATGAATCAGAAATACGCCCCATTTTATAGAGGCTTTCACCTTTATAAACGCCTGCTTTTCCTGTAAAAACTGAAGACTGGGTTGAAAGAATTATATCTGCATATCTGACAACGCCAGGATAAAAACCACAGTTCCATGCTGTCATCATTTCTGAGTTGGCTGAAACTTCATCTGCACCGGCGGCAAAAAGGTTAAGTGAACATAATGCTATAGCGGCTGTAACAACAATTTTTTTCATTATTCAACTCCATTCAGCAGATAAAAACTGTAACAAACGGAATTAGTTCGGGAAGAACCTGGTTTCTGTAAGAACACGGGAAAGGTGAACAAAACTTCCTTTATATTTCTGAGTGAACTGATTAAGAGTCAATTCTTCACCGTTGTCAAAAATTACGCAAGAGAAGCGACCTTCATCATCATAAAACGGGAAAATTACCGCACACTGGTCAAATTTAAAATATTCAGGATTTGCTGTTTCATTTACAGGTCTTTTTACAGCTGCAAGATAACAGTAAGTTGGTTCTGTAGAAGCAAGAACAAAAAGCAGAGGTTTTAAATCCGAAATCTTATATCCGGAGTTTTTAATATAACCGGCTGCCTGTGTAAAACCTCTGGAATTTACTTCAGAAGCAAAAGGCTCAATATTTACATCTGTACCAGCTTCGTTCCACATATAATTACGATTAGTTCTTATAGAAAGGATGGCAGCAGAAAGATTACGGCACCAGTCCAGAGCAAAAGAAACATCATCATTTTTATTCTGATTAATTACACCTTTTAAGCCTGTAGGATTGTATTCTACAGTTTTTACAAGAAGAGGTTCTCTATACAGATGACTTCCTGCAATTGGTTCAACAAGACCGTCAACAATCCACTTTAAGAATCCAAACTGATCTACAACAAGAAGGTTCGATTTGTTTTCTTCCTTTCCATTAATTTCAATTTTTCTGACTGTTCCGTCTGTGATTTTTACAGGTTCTCCATTTTCGTTATAACAGCTGTCTGCAGAATAAACAAAACGGCCAAGATTCTTTCTGATTACACCAATCATCTGATGTTTTGAATGAAACTGACCTTTTTGTGTATTTGCATATTTCCATGGAAGGGAAACTTCTGTTAAATCAAGTATTTCCTGGAATGAAACTGTATAAAGCTGGTCAAAAGAAATTCCAACAGGAACACCACGGCTGGCAAAAAGTCCCCCGATTACAAAATCTGCAAAAACTTTTCTTCCGCTTCCAACTGCATCCGGCGCAGGAGAAAACTGAATGTACATATCGCTGTTGGCAGAGAAGAAGAATCTGATTTTTTCTGGTTTTCCTGTAAGTGAATTACGAATCAGAACCCAGGCTCCCATGGCATCGGCAGGGTATTCATCAACAGTACGCTGTTCAATTCCTGATTCTGTATAAAAATCAACTTCAAGTTTTGTCTGAGGCGCAATAATAACGGCAAAGGAAGTATCTGTTTCTTCCATACGGATTTGAAATTCCTGCCCGATTTCATTTTTACGGAGTTCTGAACGTTTTTCACGAAGATCGCTTAAATCATCATAAAACCAGGCTTCGGCACAGGCTTTTCTGATTCCTGTAGAATCCGGAATATTGAATCTATTAAAATCTGCAAAAGAAAAAGCTGCTGTCAGAAATAAAATTACTGAAGCTAATAAGCATTTCTTCATAAAAAATCTTCCTCCGGTAAAAAACAGAAATGCCGGATAATTAACCGGCACCTTTGTTTTACAATTTAATGATTAGAGTACGGCTGTCTGTGCAGGAATTGAGTTTCTTGCATCAACAGGGTCATTATCAATAAACTGACTTCCACCACTTGCATACTGAATAATCGGATCTACAGGACCTTTTTTAGTCCAGATTTTTCCGTTTTTCATTTCGTCAGGATTGTTTCCGACAGGTGCATTAGAAAGCAGAAGCTTAAGACGATTAAGCTGGTTAACTTCTGAAGCACCAGGGTCGTAGTCGATGGCACTGATGTTTGATTCAGGGAAGCGGCGTCTTAATTCCTTAATCATACCTTTACCTGTAATGTGGTTTGGAAGACAGGCAAATGGCTGAACACAGGCAATTGAAGGAGCTCCAGAATGAATAAGTTCAATCATCTCTGCTGTTAAAAACCATCCTTCGCCGGAAATGTTACCAGTCTGAACGATTCCTTCTACACTTTTCCACATATCCCAGATGCTTGATGGTGCTTCAAAACGACGGCTCTTCTTAAGGCATTTAACCATATATCGTCTGTAAAGACCAAGAAGTGTCATAATCAGCTTGCTCTTTTTAAGTTCCTTTTCACTGAAAGCAAGTTCGTCAACACGGAATTTAGCAGTAGACATTGTATAGAATACAAAGTCCATAAGATCAGGCATTACACATTCAGCACCTTCTCTTTCGATTACATTTACCATGTCGTTATTTGCTGTCGGATGGAACTTAACAAGAATTTCACCAACAACACCTACCCGTGGTTTTTTAACCGGGAGAATCGGAAGTCTGTCAAAGTCGCGGATAATTCCCCGGATGATTCTGTGGTATCCGAAAATTGAAAGTGACTTCAGCTGTTTCTTTGCTTTTTCATTCCACTTGTGATAAAGCTCGTTGGCACTGCCGGGAACTGCTTCGTATGGGCGAACTCTGTAAAGAACACGCATTAAAAGGTCACCGATGAAGGCAGCCATAAGTGCACGATGAATCATTGGAAGAGTGAACTTAAAGCCAGGATTCTTTTCAAGTCCTACAACGTTAAGGGAAATTACGGGAACCTGACCCCAGCCTGCATCATTTAAAGCACGACGGATAAATCCGATATAGTTTGTAGCACGACATCCGCCACCAGTCTGTGTAATAAGCAGAGCTGTTTTATTTACATCGTATTTTCCTGATTCCAGAGCATGCATCATCTGTCCCGCAACAAGAATTGATGGATAACATGCATCGTTGTTTACATATTTAAGTCCGGCATCAACTGCTTTCGGATCTACAGCATCAAGAACTACAAAATTATAGCCTGAATAACGGAAAGCTGACTCAAGAAGGTCCATATGAATTGGTGACATCTGAGGACAGAGAATTGTATATTCATCACGCATTTTTTCTGTAAATACAACACGCTGATATGCTGATGATTTAATTACAACCTTTTTACGGTTACGCTGGCGGGCCTTAACTGCTGCAATAAGTGATCGGATACGGATACGAACAGCGCCCAGGTTAGAACCTTCATCAATCTTAATCAAAGTGTACATACGACTCTTTGACTTCATGATTTCATCAACCTGATCTGCAGTTACAGCATCAAGACCACAACCAAATGAAGTAAGCTGAACCAGTTCCAGATTTGGCATGCCTGTAACAAAACTGGCAGCTCTATAAAGTCTGTTGTGATATACCCACTGGTCAACGATGCGTAAAGGACGTTCAATAGAACCGAGATGAGCAACAGAGTCTTCTGTAAATACAGCAAGTCCCAGACCATGAATCATTTCAGGAATACCATGGTTGATTTCAGGATCCAGATGATAAGGACGGCCTGCAAGAACAATACCGTTGGCACCACTTACAACAAGCTGTTCAAGAGCTTCTTCTGCTGCTGCCTGAGTATCAAGCTTGAACTGTTCCTGTTCTTTCCATCCGGCTTCTACGGCTTCATAAACCTGCTGCTTTGTTAATAAAGGGAAATATTTATGTAATTCTTCATAAACACGTTCCTTAAGACGCGGCAGGTCATAAACAGGAAGGAATGGATTCATAAACAGAAGGTCATGTGCTTCTGCAATTGTATCAAGATTATGTTTAAGAACTTCAGGATATGAAGTTACAACAGGACAGTTGTAGTGGTTTCCTGCACCTTTATCTTCAATTTTTTCATAAGGAACACATGGGTAGAAAATGAATTTACATCCCATTTTAATGAGGGATTCCATATGACCGTGGCTGATTTTTGCAGGATAACAAACAGATTCAGAAGGAATTGAATCAATACCTCTTTCATAAATCATGCGGCTTGAACGAGGTGAAAGTTTTACCTGGAATCCCAGTTTTGTGAAGAGAGTAAACCACAAAGGATAGTTTTCGTACATATTGAGAACGCGAGGAATACCAACGCTTCCCATTGGTGCATTTTCCGGTTTGAGAGGAATGTAATGATTGAAAAGTCTTTTATATTTCCAGTCAAAAAGATTTGGAAGTTCAAAAGGAGATTCATCAACACCTGTATTTGCTTTGTTTGAGCCGTCTACAGTCTGTGTATCTTCCAGTTTATGGCGTTCAAGTCCCTTTTCACAGCGGTTACCAGTAATAAACTGGCGTTTTGCACCGTTTGTTGTAAATGTGTTGATTGTAAGAAGACAGTTATTCTGACATCCTCCACACCGTGTAAGTTCAAGATTTACCTTGAAAGATTCAAGCTGATCAAGAGTTGCAAGATTTGAAACAATCTTTGGAGGAACCCAGCCTGCTTCCTGACCTGGTTTTGGAGCTGTAAGATCACACCACTGATCGTATGCAATCAAAGCAGAACCATAAGCACCCATAAGACCTGCAACATCAGGACGGAATACAGATACTCCCGAGATTTTTTCAAAAGCACGGAGAACTGCATCATTATAGAAAGTACCGCCCTGTACTACAACTTTTGTACCGATTTCTGAAGCACGGCGAAGCTTGATAACTTTGAACAGGGCATTTTTAATTACAGAATATGAAAGACCTGCAGAAATATCAGCAACAGTTGCACCTTCTTTCTGAGCCTGTTTTACACGGCTGTTCATAAATACTGTACAGCGGGAACCAAGATCTACTGGTTTTTTGGCAAGAAGAGCAATATTTGAGAATTCGCGGATGTCCATATTCATTGTGTTTGCAAAATTTGCAAGAAATGAACCACATCCTGCAGAACAAGCTTCGTTAAGCTGAATGGAAGTAATTGCACCGTCTTTCATACGGAGACACTTCATATCCTGGCCACCAATATCAAGAAGGAATTCAACGCCAGGAACAAAGAATTCAGCGGCACGGTAGTGTGTAATTGTTTCTACTTCACCTGCATCTACACCGAGGGCTGCCTGAAAAAGTGCTTCACCATAACCAGTTGAAACAGCCCGTGCAATATAACAGTTTTTAGGGAGAATTTTATAAAGATCTTTAAGTACACGAACTGCAAGATCTACAGGATTACCCGCATTTACATCATAGAAATCCCAGAGAATTTCACCCTGTTTATTAACAAGAACGGCTTTAGTTGTAGTTGATCCGGCATCAAGACCAAGGAATAAAGGTCCTTCTGCTTTGGAAAGATCACCACGCTTTGCCTTATCTTTTGCATGACGGTCACGGAAGTTCTGAAGATCCTGTTCATCTACAAAGAGAGGTTCAAGTCTTTGAACTTCATTCATTTCTGCGCCTTCAAGATTTTTAAGGCTGTCCTTAAACTGAGCAATTGTAGGGAATGTTTTTGGAGAAGCATTTCCTACACAGCTGTAAGTTTTTTCTGCAGAGAAAGCCGAACCTGCTGCTACAAAAAGCTGGCTGTCTTCAGGAACGATAATTTCTTCCGGTTTAAGATTTAATGTTTCAATAAAACGTTCACGGAGCTGATCCAGAAAGTGTAAAGGACCACCGAGGAAGGCAACATTTCCTTTAATAGGTTTACCACAGGCAAGACCAGAAATTGTCTGATTAACTACAGCCTGAAAAATAGAAGCGGCAATATCTTCACGACGGGCACCTTCGTTAATAAGAGGCTGAACGTCTGTTTTGGCAAATACACCACAGCGGGCAGCAATTGGATAAATCTGCTGTTTACCAGCTGCAAGTACGTTAAGACCTGGAGCATCAGTTTCGAGAAGAGCTGCCATCTGGTCAATAAAGGCACCTGTACCGCCGGCACAAGTACCGTTCATGCGCTGTTCAACGCCACCAGTAAAATATGTAATCTTGGCATCTTCACCGCCAAGTTCAATTACAACATCTGTCTGTGGAATAAGTTTTTTTACTGCAGTAGTAGCTGCAACAACTTCCTGAATAAATGGAATATTAAGCCACTGAGAAACAGAAAGACCACCAGAACCTGTAACTTTTACAGAAACTGTATGCTTATCACCTAATTTAAGTTTTTTTTCTACATCGTCAAGAGCTTTTGTAACAACAGAAATAATTGTATTACGAATATCAGCACGATGCCGCTGATAATCTCCGTAAATCATATTATCATTTTCATCAAGACAAACAATTTTTACAGTTGTTGAGCCAACATCGATACCAATACGTACAGGTGTAACAGCTGGAGTAAAATTTACATTTGAAAGTTCCATATAGTACCTCAATTTTTGTGAGCAGTATTTGAATTTATCATTAAAAATACATTAATTCAACATAAAGGCTAGGGCAAACGCATTATAATATATTCCCTGCTAAAAATGGCTTCCAGTCGTGA
>JAEDGQ010000020.1 GCA_016297415.1 Treponema sp.
CACTCCTTTGCGCCATTTTTCAATACAAAATCAGTTATAATGCGTTTGCCCTGTTTACATCTGCCCTTGTCCAAGCATAAAGTTTTGTCTAAAATCTTGTACGTATGAAACTTTTGATTCTTGGTTCAGGAACAAGTCATGGAGTGCCAGTAATCGGCTGTCAGTGTGCTGTCTGCAAATCTGCAGATACAAGGGACAACAGACTGCGTTCCAGTGCGCTTTTGACAGATGGTGATAATAATTATCTTATAGATGTTGGTCCTGATTTTCGACAGCAGGCTTTGAGGGCCGGTTTTAGAAAACTTGAATCTGTATTCATTACACATGCTCATGCAGATCATATTCATGGAATTGATGATTTGAGAATTTTCAGTCATAAAAATTCCAGGGCTATGAACGAAGATGCCAGAATCAAAGAAAAATATCCTGAAACAGCAGGTGAAGGTCTTCCGATTTATACAAGCAGCCGGGTTGCCAGTCATATCAGGGAATGCTTCAAGTATATTTTTGTTGATCATGATAAAGGCGGCGGAATACCTAAACTTAATTTTATTACTGTTGATGACAATAACGGTGAGAATCCTGTTTTAAAAAATGGAATTCAGGTTGTTCCTGTACCAATGATTCATGGAAATCATCACACTACAGGATGGGTGTTCAGCAAAGTTGAAAGTGACGGTGTAAAGCACAGTATTGCATATCTTACAGACTGCAGCTTTATAAGTGATTCATCTCTGGAGCTTGTAAAGAAGGCTTCAGAGAATGGAGTTCTGGATCATCTTGTTATTGATGCCCTGAGGGTTCAGCCTCATTCATCACATAACAATTTTGATCAGGCTCTCATGTATGCAAACCAGATTGGAGCTAAAAATACCTGGTTTATTCACATGACTCATGATTTTAAGCATGCTGATATTCAGAAGTATATTGATGAACATCTTAGCAGGTATGAAAATCTGGTAAAAATAACAGAAGAAGGTGGTTGTGTACGGCCTTCTTATGATGGATTGGAATTAAATACACTGTAAATTTTGAGAATTTGATGATGAATTCTTTGAATTTACATTGACATAATAATGAGTTTTTTATATATTATTGAAACTCACGTGTAATTTATTCGAGGTAGGTATATATTATGTCAAGAATTTGTGATGTTTGCTTGAAAGGCTCTATGACTGGTAACAAGATTTCTAAATCATACAACCACACACGTCGTACCTGGAGACCAAACCTTCTTAAGGTTAAGACAGAAATCGGTGGCACAACACGTACTCTTAATGTTTGCACACGCTGTCTTCGCAGTGGTTTCGTAACAAAGAAAATCAACGTTACTCCTGCTAATGCTGGTGCACCAGTTGCAGCTGCTAACTAATAAGCTTTTTTAGCAATAAAACCCGCCGGACTTATGCTCCTGCGGGATTTTTTTTTGTCTGCTGGATTTTTTTGCGGGGTGCTTTATTTTTTGCCGTAAGTGTTTTCGATTTCCGTAATCTGATCACGGATAGCCGCTGCCTGTTCATATTCCAGTCTGTCGGCACATTGGGACATTTCTTTTTTCAGGAGTTCTATTAACTTTTTACGCTGTTTTGCGTCGAAGAGATTTGCTTCTTTTTTTAGAGCTGACAGTTCAACTTCTGCGTTTTCTTTTGCATCTTTCTGCTGGCGTTCAAGCATATCCTGAACAGCCTTGCTTACTGTGTGAGGTGTAATTCCGTGTTCTTCATTGTACTGCTGCTGAATCTGACGGCGGCGTTTTGTTTCCGAAACGGTTTCTTTAATTGCAGGAGTTATTGCATCTGCATACATTACAACCATACCGTTTTCGTTTCTGGCTGCACGACCCACAATCTGAATAAGAGATGTTGTAGAACGAAGGAATCCGATTTTATCTGCATCAAGAATTGCAATGAAACTTACTTCCGGAAGGTCGATACCTTCACGAAGAAGGTTAATACCGATAAGTACATCAATTTCTCCAAGACGGAGGGATTTGAGAATTTCTACTCGTTCAAAAGTATCAATTTCTGAGTGAATATATTTTACCTTCAGATTCAGGCCGAGAAGATAGTCTGTAAGATCTTCGGCCATTTTTTTTGTAAGAGTCAGAATAAGGCTTCTTTCTCCACGGTGGATTCTCTGTTTTACTTCTTTATAAATATCTTCCATCTGGCCTTCGCTTGGTCGGACTTCAATAATTGGATCAAGAAGGCCTGTTGGACGGATAAGCTGTTCAACAACCTGTGTTGACTGTTTTATTTCCTGTTCTCTTGGAGTGGCAGTTACATAAATAACCTGATTAAGTTTTTTTTCAAACTCGTCAAATTTAAGAGGTCTGTTATCAAGAGCACTTGGCAGACGGAATCCGAAGTCAACCAGGTTTTGTTTGCGGCTTCTGTCACCTTCGTACATAGCTCCAATCTGTGGAACTGTAACATGGGCTTCATCCATCATGCATAAGAAATCATCCGGGAAATAGTGAAGCAGGGTAGCCGGAGGTTCTCCCCGTTTTCTGCCTGAAATGGGTCCTGAGTAGTTTTCGATTCCTGAGCAGTATCCCATCTCTCTCATCATTTCAACATCATAAGTTGTTCTTGTTTTTATTCTTTCTGCTTCAAGAGGTTTTCCTGCAGCATTGAACCGTTCAACCTGTTCAGCCATTTCTTCAAGAATTCTGTCAGTAACTGAGTAAAGTCTTTCCTGAGGCACTACAAAGTGTTTTGACGGATAAATCTTCAGCTCATCAAGTTCTTCTTCTACTTCTCTCGTAAGTACATTGAAACGGCAGATACGACCAATCTCTTCGAAATCCAGTTCAATTCTGTAAGCTGTATCAGTTTCCATATAAGGAGGGTAAACTTCGATTACATCACCACGAACACGGAAATTTCCTCTGTCCAAAACCATGTCGTTTCGCTGATATTGAATGGAAGCCAGTTCGTTTGAAAATTTTCTTGTATCAAGAAATTCTCCCTTTTCAATATGAACACTCATGTCTTTGTACAGTTCTGGCATACCAAGACCGTAAATACAGCTGACAGTTGCAACTACAATTACATCACGGCGTTCCATAAGGGAATAAGTTGCCTTAATGCGGAGGTTATCGATTTCTTTGTTTATTGAAGCATCTTTTTCGATGTAAAGATCTCTGGCTGGAACATAAGCTTCCGGCTGATAGTAGTCGTAATATGAAACAAAGTATTCTACTGCGTTGTGAGGAAAAAAAGATTTAAACTCTCTGTAAAGCTGGGCTGAAAGAGTTTTGTTGTGGCTGATAATCAGAGTAGGGCGCTGAACTTTTTCAATAATCTTTGCCATTGTAAAAGTTTTACCAGAACCAGTTACACCTTTAAGTGTCTGGTATCTGTCGCCCCGCAGAAAGCCTTCCGAAAGTTTTTCTATTGCCTGTCCCTGATCGCCGCTTGGTTCATAAGGACTTACTACCTGAAATTTTCTCATTTTTATTCAATAAGATTATATGATTTTTTTTGAATTAAACTATACCTTAAAAATTCCTGCCTGAGTACATGCAAAAATTATTCCGAAAAGGGTAAATGCACTGGCAATACTTGTCCATACAACAAGCTGGCCTGCAAGTTCGTCGTCATTGTTCATTTCACTTGCCATTGGAACTGAACTTACAGCTACAGGTGTTGCAATTAAAGCTATTAATCCAGGAAATTCCATTTCTCTGAATCCAAGTTTATAAGCAGCAATAAGTGAAATTGCAGGAACAATCAGAACACGAAGCAAAGTCCCTGTAATGATAAGATGTTTGAGTTTTGCAATTGCACTGAATGTGAAATTGCCACCCAATGCTATAAGAGCAACAGTGGTAGCACATTTTCCAAGCATTTCAAGAGTTGCATACAAAAAAGGAAGATTCTGTCTGATTGTAAAAACTTTGCAGGCAGGAGATACAGCCTGTGTAACAGGATCCCTTATTTCATAAAGAAAAGAGATTCCTTCTGTCTGTGAAGGATCAACGGGAACGAGAGGAATAAAATGTCTGATTATAAGAGCTGCAAAACCAAGGCCACAGCCAATAATAAGGGGATTTGTAATAATTTTTTTCAATATTCCTGCAATACTGATTTTATGTCCCTTTTCATCTTTAATAAAAATAGTAAGGCTTAATACGGCAAGAATGTTGAAAAGAGGAATAAACAGTGATGAAAGAATTGAACCGATGGCAATGGCATTTGCTTCACCGTTAACAAGCGTTGTTACAAGGGAAAGACCGATAATTGCATTGTTTGAACGGTAAGCTGCCTGAACCATTACACCTTTCTGTCTGTTGTCTTTCATAAAAAATCCACAGCAGACAGCTGCAATAAGAAATGTTGAAGTAATTACAACAAAACAGAACAGACATACTTTTCCGTAAGAAGTCATTTGGGAAAGGCTTTTTACATTATAAACATTCATAAAAAGCATGACTGGAAGACAGCAGCGGAAACTGAGTTTGTTGAGAGATTTGAAAAAGTCAGAATTGAAAACTTTGAGGGTTTTTAAAAGATATCCTGTAAGTATTGTAAGAACAATAGGAAAAACTGCATTACAGGTGAACATTAATTTATCAAACATACTCTTAATTATAGATAATCTTTGCTAAGTTACAACTTGAATTCCTGGATATATGTATTTTTATCTGTTGAAAAAACTAGGATATTCATATAAAATTATAAATATAATTCTTGTTGATATCTTTGGAGGATATTCATATGAAATTTTTGAACAAATATAAGATTGTATCAATCGCATTACTTCTTGTTATTGCAGTTGTACACTTCTTACCATTTACTCACACAACTAATATTCAGTCAGTTGATGAAAAGGGTAACCTTAGTTGGGCTGAACTTCCAAACAGCACAAAAATCCCTGGAAAAGGATTCAGCGACTGGCCTTCAGAAATTAAACGTGATGTAAGCGCATGGAAAAATGCTGAAAAAGCAAGAGAAATTTATAAGACACTTGCTACTTCTCAGGATAAAGTTTCTGTTCTTACAGAAATCAGAGAAACAATTAAAGATGATTATTTTGCTGAAGATTTCGTAAAAGCTTGCGATAAAGCAATTGAAGATGCAGCTGTAAATGCTGATGTATTCAATTCAAAAGTTGAAGTTAAAACTTCTGAAATCGGTGCTAACAATACAGTTGAAGAAAAAGTTGAATATGTTAACTACCTTGATTCAAAAGTAAATCCAGCAGCCAGAGATTATTTTACATTCCTTAGTGTATACCCGCTTTATGGTGAAAAGGATATTTCTATTTTCACATTAGTATGGCATCCTGCTGGAGCACTGGAAATGCCACTGGTAAATGCTCTTATTCTTGTACAGCTCCTTTTCATCGTATTTGGTATCTTTGCATTCTTCGTAAAGAACTATATGGCAAAAGCAGTTGTTGCATTCCTGTTCTCTCTTGGACAGATCTGGGCATTCATCCGTATCTTAGTTCTTAACGGAAGCGGAGAACTTCCATCATACATCTATGTTGGAATCCTTCTCCTTGTAACAGCTCTTGCTACAATTGCTGTTGGTGTCTGGTTCATTCCTGAATTCTTCAGAGAAAAAGAAGCTAACGCTAAACTTAAGAAGAGCCTCTAGTTTTTAACTAAAGTGATAAAAAGCTCAGGACTTATGTTCTGAGCTTTTTTTTCGATTATTTACTATGGTTAAAAAGTTTTTTTTCATAATTCTTATTTTTATCTCTGTTTCGCTTTATAGTCTTGATTATGACATTGTTACCGTGGACCTTCCTTATGGCCAAACTACACTAAAAGCCACATTTTACTGTTTTAATGATCTTGAAACAGGACAGGCCCTTGCTGATAAACTTTTCAAGCCCATAAATCTTAAAAATGAACTCAGAAAGGGTGGTTTTAAAAAACTTATGATGCTGCCAGTGGGTGCGAAGATTTCCGGCTATAATTATTCTATTATGACTTATGAAAGGGAATTCTGGTTTTTTGAAACTAGAGATGACGGATGGCTTTGGGGTACCGGCCGCTGGTAATATTTGTGTTGTTTTACTTTTTTTTACGAAGTTATATAATAAAAGAAGAGGTAAAATGATGGATAAAAAACCAGAAACAAAAGATTGTAAAGTTTATTACGATGATGACCTTTCTTTTCATGTTGAACAGAATCTTTATTTCACTCAATGTACTGCTGATCATATATTAAGCCTTCACGAACTCTTAAAAATCACTTCAGATATAGCTGTAGAAGATTTCAATAACAGATGTATGAGCAGAGCCCTTCTTGCAGAAAAGGGTGTTGCTATTCTTGTGGCAAGAAATTCTTTTAGGATTCATAAGTATCCGGAAGAAAATGAAAGAATCATTGTTCACACCTGGGAAGAAAAATCTGAACCTCTTGTTTTTGTCCGGGGTTTTGAAATTGAAAATGATAATGGTGAACATCTTATAACCGGACTTACAAGCTGGATTCTTGTAGATGTGAATGCCCGCAGAATCATGCCAATCAAGAAGTTTGATGATATGGGACTTAGAACTCCATCAGAAAAGAAATCTGAGTTTGACTGTCTCCCTTATGGAAAGATTTCATTAAACGAAGAAGAAGCCGTATTCCTTGATGAAAGAGTTATTAAGTATTCTGATCTGGATGGAAACGGACATACTAATAACAGTCGTTATGGAGCTTTTGCTGTTGATGCACTTCCACAGGAATATCAGACTAAACGATTTAAGGATTTCCGCATCAACTTTGCCAAAGAAGCTATGCTTGGCCAGAAAGTAAAAATTTACGGCAAAATTGATGATGAAAACAAAACAATCACCATTGTGGGACGCACAGAAGAAGCTGTAAGTTTCGAGGTTGAACTTAAATGGTAATGGAAAGATAATTAAACAAAAAAGTGGATGTCCAATAAGTAATGACTGTAGCGGTCATTGAGCCCTTCGACAGGCTCAGGAACCACCCTTCGACAGGCTCAGGAACCACCTGTCGAAATGACCATTGCACTAAATATGGTGGTTTCGACAAGCTCAACCACCGCAAGTTGAACTTTTGGGACAGCCCTTTTTATTGTCTTATAACGGAAAAGAATAAAAAAAAGGAAGCCCTGAAGACTTCCTTTTGACATAAGTACTAATTATTTACTATTAGTCTTTTGCACGCTCTACGAATGAACCATCCCGTGTATCGATAACGATACGATCGTCTGTGTTACAGAAAAGTGGAACTTTTACTTCGATACCTGTATCGAGAGTAGCTGGTTTTGTTGATTTACCAGAAGTATCACCTTTAACACCTGGTTCACAGTATGTGATTGTACGTGTAACGTTTACTGGGAGTACAATACCAACGGCTTTTTCGTTGTAGTATGTAACCTGTACATCGTAGTCATCTTCTGGAGAAAGGAAACCAGCGTTGTCGCCCATTTCGTCTTTTGTCAGTGTGATGTCATCGTATGTTTCCTGATCCATGAAGTGGAAATCATCACCATCAACATAAGAGAGTTTTACAGTCTTTTTTACCAGTTCTACTTCTTCGAATTTTTCACCAGCATCGAGACCGAGCTGCATTGTTGAACCAGTTACGATGTTCTGAACACGAAGGTTAGTTACCATACCCTGACGGCCACCTTTCTGACCCAGGAGCTTCTGTACGATGAGAGGTGCACCTTCATACATGAAAGCTGTACCAACTCTGATTTCGTTTGTCATTAACATAATATGTTACCTCAAAAAAATAAACATTTATATTTAATAGTAGTATTTTTAGGGATTTTTTTCAATGGTATGCAGGTAGTCTAAAAGATTTTTAGCCAGACTTGCGTTTGCCAGAAGTTCGTCTGCAAAGTCTTTGAATCCTTTTGAAATAGTTCCGTCATAAACTGAATCAAAAAGTTTATCAAGAAGCCGGTAATCCAGTTTCTTTCCTGGAGTATTATAATCGTCCCAGAGAATTTTTACAGAATCCCTTAATTCCGGAAGAAGGTAAGGTAGAAGACGGTCAAGAAGTGCATCAACCTTTACAAGCTGGTAGTCTTCGTCCTGAACATAAGCATGCCACACAAAAGGTATTCCTGTTAAAGCAGCTCTGGCCAGGCTTTCTTCGCCACGAATAAAATTGAGGCTGGAACTGCATAAAACTTTATCCCATTCATCCTGTTTTAAAAATGGAAGTTCTGTGAGTTTTACCTGTCTGCCTGTTTTTTCCCAGGCTTCTTTAACAAAGGGAAGACTTTTTCCTGCAGCACCAAGTACATTTACAGAAAAAGCCGGATTTTTTTTCTGATGTTTTTTCTGAAATCTGTTTAAGGCTTCAAAAATCTGAGTAAAATCCCTTTCATAAGAAAACATGGTTACTGTGAACTGCTCCGGAGTTTTCGCCGGCATTTGTTTTATGGAGTTAAGGAATTCTTCATCAACAATTAAGCCTGCAGTTTTTGATGTAAAGCCAGGCATGAAAAATCGTTTCTTAACGAAGGAGCTGCGGGTATAGCTTTTTAAAAGATGAAAATCCTCTGCATATTGTTCAGCCGTCAGATATTCAATGTTGAAAATATAATGCAGCAAAGTATTTTCTGGACTAAAAATTATGTTTTCAATCCAGTCTGGTCTGCCGCATTGAAAACATTCAAGAATTACAGGAAAAGAGAAATCTGATACGGGAAGCTGTTTTTCTTTTAAGAGTGTAACTTCCTTTTCGTCCAGATTCCAGTGAAGAATAGTCCATAGAGAGTTTTTGTATTTTATTTGCTGGATTTTTTTTGCCGGATCAACTTCTGGATTCATTAAGGCAAAACTTTCCAGATTTGAACAGACAAGAGTAAGCTTAAGGACCGGATCCAGTTCTGTAAGAGATTTTGCAAGGCGATAGGCTACTCCAATATCACCGAAGTTATCAATTACATCACATAAAATTGTAATATTCTTAAAATCAGTCATTTTAGAAACGGAAACCAAGCTGGAAGTTAGGAACAACTTTAACTTTTAAGCCAGAGTTAATTGATGCAGAATTGAAACGGAATTTTTCGTCAAAAGCGGCGTCGTTAAAGTCTTTGATTAAAAATTCAAGATTTGCTCCTGCAAAAAGCTGTGTCTTATGTTTTGGCTTAAAAGAAACCAGAAAACGAGCTGTTGGAACAAAGTTCAGTTTCTTGTCGCCTTTATCAAGTTTTTCTCCATAAGCCCAGAAAAGATTTCCGAACAATTCTGAGTTAAGAAGGACTTTACCTGTAAGAATTGACTGATGACCTATACCAGGACTTAGTTCAATAGAACGGCAAGGTTTTACAAAGTTGTGTCCAAGAAGGAAAGAACCATAAACATTCTGAGAGCCTACATGAACACCGGCATTGAATGTACCGCTTGTAGAACCGGAAAGTTCACCCCAGACCCTGAAAGTTGAAATATTGTGAAGGTCTGCTTCAGTTCTAAGTTTTTCAGCATTATTGTTTTTTACTTTCTTAAAGGCTGGAAGAGAGTCCTCCAGAAGATTGTTGCCTGCTCCAAATTCATAAAGCGTAAAATTATAAGGGTAGAGCTTTGTTGAATTAGTTTCATCAAGAAGAATACCTTCTGCACTGTAATGCTGGACAGAAATTTTTGCTTTTGTTGGAAGAAGACTTTCTTTTGAAATAATTACCTTAAACTGTCTGTTTGCAGGAATTCCGATGGAAACAAAATCTGTCAGAAATGAGCTTGCGGCAATTGGTTCGTGAATATCTTCAAAAATTACTTTTCCATCCCTGATTGTAGCAATACAGGTGTTCTGGTCATCAAAAACTGCGTAATCGCAGCTTCCGTAAATCTGGATAATTGAAGTTTCCATATTTGAGAATACTTCTTCTTCCGGCAGTGCTAAAATCCAGCTTAAATAGGTTTCCATGGCATGCATGTCAACAAAACAGTTGATTAAATATTTTGCGTCTACTCCAAATTCTTTTGTTACATAGTTTGCAGCCATACTGACAAGAAGACCTGGATTACTGTTTTTTGAGTTGATTGTAGCATCAAGGAATTCCCTGTCGCTGTTCTGATCCCTTTCTTCTTTTGTTTTTGCAGGGAAAATTTTCCAGAGACGGTCTTCAGCCTTAAACCGGACTGCTTTAATTCCTTTGTAATAAGAAGGAATATCTTTGTTTAAGGTTGTTAAGAAATATGAAAGCTGGATTGGAAAAAAAGGGCCCAGATTAAACGGACAGTAATTTCTGTTCATAAGCCTTCTGAAGTAATAGTTCATTCTTGTCTGGTAATCAAGGCTGTATTTTACAGGATCTGTATTCCAGTTATTAATAAGAACTTTTGTTTGTCCGTATTTTTTATACTTCCATTTGTTGCTGTTCATTGGAACTGCAGGAACAATATCCTCGGCATTAACAATATTCCAGATGTAGTTGTATTTAGGATCCTTCGCAGAATCAGAAATTGTTACATTTGGAGTAGCAAAAGTATAACAGTAGATGTTATCGGTATTGAATAATTCTGTATCGTAGAGTTGTGCTGCAAGAAGATTTGCTGTAGCTGCTCCGCGGCTGTGTCCTGTAATTAAAAGAAAACAGTCATCAATATCGATTTTATTTTTTAACATGTAGGCGATGAGGGCAGATTCAATATGTTTTGTTGTACGGAGGAAGCCTTCATGAAATTCTTCTTCTTCCTGTGTGTGATCGCTTACATTAAGATTTGAAATCCATTCGTTAGCATTTAAAGGTGTTCCCCGGATAACAAGAATAATGAGATTGCGTTTTCCGTGGGCACTGTTGATTTTTTTGTATGCAATACTGAAAGCTGCCTGATTGTTGCCCCAGATTGCATTTTCGTAATTCATGTCGTAGTGAAGTTCTATAGTCTGTTTAGAAACGCCGATTGCTTCATAACAGCTTAAAAGTTCATTGTTGTCAGGATGTTTTGCAACTTCTACATAAGCAACTTCTGCAAAAATTCCGGCAACTCTGGCCAGGTCATGGTTATACTGTGAAGAAGGTTTTGAACCAAACCAGGATTCATCCCATTCAGTTTCAAATGTAACCGGCTCTGGCGGATTTGCAAAGAAGCCGTCTACCGGAAAACTAATTTTTTCAGCAGAAAGAGATAATGAAAAAATGAGTAAAGCGATGAAAATAACAGGTTTTTTCATAATAGTCCTATAATGTTGTTGAATCTTCTGTTGAACTGTCGAGAACGGTTTTGAGTTTTATAAATGATTCATCTCTATAAACTGTAAGAGTTACAGTATCTCCAGGTTTTTTATCTTCCAGAGCACTTGTATAGTCAGCATAAGTATGAACATCAATACCGTTGATTGCCGTAATAATATCACCGCCAAGGTAAATTGTTGTGGGATTGAATCTGTTTCCGTACTGAACGGCTTTTGTACCGCCTCTGAGCCCGGCTTTTGCTGCCGAACTGCCTTTTTTTACCTGACTTACGAGAATTCCGTAATTGATTCCGATATCAGCATACTGAGCAATGCTTGAAGTCATCTGTACGGGTGAAATAAGGATTTTTCCTCTGTTTACTTTTCCGTATCTTAAAAGATCATTTACAACACGGCGTGCTGTACTTACAGGAACAGCAAATCCAACACCTGCTGAAGAACCTGAGTTTGAAATAATCATTGTATTAATACCAACCATACGGCCTTTTGTATCAAGCAGAGGACCACCGGAGTTTCCCGGGTTAATGGCAGCATCAGTCTGAATCATGTTTCTGATAATGACATTTGCACTTTCCTGAATAGGGCGGCCTAAACCTGAAATAATACCAGTTGTCATTGTTCGTTCAAGGGCAAACGGATTTCCGATAGCAATTACCTTCTGTCCGACTTTAAGATTGTCTGAATCACCGAAAGAAATTGTTTTAAGTGAAACATTTGCCGGAGGGTCAAACTTGAGAACTGCAATATCGCTTTCAATATCCTGACCCACAACCCGGCCTTCATAGCTTGTACCGTCTGCAAGAGATATAGTGATTTTGTTTGCTTTTGAAATTACATGGACATTTGTTACAACATAGCCCCTTTTATCAATAATAGACCCGGAACCAGAGCCTCCGTC
Source organism: Treponema sp. (assembly GCA_016297415.1). Taxonomy (GTDB): domain Bacteria; phylum Spirochaetota; class Spirochaetia; order Treponematales; family Treponemataceae; genus Treponema_D. Next base: position 12,031 of record JAEDGQ010000020.1, read on the forward strand.
CTGAACAATTGGTTCAAGAAACCAGTTAATGCCCATAACCTGTGTTGTAATGTTTACTACGGCTTCGTTACATTTTTCATAAACAAAAATGTTCTGCTGTTCGTCAGTTGTATAGGCAGAGGGAGTTGTAGCAGCAGAAGTTGTTGAAGTCTGGATGAGGTTTGGTGTGATTTCCTGAAGTTCAGAATCCTGAGCAGAAACTTCCTGGTAAAGGGCAGAATCCTGAGAACTTTCAGAAGGTGTCTGCTTTGACGGTTTTTTTAAGTTGAAAATCCACCATGTGGAAAGAATACCTGCTGCAACTCCACCAACGGCTGCAATTACAATAGAATGGCGTGAATATAGTTTCATATTATCCTCGTATTACAGAAGTACAGTAAATCCTGCTTCTGCATTAAAGTAGTTTTTATTTTTAAAGTGGAGAACTTTTCCACGAAGGTTTATGTAATAAGAAGCTGTTGAAGGCTGAATTGTAAAATCAAGGCCTGATTCCACAGCTCTTGTCCAGACTGCTTTGCTGTCTGTTCTGTCATCTTTTAAGAGATTTGTTTTTCCAAAGGAAGAATGGAGGGCACCATAAACAGAAGTTGTTACATGGTCACTTTTGTACTGTACTGCAATTCCGTTTTTCCAGACGCTGTCTCTTTTTTTACTGTTGTAAGTTGAAGCAGAACCTGTAAATTCAGAGGAGAAACCGGCATAAAGGTTATTAAAATCAAGACCTAAGACTATGCCTCCACCGAAACCGTTTCCTGTATCAGCACCATAAGGCTCAAAAGGAGCTTTCCCGGCACCACCCGCTCTAAAGAGGAATCCCCAGTCAAAAGCACCGAATCCAGTTTTTTCCTGGAAGGTAAATTTCAGGCATGATGAGAAAAATCCAGAACAGTCTGCGTGACCTGGAAGAATACCACCCAGTAAAGAAAGTTCCATAAAATCAAAAACAGACCAGCTTAGTCCTGCAGAAAGTGGAGCTCCATAAAAGACAGAGTTTTTATCTGTCAGAATAAATCCTGCAGAGAAAGAAAGGACCAGTGTATTTTCCGGAAAACGGAAAGCCATTGGCAGAGTTCCTGTTCCAGATCCGGAACGGGTTATAGATGCAGCTGGAATTCTGATGGACCTGTCGATTAAAAAACTTACTGATTCCTTGTAATTTTCAACTTCCAGAACTGCTGTGTAATTTCCGTCCTGAAGTTTTGTGCCTGTTGAAGAACAGCCGTTCCAGACTAACTTCTGCTGCCATGTGGAAAAATCAGGGAGAACTGATTCATAAACAGGATAACCGTTAAAATCTGTAATGGTCAGTTTTCCAACAGCTTTTTTTGTTACATAAAATGAAAAATTTATTCTGCCAGGGGAACCATTTAAATCAGGATTAAAAACATTCTTGTTTGTCTTAAAATCAGAAAGTTCAAAATCTGCTTCAGAAAGTTCTGCTGTAATAGTCTGATATGTGTGTCGGAATACACTGATTGTCCGGGTATATTCCCTGTAACCGAATTTTTTTACAGTACAGGTGTGTTCCCCTTCATCAAGAGTTACCGTCTGACTGTCTATTGTTTTTCCATCAACAGAAATAATACAGTCATGGGGAACGGTGGAAAATGTTACCTGTCCCTGATATTTTTCAAGCTCAATGTAGAAAGTTCTGTCTTCCCCATAACGGACTGATATGTTGAAATATCGTGGAGCATATCCGGTTGCCTGAACTTTTAAGTAATAGGAACCTGGTGAAAGATTATTGATTGTAAGGTTTGTGTTGCCCTCGTATTGACCGTTAATCCAAACATCTGCATTTCTGATGTTTGATTTGATTGTAATACGTGTTTTGCCGGGAGCAATGGCCAGTTTGTTTTCCGGCGCCATCATCATTGCTTTTGAAGCATTTTCAGATGAATAAGTTTCATCAAAAGCAGGAAGAGAATGGGAAAATGCCGGAAAAACCATGAGCAAAACAAGAACTGAGGTATATATAAATCTTTGTAATGTCATAAATTAACTCAATGACATTATAAAGTTTTATTCAGTACTCTTCAACAGACCGTTTTCCAGAAAACTGAAGTAGCTGTTCCTTGTGATTATGAGATGATCTACCAGTGCAAGTCCCAGAAGAGAAGCTGCTTCTTCAAGAACTGCGGTGGTTTTAATGTCCTCGTTTGACGGTTCAGCTTTGCCCCCCGGATGATTGTGGCATAAAACAATTCCTGAAGCGTGTTCAATCAGGGCTTCGCTGAATATTTCGCTGGGTTTTAAGAGAGCTTTATTTCCAGAACCGACACAAAGAACTCTGATGGAAATGATTTCTCTTGCACCATTTATTGTTACACAGACAAAATGTTCTGCACTCTGCATGGAGTAGTGTTTTATAAAGGGAATTACGTCTTTTGGTGTGTTTACTACAGCCTGAGGATTTCTGTTGTAACGGCGTCCCAGTTCCATAGCAGCAGCAATTGCCAGAGCTTTGCTTGCTCCCACCCCTTCTATGGCACACATTTTTTCCACCCACTGTGACGGATTGTACCCGCATAATACTTTTATGATTCGTTCTGCCATACATTCAACTGGCATATTTCTGCTTCCCGTTCCGAGAATCAGCATTATTAATTCCCTGTCATTAGGCCAGGAAAGACCTTTTTTCAGGGTAAGTCGTCTGATGTCAATGTCGTCTTTTGCACTCATATTAGTTACATATTATTAATGGCATTGATTTTTCATAAATGCACAAAAAACTTAAAAAAATTAAATTTTTTTTCCGAAAATTTTTAATATGAAGCATTTAAAATTTTTTTATGGGGCAATTCTGGCATCAGTTATTTCTGTTTTGTTTTTTTCCTGTGTTTCTGTACCAGTTGAACAGGGAAAAATCTATCCTCAGTGTTCAAGGGAAATTCTTGGAAAGGGTATTAAAAGTGATATGGCCCTGGCAGATTTTTTCCTTTCAGAAAATACTGATGTTCCCTTAGGAGATATTCAGAGACTTGCCCGGTATTATATTTCAGAATGTGCAGCAGAAGGCATTAATTCTGACGCTGCTTTTGTGCAAATGTGTCTTGAAACCGGATTCCTTCGTTTTGGAAATCTTGTAGTTCCGGAAATGCATAATTACTGTGGACTTGGAGCTATGGATGCAGAACATCCCGGAGAATGGTTTGCCACAGAACAGCTGGGAGTAAGGGCTCATGTACAGCATTTACAGGCTTATGCTACTACTGAAGATGTTAAACTAAAACAGGATCTTGTTGATCCACGATACTCATGGGTGCATAAAGTAAAACTGGCCCGCACAGTATTTGAACTTGCAGGCCAGTGGGCAACGGATCCTGCTTATGGAACTAAGCTGGACGGCCTTTTAACTAAACTGGAAAAGTTTTAGGCAATAGTTGTTCCGATGTAATTCTTGCCTTCAAGAATTGCACGGATATTGTCCAGGTTTTTACCGCCTGCACAGATAACCTTTAAGCCCATGCTTTCTGCTTTTTTTGAAGCAATTGGATCGAAGGGACAGTTTTTACCAGGTGTCCATTCATCTCCTACCATTTTGCGGAAATCAGCCCAGCTGATATTATCAAGAGGTTTTGCATCCGGGTTTTTGCGCGGATCGTCTGTATAAACTTTTTCGATGTTACTTAAGTTTACAACTGTATCTGCGCCGAATTTTTCTGCAAGGAGAACGGCGTCATTGTCTGTTGAAAATCCTGGTTTCCATCCTGCAGCAAGAAGAATTGAACCTGTAAAATCTTTGGCTTGTGTAGGATCTGTTACAACGGCTTCTTTACAAAAATCTCCGAAACAGGCTTTTACAAACTGTGCATTAAGGCGTGTTGCCATAATGCCAATCCAGTCTGCTGCATCAGTTCCGGCATCAGGGGCTGTTCCAGTTACATCACGGAAAGCTTTCTGATAAATGCGTGCAGGACCGCCGCCACCGACAACAAAAATAAGTTTATCGCCTTTATGTGACGAAAGATAATCTTTGATCATTTCTGCGAATTTTCCAACAAATTCAACATCAGGATATTCAGGTGCTACGATTGACCCACCAACTGATAATACTTTTGTCGACATAATATTCCTCCAGAATTTTTGTCAGTTTTTTTTAATAAATACCTGCAACAACAGGGTCGTTCCACAGAGAACTGTAATTTACTGTTCCTGATGAAGATTCTTCCCAGATAGATTGCAGGGCGTATGATTTTTCTCTGTAAACGATATGACTGTTTGCAAGAGATGGTTTTACTTCGTTAAATCCTCTTGAAAATGCAATGTGCTGACTGTCCATACCACCAAAATAGAACAGGGCAGGGTTTTCTACAGCTTTGAAAGCTTTGTATTCAAGACCGGCACCCAGGGCAGGATCTACAGGAATCCAGCCTGCGTTTTCAATATAGAATTCACACCACCAGTGATTTGTACTTTTCAGGTCAGCATCAACAAGAATGCCGCTGACAGGAATTGCAGGAATTCCGGCACAACGGAGAAGGGTAGTGTAAATTATTGCAAAGTCGTAGGCATCACCAGAGCGGCCTGTAACGAGGTCTTTTACAGGTGAGCCAGTCTTTCTTAATGATGGAAGCAGAGTATAATTTTCCAGCATGTAATTGTAAATGAGTTTAGCCTGTGTATAAGGATTTGTTTCTTTTTTGATGATTACAGAAGTAAGGGCTTTTAAATCTTCATCATCACATTTTATGATGGAATCTGGAGAAGTAAAGGTTGTATAAAGCACTCTTGCTTTTTCTGTAAATGGTTTTACGTTTTTTTCTATAATATCTGCAGAGAATGAATATTCATCTATTACAAAACTATGATTAAAGCGGATCTGTTTTGAGCTGGTATTTGAAAGGTCCAGCTGATGAATGATTGTATTCTGGTAGTGATCAAAAACAGGTTCTGGAGAACACTCGGTCATATCTGCAGCAGGCTGTCTTGCAAAAACAGGAGGACGGGGAACGTGCAGGGAAAGAGTTGTATTGGATCTGGAATTAATATCCTGAATGTCTGCAGTAAGGTTTACAAGATATGTTTTTTTGCCTGAGTAGTTTTTAAATCCTGCAGGATGTTTTACTTCCAGCATTGTAAGGTTAGAAATGCCTTTTTCAGTCTGTACATAAATCTGACCAGCTGATGCACCATCTGGAATGCGGACATGGATTTCTGAATCACTCCAGTATTCATAGTCATAATTATCTTCACTGGCAGGAATGTAAACGTTTTCTTCTGAAGAATTCTGATTGTCAAAGTCTGCTGTAAAATATACAAGGGCATTGTTTCTGATTGTACCAAAATTTGTACCGCTGATTGTAATAAGAGAGCCTACAGTTCCATTTTCTGGTGTAACGGCAGCTATTACAGGCATTGAAGTAGTTGTGTCAGGAGGAACTTCAACAGGAATTCCTGCTTCGTTTGCAAAAAATCCAGGTTTTGACTGCCCTGACTTTGTTGCTACGATTACAAGTCCGTCTGTTACATTTGAAGGAAGAAGAATTTTTATCTGAGTGTCAGACCAGCTTAAATAACCTGTATTTGTGATTCTGCTGGCACCAACCTGAACATAGTCTGAAGAACTGCGCTGATTACCGAAATTTTCTCCTTCAATAATCATAAGATCCCCTGGAGAGCCAACAGGCGGATTAACGCTGTGGATAACAGGAACTTTTTTTGCACTGACAGAAAGCAATGAAAAGAACCCCAGTATCAGAAAAATAACTGCAACAATTGAGCCTAGTCTGAATAATGGATATTTTTTGAATAATGCTACAAACAGATTATTTGGTTTCAAGATTTTCCTGCCTCATGGGAATTGAATTCATATCAGGGAATTCTATTCTAACAGAGGCTGAAGAATTGTTAAAGTCGGGACGGAAAACATCAATATCAGGGTATTCTTCTACGATGATAATTCGTCTTTGTGCAGATGAAGCTGTTGATTTCTGTGCTGTTGAAGCAAGGTTTGTGGCAGAAACAACTTTTTGAGAATTAAGTACTCTTGAAATAGTGGTTCCGTCAAAATTGCCGTCTACGACTACTTTGTTTTCAGTAATTGGCTTTATTTCAGTTCTTGCAATTGCTTTGATTTCTGAAGCAGCAGCAGGTGCCTGACGGAAACTGAGAGGTGTAATTACTACAGCAAACAAAGCTGCTGCAGCTGCCAGTGGAACTGTCCACTTAACAGGGAACGGCAGAATGTTTTTGCTGTTATCTTTTGTATTTGCAGAATATCTGAGTTTTGTCTGAAGGCGTTCAAAACTCTGGTCAAGAAACTGCTGGTCAAGTTTTTTAGAAATGGCATCTTCTCTGAAAAGCATAGAAACTCTGCGTGCTTTTTCCAGCTCTTTCCGGCATTTTTCGCATAGGGCAATATGAGCTTCGTATTCTTTTGCATATTTTTCCGGCATTTCACCGTCAATGTAAATTGAATGAAGATCTTTTTCAGGACAACCAGACATCATCGCCTCCAATGATTTTTTCTAACTGTTCACGGGCACGGAACATACGGATTTTAACGTTTCCTTCTGTTATACCCAGAACTTTTCCGATTTCTTTATAGTTAAGGTCTCCGTATTCCCGGAGAATGATTACTTCTTTCAGAGATTTTGGAAGTCTGGCCAGCGCCTCCACAGCGATTTTCTGAGTTTCCTGACGGAGTAAATCAGTTTCGCCGGAGGTTTGCTGCCGTTTATCCTCGTAAAGAGCTTTTTGATATGCGGTTTTTTCTCGTTTCTTACGGAGTGCATAATTCAAAGACGCATTCTTTACTACCCGGATAAGCCAGAATTTAGCATCGTCCATTGTTGGAAATTCCATGCCTTTTTCGCTGGCTTTTATGTAGGAGTCGTGAACCAGATCTTCTGCAGCATCTTCGTCGTTAACAATACGCCATGAGATTTTGAATAGGAGGACCATAGTTTCGTTGTAAATGTGACGAAAATCTGCAGGATCCGCTGCGTTCAAAGGTTTTTTACTGCCTTCCACATTAAATAAACTCATATGTCCTCAAATAGTTACAAAAAATATTAAAAATAATAAAAAATCATTCCACAGCGGGTCCCAGCGACGGCATAAAAAACAAGGTATCTCCCGCATACCCACTCCGCAGGGGAGCTTCGCTTCCTGCTACGTTATGCGGGGCCTCCTTATTTTTTCTGCCTGCGTCCCACTGATCCATGATTTTTTATTCCCTCAAAAAAAGTTAAGGAAAGGAAAAAAAATCATTCCACAGCGGGTCCCAGCGACGGCATAAAAAACAAGGTATCTCCCGCATACCCACTCCGCAGGGGGAGCTTCGCTTCCTGCTGCGTTATTTTTTTTAGTTTCTTTTCCAGGTTGGACCTGCTGGTGTATCTATGATTGTAATGCCACGCTCTGCCAGGTCGTTTCTGATCTGGTCAGCCTTTGCAAAGTCCTTTGCTTTTTTTGCAGCTGTGCGTTCAAGAACGAGAGCAGTAATTTCTTCTGCTTCAGGATCCCCGGCATGGTTGTCAGCAGCCGAAGTTGAAGCAGCGGCAGCAGCTTTTTCAGAAAGTGCAATTGCGTTTTCAATTACGCTTAAAGAAATGACTCTGTCCATTTGGAGAATGTCAGAAAGAGCCTGAGAAGCTTTCTCGTATCCTTTACCGCTGGAAGCTTTCTGCATGGAAGCAAGAGCTACAGGTGTAAGCAGGTCGTTTTCAAGGCCTTCCTTAAATTTTGTAAGGTTTTCAGAGGCAGCAGAAGAAGCACATCCTTTGAGAACTTTTGCAAAATTATCTTTTGTAAGACCCAGTTTTTCTTCGCTGTTTGCTTTTGTTACAAGTCTGGCTACCCGGTCATAAAGGGCAGCACGGCCCTGTTTTGCACTGTCCATTCCGTTGAGGGAATAAACGAGAGGCTTGCGGTAATGTCCGCCTAAAAGGAAGAAGCGGTAGTCTAAAGGTTCGTATCCCTTGTCTTTAAGGGAATATCCCTTTTCAGGAGGCAGAGTAGTCTGCAGGGTAATGAAGTTACCGGAAGACTTGGACATTTTTCCGCCTTCCAGAATAAGGAAGTTGTTGTGAAGCCAGAAATTAACCCATGGACCTTCCTTACGGTCTTCTTCGCTGAAGCTTCCTTCAGACTGGGCAATTTCGTTTGTGTGGTGAACAGGTACGTGGTCAATTCCGCCAGTGTGAATATCAAAATGTTTTCCAAGGTACTTCATACTCATGGCAGAACATTCAATGTGCCAGCCCGGATATCCACGGCCCCATGGAGAGTCCCATGTCATAGCCTGATCTTCAAACTTAGATTTTGTAAACCAGAGAACAAAGTCACCTGGATTCTTTTTATTTTCATCAACAACGCTTACCTTGCGCTTTCCGGCACCTGCAATCAGGTCTTCAAGGTTAAGGTTTGCAAGCTTTGTATAATCTTTGTAAGTAGAAATATCAAAGTAAAGGTTGCCGCCTGCCATGTAAGTGTGGCCGTTTGCTTCGATTTTTTTAATCAGGTCAATCATTTCCTGAATATGTTCAGTAGCCTTACAGATAACGTCAGGATGGCGGATGTTTAAGGCGTCAATATCCTTCATAAAAGCGTCAGTATAGAATTTTGCAACTTCAAGAACAGACTGATGGCGTTCTTCAGCTGATTTTTTCATTTTGTCTTCGCCATCGTCACCGTCACCAGTCAAGTGTCCGACGTCAGTAATATTCATAACGTGTTTAATGTCATAGCCAAGATACTGAAGTGTTTTGTCCAGAATATCAAGAAAAACGTATGCGCGGAGGTTACCGATGTGAGCATAGTTGTAAACAGTAGGACCACAGCCGTAAAATCCCACAAAATTTTCACGGATAGGTTTAAATTCCTGCATTGTGTGACCCATTGTGTTGAACAGTTTAAGACTCATTTTTAACCTCTGAATAAATAGGGCGTCCCGGCTTCGCCGTCGGGCTTTCCGCAGTTCCGCTTCCGCTCCATCCCTTACGGGACGGCAAAGCCGCTGCTACAATCCCTGACGCTTGTAAAATAATGCTTTAATTTTACGAAAAATAAGGCATTTTTTCAATAAAAAGAAAAGCCGCAGACAAAGGGCAAAAGAGACTTTATCTGCGGCCTGAAATTTTATGGAGCAAAAATTTTAGAAATTAATGCTGCACATCAGGTAGGGTAATCCTAATTCCATATACATATCAGTGCCGCTGTTTGAAGAAAGTTTCCGGTAGTGGTCCGAAGCTTTTTTTGTAATAACAGATTCTTTGTAGTCTTCATAGCCGATTCCTGCAGAAAAAGGTAATCCCATTACAAACGAGCATTTTCTGTTAGCAGAGAATTTGGCCTGCAGGTCAAAAGACAGAGCATAGGCCTGGAAAATCTTTGTTCTATCTACTTTAAAATCCGGTTTTTCTGAAGTGGAATCAAGTTTGTATTCTTCAGTCTGTCCTCTGTAATTTAAGAAGTACTTAAATCCTGCAGAGAGAAGAAATTCAGTTGAAGATGAGGCTGGAATTCTGAATGAAGGACCAATAAAGGCGCTTACATTAAATCCCGGGAATGAACTGAATAAATCAGAAGTAAAAGGTGTAAAAGAGACATATTCAGAAAAACCAATAGTACCGTTCCTGCCAAAATAGTTGTGGTTATTAATGTTAATGCTCAATGCACTGGAGTGCATTAAACTCGGACCTGTAAATTCGAATAAAGGAAGATTCATACCGAACTGAAGGTCACTGTGAGCAAAGAGACCGGCTGTAGAGCAAAACAAAATAAGACATAAAGATAAAAGTGTTTTTTTCATCTGGACCTCCTATAAATCTTTATCGAGAATTACATCCATTGAACCTTTGGCTCTGGCTTTGCGGGTTACAGTTTTTGACTGGAATTTTCCGTTTGAGTCGCCGTCTACATCTGTAAATGTAAGTTTATGTTCGCTGGTGTTTTTTGACTGCTTGATTGTATCTTCGTTTGTAGGATCTACAGGGTAGTAAGAAAGAATAATATATTTTCCTTCGCTATCGGTAAAAGTGTATCCGTAATTTGAAGATACCTTTATTCCTGGAATAGGGGTATCATCTCCCTGGGCGTAAACAGTGCCCTGAATAAGTTCATTAATGCCGTCTTCCGGATTAAGAATGTCTCCACAGCCTGTAAAAACGAATAATGAAAGAACTGCAATTAATAAAGGTAAAAGTATTTTTTTCATTTTTTCCTCCGTGTATGTGGCTTAATAAAATTATAACCTTAAAAACAATTATGACAAAAAAAAAGGTATTTATAACAAAATCTTTGTCATAAATATCAAATTTAACTGCTTTTATTTAAGGAATATCCTTAAAAGTTTTGATTTCAGTTTTGTGTAAGGCTGGTATCGGATAAATACATCCATAAAAGTGTAGCGGTTTACAATGCTTTTTTTGTGGCTGAAGGTGTCAAAGCCGATTTTTCCGTGGTAGGAACCCATTCCGCTTTCGCCCACACCGCCAAAGCCCAGATTATTTGTTGCAAGATGAATGATTGTGTCGTTCTGACATCCGCCGCCGAACCTGCACCGGGACAAAAGTTTTTCTGCCAGTTTTTTGTTTTCTGTAAAAAGATAAAAAGCCAGGGGTTTAGGCTTATCTTTAAGGACAGCAGGTATTTCTTCAGAATTTGTGTATTCGAGAACCGGCAGTACAGGTCCAAAAATTTCCTGTCCCATTACTGCATCATCCCAAGTTACATTATTCATAACTGTAGGTTCAATTTTAAGTTTTTCTGCATCAGTTTTTCCTCCGTGAATAACTTTAGAACTGTCAATGAGAGCTGAAACTCTTTCAAAATGCTTTTCGTTGATTATTTTTCCGTAATCAGGATTTTCCAGAGGATTTGTACCAAACTGAGCTGTAATTTCTGCCTTTAAGTAATTCAGAAACTTTTCTTTTACAGATTTCTGGCAGAGAATGTAATCAGGAGCAACACAGGTCTGACTGGAATTTAAGAATTTTCCCCAGACAATTCGCTTTGCGGCTACCTTTAAATCAGCAGTTTCTTCAACAATGCAGGGTGATTTTCCTCCCAGTTCCAGAGTAACAGGTGTAAGGTGAACTGCGGCTTTTCTTAAAACTTCTTTTCCTACTTCTGTACTTCCTGTAAAGAAAATGTAGTCGAATTTTGCTTCAAGCAGGGCTGTGTTTTCATTTCTTCCGCCGGTAACAACGGCAACATATTCCGGGGCAAAAGTTTCTTTCAGAAGTCTGTTAATTACTTTTGTTGTTGCAGGGCTGTAGGCACTAGGTTTTACAACACAGGTGTTTCCTGCAGCCAGGGCATCAACAAGAGGTTCGACTGTAAGAAGGAAAGGGTAGTTCCAGGGACTCATAATAAGAACAGTTCCGTAGGGAGCTGGTCTTACAAAACTTTTAGCAGGAAAATTTGAAAGTGGTGTTGAAACTTTCTTGTCCCGGGCAAATTTTTTTACATTTTTAATCATGTATGTAATTTCAGAAAGAACGAGGCCGGCTTCGCACATAAAGCCTTCTGCGGGAGATTTTCCCAGGTCTTCTTTTAAGGCATCTGTAATTTCAGTTTCAGAGGCTTTAATTGCTTTATAAAGTTTTTTCAATGCCTGGATTCTAAACTGAATGTCAAAGGTTGAACCTGTATTAAAGTAATCATTCTGCTTTTTTATAATTTCGAGAATTTCATCTTTTGTCATAGAAAACTCCTGTTTTGTATGCCACATCTGCAAGTTTTTTGTGAGCTGTTTTTTCCAGAGGACCGGAAAGAGTCCGTATAAAAGAATCTGTTACAGGAAGAACCTTTGTAATGTTGTGATTAAAAAATTCCTGAGGCAGTTCCTGCAGGGAATTAAGTATTTTTGAATCTTTGTAAGGAAGAAGGGGAATGGCAAGTTTGGAACATCCCTGGAAAGTGGGGCAGTAAATTTTTTTTAGTAAGTTCATAATCAGAGCTATCCTCAGCCATATAAAATCATAAATTACTAATACAGAAAACTCAAGAAACATGTAGGGCAAACGCATTATAATATATTCCCTGCTAAAAATGGCTTCCAGTCGTGAAAACGTCTTGTCGAAACCGCATGCTAGCATGCTACACGCGTTTTGTGCTTGTAACTATATACGTTTGCCGCTCTCGCGGCAGCACAAAACGAGTGTTTTCGCAAGCCGTTTCACTCCTTTGCGCCATTTTCAATATAAAATCGGTTATAATGCGTTTGCCCTAATTCATAAGGAATGTGTTATGGAAAAAACCGGTGAATATAAATATACTTAACTGTATGACTCTAGAAGAATTTAAAACTCTGCTTCTGACTTCCGGGGAATTTTCCGGGAAGATTCTGGAAAATGAAAAACTTTCAAAACACTCGACTATGAATGTGGGAGGAGATGCAGGTCTTTTTGTTGAACCTGACTCTGAAGCAGGTTTTGTTTTTGCCCTAAAGGAAGCTGTTCTGAACAGAATTGATTTTTTTCTTCTTGGAGGCGGGTCTAATACAATTTTTCCTGATGAAGGTATTCCTCTTGTAATTACATCAAGACTTATTAAAGACCAGATAACTTATTCAGATTCAACTTTAAGGATTCCTGCAGGTGCTTCCTGGGGGTCTGTAATCAGTTTCTGTAAAAACAGTAATCTGAGGGGCTTTGAATGTTTTACGGGGCTTAGCGGCAGTGCAGGCGGAGCTTTGTTTATGAATGCTTCCTGTTTTGGTCTTTCTGCCTGCCATAATCTTCTTTCTGTAGAGTATCTGGATAAAAATGACTGTACTGTAAAAATCTATAAAAAAGACCTTAAGGACTGGGGATACAAAAAATCTCCTTTCCAGACAGGAGATAAAGTTATTCTTTCTGCAATTTTTAATGTAAAAAAAGGCTTTGACGAAGCAAAATCTGCAGAAGTTCTTGAAAAAAGAAAGACAATGGGCCACTTTAAGGCTCCAAGTGCCGGTTCTGCTTTTAAGAATAAACCTGAAGAAGAAATTATTGCAGGGAAAATCATTGATGAATGCGGATTAAAAGGTTTTTCCTGTGGCGGTGCCCAGATTGCTCCATGGCACGGAAATTTCATCATTAACCCTGAAAAAAAAGCTTCCTGCGCTGATATAAAGGCCCTGGTAGAGAAAGTTCAGGAAACTGTGTTACAGAAAACAGGCATTAAACTGGAAACTGAGATTCTTTTTGTCTGAAAATGCGTCAGGGATAGTAGCACCTTTAGTTACAGGGCTGTTACGCCTGGCGGAACTGCCCTGTAATGGAGCGTAAGCGGAAGTGCGGATAGCCCGGCCGGTACCTGGAGGGGACCGGGGACGCCCTTTATATAATCTTTTTTTAATAATATCTGAAGTTATTTGTGCCGATACTTACAAAGGAAAATTATTCTGTTATAATTAAGACAGGCGGGAAAAAATGCTTCAGTTATCATTTGTAAATTTCAGACAGGGATCATACATCGTAGTTGAAGGAAAAACACAGAATGATATTTTTTACATCATTCAGTGTGGAAACGTAAGCATTCATCATGAAAATCAGATTCCTGGACAGCCACAGGAAGTTCTTGGACCTGGAGACTTTCTTGGTGTAATTCCTTGTATGTCAAATCATCCTCAGATTGAAACTGCAGTTGCCATGTCAGATGTAGTTTGTATTTCTGTACGCCGTGACCAGTATCCTGAACTGATTGAACGCAATACTCCTGTAGCCATGAAAATTATCCGTACATTTGCCAACCGTATGAGACAGATGAACGATACTTTAATGCAGGCAACTCTTAAAAATTCTGCTTCTCAGACAACTGAACAGATTTTCCGTGTAGCTGATTATTACGATAAAATGAATCAGCCAAGCATCGCGATTTTTGCTTACTATCAGTACATTAAAGCTAATCCTCACGGTTTAAATGTGCCAAAAGCCAGGGAACGATTTACAGCTCTCCGTTCAAAAAGCCGTGCCGTATATTTTGAATCTAATCAGGATCTTCTCCGTGTTTATCCTAAAGATACAATGATTATGTCTGAAAACCAGGGTGGGCAGGACATGTTTATTATTCAGGATGGACGGGTAAAGATTTCTAAAATCGTAGATGGTACTGAAGTTACTCTTGCAATCCTTAAAAAAGGCGATATGTTTGGAGAAATGGCACTCCTTGAAAACAAGCCTCGTTCTGCCAGCGCTATTGCCGAAGATGACTGCCGTCTTATGACTGTAAACCGCTCAAACTTTGATCAGATGGTTGCAACTCAGCCTCAGCTTATTGCCCGTCTTACAACTATGCTTGCTGAGCGCCTTTACATTATGCAGAGACAGCTTGCAAACAGCCAGTTGAAAGATACAACTGAAAAAATGATTGATATGCTTTCGCTGCAGATTGAAAAAGCAAAGATTCCCATTGAACCAAAAGGCAAAACTCCATATCAGACAGACCTTACTCCAAAAGATATTGCTGCAATGTGTGGTCTTACCCAGAACGAACAGAATCTTACTCTCCATAAATTTATGATGGATCCTCATGTAAGGCTTACGGGAGAAAATAAGATTCTGGTTCCAGACTGTCTTGAACTTATTAAGCAGGCTGCTTTCTACCGCAAAGCTCATCAGAAATAATATGAAAAAAAATATTCTTGCAGGGCTTGTCCTTGCAGCTTCTGTTTTCTGTTATGCTCTTCCTGCCGGTTATGGCACATTAAAACTGGGCATGACTGTAGACGAGGTTAAAACTGAATTAAAGAAAAACTCTGATTTCGGTTATCTTGGAGACAGGGATGTTACTCTTTCCCCAAGAACGAAAGATATCCTTATTGAAACTGATGCATCAAGAAATCCATATTCTTTTTTTACAAGGTGCTGGTTTCAGTTTGTAGATGATAAACTTTTTAGTATCACTCTGAATTTGAACGGAAAAAGACTTGATCATTACACCGTGTTTGCGTCACTTGTTCAGAAATACGGAAATCCTGCGACTATTAATCCTCAGAGAGCCGGCTGGGAAGATGATTCTGTAATGATGAGCCTTGAACGGCCACTTACATTAAAGTACATTGATGCAGCTGTATTTAAGAAAATGCAGGAAGAAGCAGGTGTACAGAAAACTGTTGAAGAAAAGGCAGTTGATGATTTTTTAAGGGGATTATAGAAAAGGGGATGACCCAAAAAGTTCAACTTGCGGTGGTTTCGACAAGCTCAACCACCGCAATAATGACCATTGCACTAAATATGGTGGTTTCGACAGGTGGTTCCTGAGCCTGTCGAAGGGCTCAACCACCGTAATAATGACCATTGCACTAAATATGGTGGTTTCGACAAGCTCAACCACCGCAATAATGACCATTGCACTAAATATGGTG
>JAEDGQ010000100.1 GCA_016297415.1 Treponema sp.
TTTTTACTTGATTCACCACTTTTTTTTCGGTTAGATTTAACGTGATTCAATGCGTTCTATTGAAAAAAACAACCTAAAGCAATAAAATGATGGAACTATGACTGCAAACGAATTACGCTCAAAATATATTGAGTTCTTTAAATCAAAAAATCATGCTGAGATTTCAGGACAGTCTTTAATTCCTGAAAATGACCCGTCTGTACTTTTCACAACAGCCGGAATGCATCCCCTTGTTCCTTATTTGCTGGGAGAAAAACACCCTGCAGGAACCCGTCTTACAGACTATCAGAAATGTGTACGCACAGGTGATATTGATGAAGTTGGAGATCCGAGCCACCTTACATGTTTTGAAATGCTTGGTAACTGGTCTCTCGGTGATTACTTCAAGAAAGAATCTATTTCATTTTCATACGAATTCCTTACATCAAAGGAATGGCTTGGTCTTGATCCACGCAAACTTTCTGTAACTGTATTCAAGGGTGACGACAACGCTCCTAAAGATGAGGAAGCTGCAGAAGTATGGAAATCAGTTGGTATGCCTGAAGATAAAATTGCTTATCTCGGTGCTGACGACAACTGGTGGGCTGCAGGTCCAACAGGTCCTTGTGGGCCTGATACAGAAATCTTCTACTGGGTTGGCGAAGGTCTTCCACCACAGGGTTCAAACAAAGGAACTGACAGCGCAAACTGGATGGAAATCTGGAATAACGTTTTCATGCAGTTCAACAGAGTTGATGAAAAAACTCTCGTTCCGCTTCCAAAGAAAAATGTAGATACAGGTATGGGCCTTGAAAGAACTAACTGTATCCTTCAGGGTAAAACATCTGTTTACCAGACAGAAGTTTTCCAGCCAATCATCAATAGAATCGAAGAAATGGCAAATTACAAATACGGTACTGACGAAGAAAAAGACAAGTCAGTTCGTATCATTGCAGATCATAGCCGTGCTTCTGTATTTATCATTGGTGATCCTCGCGGTGTTGCTCCATCAAATGTTGGTGCAGGCTACGTTCTCCGCCGCCTTATCCGCCGTGCTGTTCGTCATGGTATGAAGCTCGGTATTGAAAAATCATTCCTTGCAGAAGTTGCTGACGCTGTAATTGCAAACTTCAAGATTGCTTATGCAGAACTTGAAACAAATGCAGATAAAATCAAGAAAGAACTTACTGCCGAAGAAGAAAAATTCCGCACAACCCTCAAGAAGGGTGAAGCAGAATTCCAGAAACTCCTTCCAAACCTTATGAAAAATCCTAAAAAGGTTATTTCAGGAAAGGTTGCATATAATCTTTATGAAACATACGGTTATCCGCTGGAACTTACTCAGGAACTTGGTGCAGAAAACGGCTTTACTGTAGATGTTGAAGGATTCAAAGAAGCTGAAAGAAAACATCAGGAAGCTTCTAAATCTCTCGATGCAGGAAAAGCTAAGGGTGGTTTGGCAGAACAGTCTGATGTTACAACTAAGTACCACACAGCTACACATCTTTTGCAGCAGGCTCTCATTAACGTTCTTGGTGACCAGGTTGCTCAGAAAGGTTCAAACATCAACAACGAACGCATGCGCTTTGACTTTACTTTTGAACGCCCGATGACTAAAGAAGAAATTCAGAAGGTTCAGGACATGGTTAACGAACAGATCAAAGCTGACCTTCCTGTTAATATGCGCATCATGACTCTTGATGAAGCTAAAGCTGAAGGTGCCCGTGCTTTGTTCGCAAACAAATACGGTGAATCTGTAAAGGTTTACACAATCGGCCGTGACGTTAAGAATGACTGGTTCAGTAAGGAAGTTTGCGGTGGACCACATGTTCAGCATACAGCCCAGATTGGTGACTTCAAGATTGAAAAGGAACAGTCTTCTTCAGCTGGTGTTCGCCGTATCCGTGCTACAATTTCTGGCGGACTTCCTCTGGATCCACAGTAAATTTCAGCCGGTTTGTGTAACTATTAATTGAACCGGCTGTTTTATAACTAGATTAATTCCCTGATAAAGGAAAAAATAAAAAAGGAAACATTATGAAGAAACGTTTAGTACTTTGTTTATCACTTATTCTTGCTGCTTGTGGAAGCCTTTTTGCTCAGGCAGATTTACAGCCACTGGCAATTGTAAAACTCAATAAGTCTGAAACAATCACTCTTAAACAGCTTAAAACCAGAGTTGATATCTACTCAAGACAGACTGGTGGAGCTACTTTTACTATTGAACAGAAAAAAGACATTCTCCAGGCTATGATTGATGAAAAACTCGTTTGTCAGGCAGCCGCTAAAGCTGGAATGAACCTTACAGACACTCAGGTTAATCAGTATTTCCTTCAGAATGTTGGAGCTCAGCTTGGTCGTTCAGTAACAGAAGCTGAATTTGAACAGATTATCAAGCAGCAGACAGGTCAGTCTCTCGATGAATACATGAAGGCTTCTGTAGGTCTTGGTGTTGTTGAATATAAGGCATATCTTAAAAACCAGCTTCTTGCTCAGCAGTATGTTGTTAATCAGAAGCAGGATCAGATTGCAAAAGCTGCTCCAAGTGATGATGAAATCCGTGCATTCTACGAATTAAACAAAGCCAGCTTTGTTCAGAATGACATGCTTAAACTTTTCCTTGTTATTTTCCCTAAGGGAGATAATGCATCAGCTGCAAAAACAGGTGCTGATAACCTTCTTGCAGAACTTAAAGCTAAAAAGACAACTTGTGATGCAATTAAAAAGAATGCGTCTGCAGCTAAAACATATCAGGGCGGAGATCTTGTTATTTCAAAAACAGCTCCACATGCTCAGCAGCTCGGTATTACTTATGCTGAACTTCTTGAACTGTTCGGTAAAGAAAAGAATTACATTTCTTCTGTAACTGAAACAGCTACTGACTTCCAGTTCTATGTTATCCGTGATAAATATTCAGCTAAAATGCTTGGCTTAAGTGATGTAGTTCAGCCGGAAACAACAATCACAGTTTATGACTACATTAAGTCAAACCTTACAAATCAGAAACAGCAGCAGGCTCTTATTCAGGCTGTACAGGATGTAACAAATTCCCTTAATAAACCTGAAAACGTAGAATACAAGAAGAGTGGTGCAGCACTTGATAAACTGCTTAACTGGTAATTTAAGCCATAAAGGAAACAACCGTGTCTAGAAGAAAAGGTAGAATTCTTGCATTTCAGGGGCTTTATTCCTGGGATGTAGGTGGAATGACTAAGGAAGATGTACTTGCACTTTCCTGGGTAGAAAACGAAAAAAACGAAGAAGTAACAGATACAGAAACTGCTACATTTGCCCGTGTGCTTATTGCCGGTGCAATTGAAAATCAGGCTAAAATTGATGAGCTTATCAAAGCAAATCTGAAAGGCTGGGATTTTAACCGTGTAAACAAAGTTTCTCTGGCAATTCTTCGCTTGAGTGTGTATTCCCTGCTTTTTCAGAAGGATGTTCCTTCTACAATTGTAATTGATGAAGCAATCGATATTGCCAAAGAATACGGGCAGGACGATGCTTTTAAGTTTGTAAATGCTGTTCTTGATAATGTTAAAAAAACAGTATCAGAGAAGGTATAAAGGTTTAAAAGCCAATGACAATAGACTGGAAAAAACAATCCAGAGTAATAATTCCGGCAATATGTGTTATTCTTATTGCCGGATTTTTCATTTTTTTCCGTTCTCAAAATGATGATGGCACGTCGCTTTTAACAACGCTTGATAAGGTTGATACAAGCATTCGGACAGGGCAGACTTACGATGCATTAAAACTCCTTAAAAAAGCCCAGAAATCCGCATACAGTTCTTACGCAAGAATTGGTATTTACCGCAGATATATGACTCTGGGTGAAAAAAAACTTGCAGAAAAAACTCTTGTAAAAGGGCTTAAAAAGATTCCGGAAAATCCAGAACTTTCAGCAGTTTATGGACATTTTCTTTTAAAAGAAGACAGAGTCAGCGAAGCTATAAAAGTGACTAAATGTCTTTCAGGAACCCCTTATGGCTCTCTGTATTCTGAAAGCTGTCTTCGTTCTATTTCTAAAGATGAATATTATTCAAATGATTTTGTTTCTGTTTACCTCGATGCCTATAATGCAACTGAAAATGGAAAATGGCTTGTAAACGCAGCCCTGCCGTTTTTACGAGCAGGTGATTATGAAGGTGCTTCAAGTCTGCAGGATGATATTTACAAAGGTCAGAATCAGTTCTGGGCACTGGTACATTATGATGCAGGAAATTTTGATCTTGCCGTTGAAAATTGTCTTATTGCCGGACAGCAGGTACTTGATAAAAACAGTACGGCACTTTTGTCTGATGCTTATGTAAAACTTGGCGATTATGATTCAGCAGAAAAAGAAAGGTCAAAACTTATATCAAGAGCTCAGCTTGAATATAATATTGAAGTTCCATCTGAAATTATTGTTAACAGTGCTATCTGGGCATACAATGCACAGAAATACAACAGAGCCTATGATCTTCTTACAACTCTTGTAATGAGAAACAGTCAGGACGTAAATGCCCTTTTGACTTATGGAAAATTTGCATTAAAAGACAGCCAAGAAGAAGAACAGGATGTACTTGAAACTTACCTCCGAAAAACAGATTTAAGATCTCTTTCTATGATAAGAAGAGATGAAAGACCTAAGTTTCTGGTTAGCGATGCAATTTTTAGAATTGATGAAACACTTAAGGCTCAGAAAGCTCAGGGAAAATCCATGAGTGACGAGCTTCTTGTTGAAAAATTAAACCTGTATCTTTGCTCTCACAGTGAACTACCTCAAAAATCTCTGGAATCAGAAATCTGGAAAACGCTGGAAATAAATGAACTGGGAACTGATTTATATCCTCCTCTTCTTGTAAATTACTGTGTAAGCAAACTTTTAAATTATGGCAAAACAGAGGATGCCAGAAATCTGTTTACTAAATATCTTGATGCCAGATACAGATTAAGAAGAGATGAAATTGATAAAGATACACTTGTATACGATGTGTTTGGTGGTGAAAAGAAATTTGTGGCTCCACCAGTTCCTGATTTTGTTAT
Organism: Treponema sp.; assembly: GCA_016297415.1. Lineage (GTDB taxonomy): Bacteria > Spirochaetota > Spirochaetia > Treponematales > Treponemataceae > Treponema_D. Next base: position 5,011 of record JAEDGQ010000100.1, read on the forward strand.
GAAGGCTGCATTTGGAAACAGAGCTTCTGAATATGTTTCTACAATGGAAGTCTGGGAAATTGAACTGGCAGCTTATTTTTCATTGATTGATGAAAATATGGATGCTGCAAAACGTCTTTATGAATATGCAGTTTTTGAAACAGGAGGAGTGAACGCTCTCCAGAAAAATAATGCCATCATTGCAATTTCACCTCTGGCACAGGTTACTTCTGCAACAAATCTTGCTATGCTTTATGCTGCTTCCGGTGATTTAAAGAAGAGTGTAAGCCTGTTTGGGCTTGCTTCCGGTAGAACAAGAGATAAAAAGATTAAATCAAGAATCCTTTATAAAACAGCTTTGGTACAGATTGATCTTGGAAACACAGACGAAGCTGTACTGAGCCTGAATTATGCTATCTCTCTTGATCCCATGAATGCAAACGCACGGCTTTTAAGAAAAAAAATAAAATAGACGGCACTTTATTTAAAAAAAGACTTTTCTGAAGTAATTGATTTTACTCACAGAAAAGCCTTTTTTATTGAAATATGACTATTCTACAACAGCAATAATTTCTGAGTTTTTAACGATAAGGTATTCTTCACCGTCTGCCTTAACCTGAATGCCTGCATATTTTTCATACATTACGCGGTCACCTGGTTTTACAGTGATTTTTTCTTTATCTGTTCCTGGACCTACAGCTTCTACTGTGGCAGTCTGTGTTTTTTCCTGTGCAGTTTCTGGAATGATGATGCCAGATGCTGTTTTAGTTTCTGCCTTGTCCTGTTTAAGAAGTACCCGGTCTGCTAATGGTTTAAGTTTCATATATTTAGCCTCCAAAATTTTTTTTGATACTTTAAATATATAAATTTCTCATGTTAATCGTCAATAAAAATAAAATTTTAATGTAGGGCAAACGCATTATAATATATTTCCTGCTAAAAATGGCTTCCAGTCGTGAAAACGTCTTGTGGAAACCGCATGCTAGC
>JAEDGQ010000101.1 GCA_016297415.1 Treponema sp.
TCGCAAGCCGTTTCACTCCTTTGCGCCATTTTTCAATACAAAATCAGTTATAATGTGTTTGCCCTGCACCCCCAGTTTTCTTGTTTTCAGAACATTTAAACATCAAAAAAAAGCAGATAACTTCTGTAAATAACAGTTTTCATCTGCCTTTTTATAAAACTTATTTTTTTACTTCTTCAAAAAACTTTTTCATTTTGTGGTGGTTCTTTACTCCCACTATGCTTTCATCTTCAATGCCGCTGGAAATATCTATTAGTTCCGGGGCAAATCTTTCTATAAGGGTTACTGCATTTTCGGGAGTTACTCCCCCTGCCAGCCACATATGGTCTTTTGATCCGTAATTGTGTCCACGGCAGTCCTGCAAAAATCTTGGTTCACCTTTTGCAAACATTTCGTCTGTTCCTGACTGTTGGATTTCGATTTTATCTGTAAGAACATAGTAATGAGGTACTTCCTTTAAGTAGTCCGGTGTTTCTTCGTATTTGATTCCGTGGAGCTGCAGCAGATCCAGTTCTCCCTGTTTTACCAGTTCTGCCGCGGCGTAAGCTTCTTCTGTTTCCGGTTTTGTAATTACTGCAACTTTCCAGGCTTTTACTTTTTTAAGGCTGTCTTTCAGAGCCTTGTATCTTTTGCCGTAAACATTGCGGCTGAACTCTGTAGCAAAGATAAAGCCCACAAAATCTGCTCCAAGACTGTCTGCAAGAAGCAGATCTTCTTTTCTTGTAATACCACAGATTTTTACCAGAGGCTTTTCTCCTTTACCGGATACTTTTTCTGCCAGATCAACCAGCTTTTTTCCGCAGAGGTTTTCGTCTGTGTTTTTAAAAGCTTTTACAAACTGGCCGGCTTTTTCTGGATTACGGGCAGCAAATTCTCCAAGGAGAATTCCTGTAAAGCCCATTGAAGCGATTTTTGAAGCTGCTTCCGGGGTTGTAATACCGCTTTCAAAAATTACTTTTCCTCCCAGCTTCTTTTTAAGCATGGCAGGAACAAGTAAATCAATTGTAAAATCTTTCAGATTGCGGGAATTAACGCCGCAGACAATTGTATCTTCGTAAAGCTTTTTTACTTCCAGAACCTTTTCTGCATCTTCCAGAGTGCGTACTTCTACAAGGGCGCGGATTCCAAGATCTTTGCAGCGCTTTGTCATTGAAAGCATTTTTTCCAGAGTGAGCATTCCGCTGATTAAGAGAACTGCATCTGCACCGCACCGGTAAGCAATATCGATTTCTTCTTCATCAATAAGGAAGTCTTTTCTTAAAACTGCTACATCCTGAACTTCATTGCACACATTTATCAGGTCCTGAAGACTGCCCTTAAAGTAGTTTTCTTCTGTAAGACAGCTGATGGCAGAAGCTCCGCATTCACGGTAACGGCGTGCTGTTTCTGCACTGTCCAGGTCTGGAGCAATATCTCCCTTACTTGGGCTGGCACGCTTTACTTCAAGAATTACTCCCTTTTCTGCCATAAAGGGATTTACTGGTCGTGTGCGTTTTTCTGGTATATCAAAACCAAAAGTATACCCCCTCTCTGCTATATCCTTTTTGCGTCTTTCTACTATTTCTGCAATTACATTTTTCATTTTGACAATTCCTAAGGTTAGGGCATGGAAGCCCGAAGTTGCACGAATGTGCAATGAGCGTTAGCGAAGGCTGGAACGCCCGACGGCGGCCTGCCGCCGGAACCCCCTGCCTTACTTACAGACTTTTGCTTACTTCCTGGATTTCCTTAAGTTTTGCCAGGGCTTTTCCACTATCAATTGCTGAAAGAACCATATCATAGCCTTCTTTCAATGTGTGGGCTTTGCCTGTAATGTACATAACTGCACCTGCGTTTAAACCAACTGCGTAACGGATTGTTTTACGGCCGCCTCCCTGAAGAACTTCAAGTCCAAGTGCTGCATTTTCTGCACCGTCGCCGCCACAAAGTTCTTTTTCGTCTGCATCTGTAATTCCAAACTTTGCAGGATCGATTGTGAACTGACTTTCGTTTCCTTTTTCGTCAATAAGATATGCGTGTGTAAGGGCACAGGGGCTGATTTCGTCATAACCGTCCTCTGAATAAACTACGATTACACGCTTTGCTCCAAGTGATTTTGCTGCACGGGCATAGTCCTGAATAAGATTTTTTGAATAAACACCAAGAACTTCAAACTCTGCACCGGCAGGATTAAGAAGTGGTCCAAGTACATTCATGATTGTCTTTACACCAAGTGCTTTGCGGACTGGACCTGCAAAACGCATTGCTGAGTGATAAACAGGAGCCATAAGGAAGCCGAAGTTTGTTTTATCTACAAGCTGAGCTGTTTTTTCCGGGGCTGCCATAATATTGATTCCAAGGTTTTCAAAAAAGTCTGCTGCTCCTGATTTTGACGAAACGGCTCTGTTTCCGTGTTTTGCCATTGGCTGTCCACAGCTGGCTGCAACGATTGCTGAAAGGGATGAAATATTGAAACTTCCCTTTCCGTCACCGCCTGTACCTACGATTTCTGCAAGTCCTTTTTTGCTGCATGGGAACGGAGTCTTTTTGAGAAGAAGTGTTTTTGCACAGCCTGTCATTTCGCTTACGGCAATTCCCTTTGATGCCATTGCTACAAGAATTCCGGCCATTACGGCTGGTTCCATGTTACCGTCTGTAACATATTCCATGAACATTGCTGCCTGCTCTTCTGTAAGGTCTTTTTTTGCAATGAGCTGATTTAAGTAAGCAGGAACATCAAGATTTTCCCGGCGGTATTTTATGAAAGCCTGAAAAAGTTCACGGCATTTGTCTGAAGCAATGCTTTCCGGATGGAACTGAACGCCTTCGATTGGCAGTGTTTTGTGACGGATACCCATAATGTCGCCGTCTTCTGCTCTGGCCGTAATTTCAAATTCGTCGCTGAGTGTTGATTCGTCAATTACAAGGGAGTGATAACGGGTAAACTTGCAGCTTTTGCCGATTGTGCGGAAGAGACCTTTTCCGTCCAGTTTAATGTCCTGAACGATTCCGTGACATACATTTTTTGCATGAACAATTTCTGCACCGAAAGCTTCTCCGATTGCCTGATGTCCAAGACAGATTCCGAGAATTGGTACTTTGCCTGCGAAGAAGCGGATTGCGTCAACGCTTATTCCGGCGTGGGCAGGATTACCTGGTCCTGGGCTTACTACCAGATATTTTGGATTCATGGCAGCAAGTTCTTCTACGGTACATTCGTCGTTGCGGACTACCTTTACTTCTTCGGTTGTATACATCTGGAGGCTCTGCACTACGTTGAAAGTGAATGAGTCATAATTATCAATTACTAAAATCATAAATTTTCTCCTCTGTTAAAAAAACAGCTTCCGTCAGGAACCTGAGGTGAAAAAAGGCTTCCGCGCTTCGCTTGTGCAGAATTTTTTTCACCTCAGAACCCTGACTACGCTGTTTTTTTAACAGCCTTTTTATTTTTTGGGATTTGTCTTATTGGTTTTGACTCATCCCTTGTTTACTTTTTTCGGGAGTGTTTTCTCTCCTGCTTCCGTCAGGAACCTGGCGAGAAAAAGGCTTCCGCGCTTCGCTTGTGCAGGATTTTTTCTCGCCAGAACCCTGACTACGCAGACTTTTTTAACAGCCTTTTACTTTTTTGGGGATTTGTCTTATTGGTTTTGACTCATCCCCTTGTTTACTCTTTTCGGGAGTGTTTTCTCCCTTGTTTCCGTCAGGAACCTGTGGTGAAAAAAGGCTTCCGCGCTTCGCTTGTGCAGATTTTTTTTCACCTCAGAACCCTGACTACGCTGTTTTTTTAACAGCTTTTACTTTTTTTGGGATTTGTCTTATTGGTTTTGACTCATCCCTTGTTTACTCTTTTCGGGAGTGTTTTCTCTCTTGCTTCCCTCAGGAACCTGTGGAGAAAAAAGCTTCCCCGCTTCGCTTGTGCAGATTTTTTTTCACCTCAGAACCCTGACTACGCTGTTTTTTTAACAGCTTTTACTTTTTTTGGGATTTGTCTTATTGGTTTTGACTCATCCCTTGTTTACTCTTTTCGGGAGTGTTTTCTCTCTTGCTTCCCTCAGGAACCTGTGGAGAAAAAAGCTTCCCCGCTTCGCTTGTGCAGATTTTTTTTCACCTCAGAACCCTGACTACGCTGTTTTTTTAACAGCTTTTATTTTGTCAGGGTGTCTATTAAGGCTCCCATTTTTTCCTGGGTTTCTTCGAACTCTCTTTCAGGATTGCTGTCGTTTACGATTCCGCCACCGGCCTGGAGAGTACATACTCCGTCTTTTATTAAGGCACTTCTGATTGTTATACAGAAATCCAGGTCTCCGTTATTCTGGATGTAGCCTACAGCACCTGCATAGAAACGACGTTTTGTTTTTTCAAGACGACTCAAAATCTGCATTGCACTGATTTTTGGGGCACCACTTACAGTTCCAGCCGGGAAGGACGCTCTTAAAACCTGAATAGGCTTAACACCTTCCCTTACAATTCCTTCTGTATTTGAAACAATATGAATTACATGGCTGAATTTTTCACATTCCATATACTGAGGAACTGTTACACTGCCAGGGTTACATACACGGCCCAGATCGTTTCTTGCCAGATCAACCAGCATCAGATGTTCGGCCTGTTCCTTAGGATTTGCAAGGAGAGCCTTAGATAAAGCTTCGTCTTCAGCATCAGTTTTACCCCGATGACATGTTCCGGCAATGGGATGAATAGAAGCCTTTCCGTCACGAACCCGGACAAGGGATTCTGGTGAAGCACCAGTCAGCTGAAAATTGCCGAAATCCAGATAGAACATATAAGGACTTGGATTTACTTTCCGCAGTTTTCCATAAACCTGCATTGCAGTTGCTTTAAGCTCAAACTGAACGCGGCGGCTTGGAACTGCCTGAATAATGTCGCCTTCAACAATGTGCTTTTTAAGTTCCAGAACTTTCTGCTGATATTCTTTCTTAGACTTTTCAATATCAGTAAGAATTTTATATTCAAAACTCTGACTTCCTTCATCAACGTAAGAAAAGTCCATATCATTCATGCGTTTAATAAGTTTTTCAACGGCAGCCTCAATGTCAATTTCGTGTTCGTTGTAGTTAAAACCGAAAATGTGAATTGTTTCTGTAAAGTGATCAAATACGATGTAAATGTGACCTGCAATAAAAAGACTTTCAGGAACACCAAGTTCATCTTCCTGTTCAAAAAAACGAATGTTGTCACAACGGCGGGCAAATTCGTAACTCAGATATCCCATTCCCGATGCAGGAACAGGAATTTCTTCAGCATGAGCAAAATCCTTGTGCTGGTTTGCTACATACAGCAGTGCATCCAGAATGTCAGCTGGTTTTTTGTGACCAAGAGCATCAATAGAATCCTCAGTTGCCTTAAAAGGAACTCTTTTTCCCTCAATCAAAAAAGCCACACCGTCATCATCCTGAACAATTTTAAAGGCTTCCTCTGCCAGTAAAATTGAATAGCGCTCTCTACCTTTTGCAAAGCTTGCTGATTCAAGAATAGCCTTAGCTCCGATTTTGCGTGCAAGACTGTACGGTGTGTATCTTTCAGAAGAAATACATTTATAAATTCCGTTCATTAAATCCTCCAGAAGGGGGAAGTCTCCCCCTGCGCGTCCACTTCGTTGGCCGCTACCCTCTCTGCGGGGAGGGCCCCGCAACGCCCCCGTTGTTACTATGTAAAGAAGCGTTACTATTTATAGAAACAAATATATAGCGACTTTACTGTTTCTGTCAATAGTAACAAGGATTTTTGTTTTATTTTTCAGGTTTTTTGAAGGAAAAATCATAGATTTTTCCGAGACTCGCTAAAAACAGTCCACCGGACTGTTTTTGCGGCGCTGCCGCCGCTCCCTATGTCAATAGTAACAGAGGAATTTATTTTATTTTTCAGGTTTTATGAACGGAAAAATCATAGATTTTTCCGAGACTCGCTAAAAACAGTCCACCGGACTGTTTT
>JAEDGQ010000102.1 GCA_016297415.1 Treponema sp.
TTTTTACTTGATTCACCACTTTTTTTTCGGTTAGATTTAACGTGATTCAATGCGTGCTGTTGTGGGATATAAAAAAGCATGTTAAAATCGTAGTGATATGTTGACAAAACTTGTGACAAAAAATAACCTCGATTGCTCGATTGCTCGATTGCTCGATTGCTCGATTGCTCGATTGCTCGATTGCTCGTGGGTAAATAGTCTTTCGTCAGCAAAATTAAATTACGCAAATAATAAGGCAATTTGCCGTGCATTTTAAAATGTGCGGCAAATTGCCTTTTTTGTTTTTAAATTAATGCGCCGGTTGAGCCCTGTCGAAACCAGCACAAAAAAAAGGAGAAGTATAAAAATGAAAAAATCATTTTTAAAACTTACAGGACTTGCACTTGCTGCAGCTCTTGCATTGGGGATGTCAGGCTGTTCAAGTGACAGCGACAGCCACAAACACACATTTGCAGCAGAATGGAGCAGTGACGAAGCAACACACTGGCACGCTGCAACCTGTGAACACACAAATCAGAAAAAAGACCAGGCTGCACATGAAACAACAGCAGCACTTTTAAAAGATGGAACTAACCACTGGAAAGTTTGTGATGTTTGTGGCGGAAACTATGAAGTAACTGCACACACATGGAATCACGAAGCCTATCAGTACGATTCAGAATCTGGAAAAGAAATCAGAACTTGTACAGAGTGCAGTTATGTAGATGATCAGGAACACCAGCATGAAACAACAGCAGCACTTTCAAAAGATGGAACTAACCACTGGAAAGTTTGTGATGTTTGTGGCGGAAACTATGAAGTAACTGCACACACTGAAGATACCGGAACTGTAACAACAGCACCAACATGTGTAACAAAAGGTGTTAGAACATACAAATGCGCTGTTTGTGAAGAAGTGCTTAGGACAGAGGAAATTGAAGTAATTGCACACACTGAAGATACTGGAACAGTAACAACAGCAGTGACATTAACATCAGATGGTGTAAGAACATATAGATGCAAAAGCTGTGATTCTGAAGTTAGAACTGAAGTGATAACAAAACCTGTATTGTACGAATCCCCTGTTGATGCCGAAACAGGACTTGCTGCAACTTCGTCATCAACATACATTTACTTTGGTGTATTCCCAAAAACAGTTCTTCCAGAAACAAGTGATGTAACAGTTGATGAAAATGTAAGCGTTACAATGGGTGCAAATACTTATTATAAGGGCAGCGACGCTAACTGGTATGCAAAAGTAAAAGAACAGTGTTATGACACAGGATATAATTACACAGACGGAACAACTGTAAAACAGAGTGGAGCAGACAGTAACCGTTATTTCAAAGTAGAACCAGTTAAGTGGAAAGTTTTAACAAACAACTACAACAACACTGGCAAAGCCCTTTTGCTGGCAGAAGATATTCTTACAGCAAATGTGCCGTATTATGAGGATTATCAGAATAATAGAACCATAGATGAAAAAACAGTTTATCCAAACAACTATAAGCACAGTCAGATAAGAGCCTATCTTAACGGACTTTCATATCAGGGACAGACTAGTGAAGTAACAACATGGAGTGGCAAAGGCTTCCTGCAGACAGCATTTACAGCAGCAGCACAGTCAAAGATTGCAGAAACAGAAGTTGACAACAGCAAAGAAACAACAGGATATTCAGAAGACACTTATGCAGCAACTTATGCCTGTGAAAACACAACAGATAAGATTTTCCTGCTTAGTGAAAGCGAAGTAATAAACAGTGATTATGGCTTTGCTGCATACGACAGTTATGGAAAAGGAAACGCAAGAATCCGTGTAACAACAGACTTTGCAAAGGCAAATTACGCTTGGCAGAAAACAACCGCCGGCTACGGCGGTTATTGGTGGCTGCGCTCTCCTTACTATGCTCGTAGTAACACCGCGCACTACGTGGACTATGACGGCTATGCCGACAACGACTATAGCGTTTCTGAAACGAGAAACGGGGTTGTGCCAGCTTTGTCAATTTCGTTTTAACGAAATTGACTGTAATACGCCGCTTCGCGTCGTTTGCATGAGAGGAAATTATTGACGTTTGCGCCTTCGACCCATGCGCATCCTTGCGTCTGCCCCAGACAGATGCAGATAATCCAGTTGTAAAAGCAGAAAGGGGCTGTCCCAAAAGTTCAACTTGCGGTGGTTGAGCTTGTCGAAACCACCATATTTAGTGTAGCAGTCATTACTTATTGGACAGTGCCCTGCTTTTACAACATTCCTGAGTAATCAAATTTATGGCAAATACAAAAAAGTTGCTTTTTTGCTGCTCATCCCTACGCCCGATTGTAGTGGCGCGTAGCACAGCAAAGGTCTTTACTATTGGGTGAAGGCCTTTTTTCTTGTTAATAAAGCAAAAGTCCGCCTTAAAAGTGTTGTTAATACACAAAAAGTCCTTTATACTTTATGTATGGAACGCACAATTATTCAAAAACTTAAAGAATGGAAAGAATCTGAAAACCGAAAACCCCTTATTATTCGTGGAGCAAGACAGGTTGGAAAAACATGGATAATGAAAGAATTCGGAAAAAGATGTTTTGAGCAGACAGTTTATATCAACTTTGAAAATAATCAGCGGCTTAAGAATATTTTTGAACAGGATTATGACATTAAACGCATTCTGCTTTTACTTTCTGCAGAAACTGGAGTTTCAATAAAAAAAGAAAATACACTTATTATTTTTGACGAGATTCAGGAAGTTCCAAAGACTATTACCTGTCTTAAATATTTTTACGAAAATGCCAGTGAATATGCCGTCATTTGTGCAGGTAGTCTTTTGGGAATTGCTCTTCACCAGGGAACTTCTTTTCCTGTTGGCAAGGTTGATTTTCTGGATTTACATCCTCTTTCTTTTAGAGAATTTCTTGTTGCCCTTAATGAAACTGCACTTGCAGAAATACTTGATTCCTGTGATCAGTCTATGATTGTTCCTATGAAAACAAAATATATTCAAAAGCTGAAAGAATATTATTTTGTAGGAGGAATGCCAGAAGCGGTTCTTACTTTTATTAAAGAAAATGATTTTAATGAAGTTCGTCGTGTTCAAAAAAATCTTTTATCTTACTATGAACAGGATTTTTCAAAGCACGCACCTCTTAATCAGGTTCCAAGATTAAATATGGTGTGGTCTTCTATTCCAAAACAGCTTTCAAAAGAAAACGGAAAATTTATATACGGACACTTGAGAACTGGTGCCCGGGCAAAAGATTTTGAAATTGCAATTCAATGGTTAAAAGATTGTGGTCTTATCTATCTTGTTCATAATGTTTCAAAGCCAGGCTTTCCCCTAAAAAGTTATGAGAAATCTGATTGTTTTAAAATTTACATTCACGACATTGGTCTTTTGTGTGCAATGGGTGATATGGATGTAAAATCAATTTTAGAAGAGAATGCTTTTTTTACCGAGTTCAAAGGGGCAATTACAGAACAATATGTGCTTCAGGAAATAAAAGCAAATTATGATATTCCGGTCTATTATTATTCAACACCAAATTCCACAGGAGAAATTGATTTTCTTACTCAGATTAAAGACAAAATAATCCCGATTGAAGTAAAAGCTGCAGAAAATCTTCAGGCAAAAAGTTTAAAAGCCTTTCATCAAAAATACCAGAATGAAATATCTGTTCGAACTTCACTTTCTGATTTTAGAAAAGATGACTGGCTTACAAACATTCCCCTGTATGCAATAGGCTTTAGTTTAAATCAGGCCGTTCCCCGCTAAAGCGGGTCGGGTGTTCCAGCCTTCGCTAACGCTCATCCTCCTCACTCCACTTCGTTACGTTGCGGTGGACTAAAGGGCTTCCATACCCTAACGTAAAAGTACTGTAAAATAATAATTTCCATGTTATAATATAAACTATGTTGAAAAAGTATTTTGAATAATAATTTCATCAGCTCATGGGAAAATAGTCTTTCGTCAGCAAAAGTAAATTACGGAAATAATAAGGCAATTTCAGTGACTGTGGTCATTGAGCCCTTCCACAGGTGGTTTCTGAGCCTGTCGAAGGGCTCAGGAACCACCTTTCGAAATGACCTTGAATAAAGGTGGTTTCGAGAGCCTCAACCACCGCCGTTTCTGAAAGTGCCTTTTTTGTTTTAAATTATTGCGCCGGTTGAGCTTGCGGTTCCTGAGCTATGTCGAAGGGTCGAAAACTGCGCATATAAATTCAGAGGAATACTAATGAAAAGTATTTTGAAAAGACTCCCAGGGCTTGCAGCTGGTGCAGTTCTTGCACTGGGAGTTGCAGGCTGTTCTAATGGCAGCAAAGATTTTGTCCTGATTCCGGCCGGAACTTTCCAGATGGGAAGCAACCAGGGATATGATGAAAACAAGCCGGTTCATACTGTAACACTTACAAAGGCATTCCATATGTGTGACCACGAAGTAACACAGAAAGAATACGAAGCCGTTATGGGTTCAAATCCAAGTTGGTTTCCAGCTGGAGCTGCTGAAGGTGAAGTCCAGGAAAACCGTCCTGTAGAAGAGGTAAGCTGGTATATGGCAATCGTCTATTGTAACAAACGTTCTATGGCAGAAAATCTTACACCATGCTACACAATCAGCGGAAAAACAGATCCTGCAGAATGGGGAACAATTCCAACTAGAAGCAATAAAACATGGGATGCAGTAGAATGCAACTGGACTGCAAACGGATACCGACTCCCGACAGAAGCAGAATGGGAATATGCTGCAAGAGCAGGAGACGCAACAGTTGATTCCCTTACATGGAGCGGAACAAACGCAGAAGCAAGTCTTGGAAACTATGCCTGGTATTCTTCAAATGCAGAATCAAAGACTCATGAAGTAAAGAAAAAGAGTGCAAATGCATTTGGGATTTATGACATGAGCGGAAACGTATGGGAATGGTGCTGGGACAGGTGTTCGGTATTTGATGAATATTCTTCAGATGCAGTAACTGACCCTCGCGGCCACTCGTCGGGCTCCGACCGCGTTAGCCGTGGTGGTAGTTATAACAACAGCTTGGGCAATTGTGCCTTGTCTTGCCGTAGCTACGACTACCCGAGCAACCAGCTCCTCAACCTTGGTTTTCGTGTGTGTCGTAGTGCAAACTAAACTTTGCACGTCCAGTAAGGAAATTGTCCTAAAAAAACGTAAGACCGCCCGGTAGTCAGACTGGGCGGCCTTTTTTTTGATCCTTTTAATCTGAGTTCATCTGCGTTTAATTTGCCTTATCCTTCTACGCCCGATTGTAGTGGCGGCGGCAGCCGTTGCGGAGCAATGGAGCGCTTTTGCGCGGAACCACGGAAAGCGGGAACCTGCCGTTCAGGCAGGTAAGTCCTTATTTTTTTTACTTTTTTTTTGATTTTTTTTGTTTTTGACACTATATTTATCTTTAGAATATTTGTAGCATTCTTCGTTGTGTGCACGGCGGAGTTGTGTTTTTTCCACGGACTTTCTTAAGACGAGTTTGTGACGTACCGGCTGCATCTCTGGCCCGGCGAGAGTTCATTGTAGAGTTTTCATTTACAGTACTAATTTTTCTCGTTACAGGAGGTTCCTTATGGAACAGATTTCTATGCGTCCGTCTCCTGATGCTCTTTTAAATCCGAGATATGACGCCATTTTTAAGGCTTTGTTTACTGACAATTCGCCTCAGTCACGGTTTGCCCTGCAGTCTTTTCTGGAGGCTATTCTTGATGCTAAGGTCAGTGACATCAAACTGCAGCCAAATGTACTGGCGGTAGAAAGTGTTACGGATAAGAATGCTGTTTTTGATATTTCCTGTGTGTTGAACGATTTCGAAGCTGTCAACATTGAAATGCAGGGGATTGATGTTACGGGCTGGTATGACAGAAGGGCCGAGTATTATGGAGGCCACTGAAAAAGGTCTCCAATTTTTAAGGCCTGAAAAAAAAAAGCCAGATTTTTGAGAAAAAAATC
>JAEDGQ010000103.1 GCA_016297415.1 Treponema sp.
GACCGGAAGCGTTATTTCAAAAAAGAGATTAGAAAATTAACAGCAGGTTTTGCAGAAATGCAGAACAAAGAAAATAAAAGGCTTCTTGCAGGAAGCGTGAGGGAAGGGACAGACAGAACTCACTCTGAGCGTTCAGCTTTTGCAGAGGAACGGAAACATAGAAAATAAAGGCTTTTTTGAAATAACGCGTGAGGGAAGGCACCGGGCTGGCTCACTTTGAGTGTTTTGCCCTAGGAATTCTACCCTAAAAACTCAACCGCGAGACAGAACGGGGACTGACCGGAAGCGTTATTTCAAAAAAGAGATTAGAAAATTAACAGCAGGTTTTGCAGGAATGTAAAACAAAGAAAATAAAAGGCTTCTGGCAAGAAGCGTGAGGGAAGGAACAGACAGAACTCACTCTGAGCGTTCAACTTTTGCAGAGGAATGGAAAAAACTCTTTCTGTTCAGAACAAACCGCCGAAGCAAGGCCGCTCAGCGTGAGGGCAGGATGGCACTGACCGGAAGCGGATTGCCAGAAGAGATTAGAAAATTAATTGTAAGGATTTATATATGAAAAAATTGATGTCACATTTAGTTGCTAATTACCCCACTCCAGAACTCAGCTTTGCAGTAGCTCAGGCCCTGGTAGAAGGCGGCGCAGATTTTCTGGAAGTACAGCTTCCATTCAGTGATCCAAGCGCAGACGGTCCAGCAATTCAGAATGCCTGCTCCACAGTTCTTGAGCATGGAGTTACAACACAGGATGGCCTGGATTTTATAGCAAAAGTTCACAAAGCTTTTCCACAGGTAAAAATCGGCATCATGTCATACGGATCCCTGGTTTACACACCAGGCGTAGATAATTTCTGCCGCCGTGCCAGCGAAGCAGGTGTTACAGCCATGATCATTCCAGACCTTCCGTTTGACTGTGACGAAGGCTTAACAGCAGCCTGCAAAAAATACGGCATGGAAAATATTCCAGTTGCAGCACCAGGCATGACAGATGAGCGTCTTCAGAAAATGCTGGACTGCGGATTTACAACAATCTACGCAGCTCTCCGTGCAGGAATTACAGGAACAGCCACAAAGGTTGATGATGAAACAGTTTCATTCCTTAAGAAATTCAAGCGTCCAAATAAAAGCGGCGTTACTCCACAAATCTGGGGCGGCTTTGGAATCAACGGCAAGGAACAGGCAGATGCCATTGCACCTTATGTTACAGGCGTAATTGCAGGTTCAGTTTTTGTTCGACTTATTGATGCAGCAGCCGGCGACAAAACAAAGCTTATGCAGACAATCACAGCAAAAGCAAAAGAGATTAAAGAATAATGATTCAAATCTTCGGAACAAATAAATCCTTCGACAGCAAAACAGCCCGCCGCTGGTTCAGTGAACGCCGTATTCCGGTGCAGTTTGTAGATCTTAAAGAAAAAGAAATGAGCCGGGGCGAGTTTGACAGTGTAGTTTCTGCCATAGCCCGTACACTAGGCAGCCGGGCAGATGCCATTGAAGAACTTACAGACAAAAAGTCAAAGGAATATGCTTCAATTGCATATCTTGATGACAGCGAAAAAGAAGACAAGCTTTTTGAAAATCAGCTTAAGCTTTTAAAGCTTCCTGTATGCCGCAATGGCCGGGATGCAGCTACAGCAGGACTTCAGCAGAAAATCTGGGAAGGATGGAAATAGAATATGGAAGATAAAACAGAAACACAGTCAGAAAATCCACAATTTTCGGAAACAAAAAAACCGGTATCATTAATGTGCCAAAAATCATCTGCACATTGAGCAGAGTTTATATAGTTTTTTCTTCAATTGCAGGTCTGCTTTCGCTTATGGTTGATATAAATGCGCAGGGAAAGGCAGCTCTTTCGCAGCTTCAGATTCTGCTGGTAACTTTAAGCAATGTAATAACAGGTTTCCTTTTCTGGGGAATCGGCCTGGTGTTCAATAAGTTTCTTGGGAAAAAATAATGAAGTTCAGAACTTATCTTAAAACACTAAAAATTTATGGCTGGATTCAGCTTGTTCCGACAATTATTCTGGCACTGCTTTTACCATTCTATTTTCCCATTTCATTTTTTTCGTTAAAGATTTTTGGACTTACAAATCTTCAGATTTTAAACCAGCTTGCTGGCACTTTCAGTTATGTTCTGAAAACCCTGCTTTTTACTCTTGTATTCATTGTTCTTGTTACTAACTTCAAAAAAATCTACAGCATACTAAAAGATTACCTGCGGGGCTGAAACAGGATTTGCGGGAGAATCTGCAATTTAAAACGCTGCCATCTGCAAAAAAAAGAGCCGATTCCGTGGAACCGGCTCCATGCCTGATGGGGGGCACGCTGGTTCAGTTGTAAAAAACTGAACACAAAGTATCTTTAAGACTCTTTTCTGTCTTCAATAATCTTTTCTAATTCACCGTTTTTAAGTCCAAGAATTCTCTGATTCCGGCTTCCCCGGTAGTTTAATGTAATGTCTTTCTGTGCCTGAATAAAAGGACCGTCAACAAGAACATCAATGCATTTAAGAAGTTCATCAGTTACTTCACAGTGTTTCCGGCCTTCCGCCGGCTTTATATCTTTATCAAATATATAGCCGGAAAAACACCATATATTTTTATCCGGATATGTGCTTCTGACTTTCTGTAAAAAAGGAAGCAGTTCCCGCTGGTTTTCTTCTTCAAAAGGCTCGCCGCCAAGTACAGAAAGTCCAATAATGTGAACAGGAGACATGGCAGCAATAATTTCGTCCTGAACGGCAGCGGTAAATTCTTTGCCGTAATTAAAATCCCAGGTACATTCATTAAAGCAGCCAGGACAGTGGTTACGGCAACCGCTTACAAAAAGACTTACACGGCAGCCTAAACCATTTGCAATATCGAGTTTTTTGATTTCTGCGTAGTTCATATAACCCTACAGATGCAGAACGCGTTCTTTGATTTCCTGAGTGCGACCTTGGTTCCAGTACTGGGTACCAATATAACCGCAGGTACGGCGTGCAACGTTCATAGTAGTCTGGTCTGTGTTACCGCAGTTTGGACACTGCCATACAAGCTTGCCGTCTGTATCATTTACAACCCGGATTTCTCCAGTGTAACCACACTTCTGGCAGCAGTCACTCTTAGTGTTAAGTTCTGCATACATAATGTTTTCGTAAATGTGGCGAAGAACAGCCATAACTGCAGGAATGTTGTTTTCCATGTTTGGAACTTCTACATAACTTACGGCACCACCAGGAGAAAGTTCCTGGAACTGGCTTTCGAATGTAAGCTTTGTAAATGCATCAACAGGTTCAGTAACATGAACATGGTAAGAGTTAGTAATATAGTTTTTATCTGTAACGCCTTCAATTTCACCAAAGCGGCGTTTAAGAGCCTTTGCAAACTTATAAGTAGTAGATTCAAGAGGAGTTCCATAAAGAGAGAAGGCGATATTAGTCTGGTCTCTCCATTCAGAACATTTAGCGTTCATATAGCGCATAACTTCAAGTGCAAATGGAGTAGCTTCAGGATCTGTGTGAGGTTTGCCAGTCATAAAGCGGCAGCATTCATAAAGACCTGCATAACCAAGAGAAATAGTAGAGTATCCGCCGTAAAGCAGCTTGTTGATTACTTCACCTTTTTCAAGGCGTGCCAAAGCACCATTCTGCCAGAGAATTGGAGCAACATCAGATGGAGTTCCCAGAAGTCTGTTGTGGCGAGCCATTAAAGCACGGAAACAGAGCTGGAGGCGTTCATCAAAAATATTCCAGAAAGCTTTTTTGTTACCGCCTGAAGAAAGGGCAACATCAACCAGGTTAATAGTAACAACACCCTGATTAAAGCGTCCGTAGAACTTAGGTTTATTAGTTTCAGGATCGTGATAAACAGTAAGGAAAGAACGGCAACCCATACAAGGGAAACAGTTTCCGTCTTTGAGGGAAAGCATTTTCTTTTCAGAAATATAGTCTGGAACAAGACGGCGTGCAGTACATTTTGCAGCCAGTTCTGTAAGGTAGTAATATTTTTCACCTTCATTGATGTTATCAGGTTCAAGAACATAAATAAGCTTAGGGAAGGCTGGAGTTACCCAGAAACCTGCTTCGTTTTTTACACCCTTATAGCGCTGGCGAAGAACTTCTTCAATAATAAGAGCCAGGTCAGCCTTAGTCTGCTCATCTTTAGCTTCATTCAGGTACATGAATACAGTAACAAAAGGAGACTGACCGTTAGTAGTCATAAGAGTTACAACCTGATACTGAATCATCTGAACACCGCGTGTAATTTCGTCCTTAAGGCGCATTTCAACAATGTCTTTAAACTGTTCTTCTGTGTAATGAACACCAGTTTTTTCAGCAATCATGTTCATTTCAGCAACAATCTTTTTTCGGCTTACATCAACAAATGGAGCCAGGTGTGCAAGAGAAATAGACTGACCGCCGTACTGGCTTGAAGCAACCTGAGCAATAATCTGTGTAGCAATGTTACAGGCAGTAGAGAAAGAGTGAGGAGTGTCGATTCTTGTGCCGGAAATAACAGTTCCGTTCTGGAGCATGTCTTCAAGATTTACAAGGTCACAGTTGTGCATGTGCTGTGCAAAGTAGTCAGCATCATGGAAGTGAATAAGACCTTCGTTGTGAGCTGCAACAATGTCAGCATCCAGCAAAAAGCGCTTTGTAATATCTTTAGAAACTTCACCGGCCATGTAGTCACGCTGAACAGAAACAACAGTAGAGTTCTTGTTAGAGTTTTCCTGTTTTACTTCTTCGTTCTGGCATTCCAGCAGGGAAAGAATCTGATTATCAGTAGTGTTTGCCTTACGCATCAGTTCGTGCTGGTAGCGGTAAGTAATGTATTTTTTTGCAATATCGTAAGCAGAAGCCTTCATAATGGCCTTTTCAACAAGGTCCTGAATTGCTTCAACATTCATTTCGTGTTTTTCTGCAGCACACTGTTTTTCAATGGATTTGGCGATATCAAGAATCTGGCTTTCGGAAAGCTGATCACTAAGAGGTACTTCTTTATTTGCCTTAGAAATAGCAGTAACAATTTTCTTTACATCAAAAATTACTTCAACACCGTTTCTCTTAATGATTTTCATAGATCCCTTTCTCCCACATAAAAAAATAAACTTTTTAGATTTTTTTTATAAAAACACTTGACAAACGAAAAACGGTCTAGTGTCTTTGTAGCCTTTTACCAATCGAAAACACGCTATATGTAGTGTTTTTTAGGCACATCTTTAATATATATCTACACCATAAAAGTTTCAATCAGAAAACTCCGATTTTTCATCAAAAAAAAATTCCTGTCGCTTTTGTACAATAAAAAAGTGCACACTTTAAAAATAATAGTTTTACGGGCGTCCCCCTCCATTCCGCTGCGCTCCATTCCGGGTCGGGCTGTCCAGGGTTCCGGCTGCCGCCTCCATTGCTCCGCAACGGCTCCGCCGCCCTTCCCATCCCTGACGCAGCGCGTCAGGGTCGTGCGCGAAAGCGCACACGTAAATAAACGAGTATTTCAGTTTTTTGCGAAGCAAAAATGGGAGCTATGCGACCAAGGAAATACTCGCAGCGTGCATAAGCACGCAGCATCCCTGACGCAGCGCGTCAGGGTCGTGCGCGAAAGCGCACACGTAAATAAACGAGTATTTCAGTTTTTTGCGAAGCAAAAATGGGAGCCAAGCGACCAAGGAAATACTCGCAGCGTGCTTATGCACGCAGCATCCCTGACGCAGACACTAATATAGTAAAGAGTTTTCAAAAAAACAAAAAAAACCACCCATGAGCTGCAGCAAAAAAAAAAATCCCCGCTGGAACTGATTTTTTCTCAAAACAAATGCTTTTCAGGTTCAATTTCCAGTTTTTTAATTTTAAACAGGGGCAAGGATCACGGGGATTGGACTTCGCCCAACCCCTGCGAGTTTTCTTGCGAAA
>JAEDGQ010000104.1 GCA_016297415.1 Treponema sp.
TCACGACTGGAAGCCATTTTTAGCAGGGAATATATTATAATGCGTTTGCCCTAGAATAAGCCACTGGTAAATTAAATAAAATTTTGATAAAGAAAGAAGGTATGATAAAATAAAATTAGTCATTTTTCAGGAGGTAAAGAATATGGCTGTTTCAGACAAAAGTCGCACTGTTGATATTATTCTTGCATGTTTAGCTTTTGTAGGAGTTTGTGGAATTAACCGCTTCTATGAAGGAAAAATCGGAACAGGAATCCTTTGGCTGCTCACTGCTGGTTGTTGTGGTATTGGTTCAATTATTGATATTGTTCTTATTGCAGTCGGAAAAGCAACAGATTCTAACGGTAACACAATCGAAAACTGGTAATTACCTGTTAAGGGAAAAAAGGGAATGTCCAAAAAGTAATGAGTGTAGCACTCATTGAGCCCTTCGACAGGCTCAGGAACCACTCGTCGAAATGACTGCTACACTAAATATGGTGGTTTCGATAAACTCAACCACCGTAATGCAAACTTATTGGACAGCCCCTTTTTTTGTTTAAGGAATCAGCGGCAGCTTAATCTATATAAAACAACCGTTTTTTTCTAATTTAATCGGTTTTTGTTTAGAAAAGCCATACAAGGCCGATTTTTCCAGTTGTTGTAACTTTGCCTGCTTTTCCGTCAATATTGTATGATGACTTGTAGTAGCCTGTTTCAACTGAAATAGTACCTGTACCTAATGCATTTACTGTTGCCATAGCGGATACTTCCAGATGCATTTTTTCAGAGAGCTGATAAAGGAATGCAAAATCAACACCGAAATCAAGAGATGTGTATTCAAGTGTTGTTTCTGTACCAGCAGCTTCATCTTCTGCAGAAAGAATTCCAGTACCAAACACAGCGGATGGAATTAAAGAAATGCGGTCTGTGGGGCGGATTCTGTAGCCTGCTCCAATATATGTGCCTACAAAAGTTCCACCCGTAATAAAACAATTATTAAAATGAGAATCTTCAAAGAATGCAACGGAACCGTTTACGCGCAGGAGGAATGCTGCATTGCAGTTATTAAGGAACAGACGGCCTTCAATATCAATAATGTCATAACCAGAAAAGGAAATGTCTGCATCTTCTTTTGGAGAAACATCAAGTTCGGCAGCGGCATTAGAATATACACCGCCAAAACCAACTCCAAAACCGGCTGTAATGTTGTTGTTGTCACCTGCAAAGGTGAAGCCTGTAATAAGTGTCAGTACACTTAAAACTGAAAGTAATTTCTTCATAATAAAAATCTCCTTATATTAATAATAACAAATTGTTTAATTTTATGGAATATAGAAACAAAAAAGCCCCTGGTCCATATGGACCAGGGGCTTTTGTTCAGTTTGTCATCAAACTATATAGAAACATGAGCCGCAAGAGCTTTTGATCTTACGACTTACTCTTCACTAGAGTGAAGCGTGACATGTACGAGCGATTACGTCGTCCTGCTGTTCCTTTGTAAGGTTGATGAAGCGTACTGCATAACCTGAAACGCGAACTGTGAAGTTTGCATATTCTGGTTTTTCTGGATGAGCCTGACAATCCTTGAGCTTTTCAACACCAAATACGTTTACATTCAAGTGGTGTGAACCAGCGTGTCCGCTTTCTGCAGATACATCGAAGTATCCGTCGAGTACGTTTACGAGGTTGTCAATGCGTTCATTTTCATCGTGTCCAAGAGCACTTGGGTTGATTGTCTGTGTGTTAGAAATACCATCGAGAGCGTATTCATATGGGAGCTTAGCAACAGAGTTAAGTGATTTTACGAGACCCTTTGTTTCAGCACCGTATGATGGAGAAGCACCTGGTGAGAATGGTTCGTGTGCTTTACGTCCGTCTGGAAGAGCACCTGTAGCCTTACCGTATACAACGTTAGATGTAATTGTAAGGATAGATGTTGTTGGTTCTGCGTTGCGGTATGTTGGGTGCTTTTCAATCATCTTCATGAATGTCTTGAGTAGCCATACAGCGATTTCGTCAGCACGGTCATCATCCTGACCATAGCGTGGGAAGTCACCTTCTACAACATAGTCGATAGCCTGATTCTTAGCAACTTCTACAACTTTTACTTCGCCAGTTTTCTTGTCTTTAGCTTTTACTTCAACATCACCACGGATAACCTTTACTTTTGCATATTTGATAGCAGAAAGTGAGTCTACAACGTGAGAGAAACCTGCGATACCAGTAGCGAATGTTCTCTTGATGTTTGTATCTTCGAGAGCAAGTTCAGCTGCTTCGTAGTAGTATTTGTCGTGCATGTAGTGAATAGCGTTAAGAGAGTTAACATAGAGGTCAGCCAGCCATTCCAGCATTACACAGTACTTGCGTACAACTTCATCGTAGTTAGATGCATCAAGAACATCAGCTGTGATTGGCTGAACTTCTGGACCAACCTGTTTACCTTCAGCAAGACCGCCCTTTTCATCACGTCCACCGTTGATAGCGTAAAGGAGAGCTTTTGCAAGGTTAGCACGAGCACCGAAGAACTGCATTTCTTTACCTGTCTGAGTTGCAGATACACAACAACAGATTGAGTAGTCATCACCCCAAACTGGGCGCATTACATCGTCGTTTTCGTACTGGATAGAAGATGTGTCGATAGAAATCTTTGCACAGTAGCGGCGGAATGTTTCTGGGAGTCTCTTTGAGTAAAGAACTGTCATGTTTGGTTCTGGAGAAGGTCCCATGTTTTCCAGTGTGTGGAGGAAGCGGTAGTCGTTCTTTGTTACCATTGAACGTCCGTCCTGTCCAAGACCACCAACTTCGAGAGTAGCCCATACCGGGTCACCAGAGAAGAGGTTGTTGTAAGATTCGATACGAGCGAAACGTACCATACGAGCTTTCATTACCAGGTGGTCGATAAGTTCCTGAGCCTGTGATTCAGTGATTACACCAGCTTTAAGGTCGCGTTCGATGTAGATGTCGAGGAATGTTGAAACACGTCCGATAGACATAGCAGCACCGTTCTGTGTTTTGATAGCTGCCAGGTAACCGAAGTAGAGCCACTGTACAGCTTCTTTAGCGTTTGCAGCTGGTTTTGAAATGTCAAATCCGTAGAGTTTAGCCATTTCTTTCATACCCTTAAGGGCTTTGATCTGTTCAGCAACTTCTTCCTTAAGACGGATAACTTCTTCAGTCATTGTTCCGTCACCGATGTTTGCTTTGTCTTCTTCCTTTGATTTGATGAGGAAGTCGATACCGTAAAGAGCGACACGGCGGTAGTCACCTACGATACGTCCGCGTCCGTATGTATCTGGAAGACCTGTAAGGATGTGTGAGTTACGAACTGCACGGATTTCTGGAGTGTATACATCAAATACAGCATCTGAGTGTGTCTTGTGGTATACAGTAAAGATTTTGTGGAGTTCTGGATCTGGAGTGTAGCCATACTGTTCGCATGACTGTTCTGCCATTCTGATTCCACCAAATGGCATGAATGCACGTTTAAGAGGTTTGTCTGTCTGGAGACCTACAACCTGTTCCAAATCTTTGAGTGCTGGATCAATGTAACCAGCAGCATGTGATGTAAGACCTGTTACGATTGATGTATCCATATCGAGAACACCAATTCTTTCTTTTCCGTCTTTACCGATAGACTTTTTGTTGTGTTCTGCTTTCTGGAGTTCCTGCAACTTTTCAAAAAGTTTGTTTGTTGCATCTGTTGGACCTGCGAGGAATTTTTCATCTCCATCGTAAGGTGTGTAGTTGTTCTGAATGAAGTCACGTACGTTTACTTCGTCTTTCCAAAGGCGTCCTTTGAAACCGTCCCAAGCTTCTGCCATTTAAATCTCCTTTCTTGAATTTTTGGAGACCTGAAAAACCTGGTAGCATCGAAATCAGCGTCCGTTAAGACATGACCTTTTAAATGCATGGCACGGATGTGATTACAGTATCTTTTTTAAGACCTGAAAACACTTTTAGCCTTGCAATTAAAAAGGCGACTTGAGATGTAACCGGAACAGTTTTTTTACAGGGCTCGTATTTATTCAAGCAATATTGTATATAATTCGCTGCCGTTAAGGCTGCGACCGTTTCAGTTACAAATAATATATTAAAAATACTCAGATTATGCAATGAAAAAATAATGTTGTCTGAATTTATCTTAAGATAAAAACACTATTAATAGCGTTTTTTGAGATTTTTTACATTAAAAAACACTAAAATTGAATCATAGGGGCTGTCCCAATAGGTAATGACCATTTCACTAAATATGGTGGTTTCGACAGGTGGTTCCTGAGCCTGTCGAAGGGCTCAACCACCGCAAGTTGAACTTTTGGGACAGCCCCTTTATGTTTAGATCAGAAAAACTGATTACGCATTGATTGCACGAACGTTGATTACGGCATCACATGCTTCCAGAGCTTTAACTGCATCATCACCAACTTTTCCGTCTACATCGATGAGGGCGTAAGCAATGTCGCCGCGGCTCTGGTCAACAATTCCGGCAATGTTGAGTTTTGCGTTACCGAGGATTGTTGTGAACTGAGCAATCATGTTTGGAACGTTTTTGTGAGCGATACAGAGACGAGTTCCCTTTGCTGGAATTGCAGAATCTGTTGTTACCCGAGGGAAGTTTACAGAGTTAACGATTACACCTGTTTCAAGGAAGTCACGGAGTTCTTTAACTGCCATAACAGCACAGTTGTCTTCAGCTTCTGGAGTTGAAGCACCAAGGTGTGGCATACAGATAACTTTGTCGCACTTCATAAGGTTTTCATCTGCGAAATCTGTTACATGAGCTGCAACTTTTCCGCTTTCAAGAGCTGCAAGGATGTCCTTGTTGTTTACAAGACCACCACGGGCAAGGTTGATGATGCGAACACCGTCTTTCATGATTTTGATTGTATTTGCATTAATCATGCCTTTTGTTTCGTCAGTCTGTGGAACATGAACTGTGATGTAGTCTGATTTTGCGTAAATCTGATCGAGAGTTTCGAAGATTTTTACGTTGTGATCGAGAGAAAGAGCTGCTTTAACAGAAAGGAACGGGTCATAACCGATTACGTTCATACCCAGGGCGATTGCTGTGTTGGCAACCATAGCACCGATAGCACCAAGACCGATTACACCAAGTGTTTTTCCTTTAAGTTCAGGACCTACGAACTTTGATTTGCCTTTTTCAGCAAGGGCAGCAATTTCGTCACCTTTGCCGGCAAGTTCTGTGTTTACCCATTTGTTTGCAGCAACTACAGGGCGGCTTGAAAGGAGGAGTGAAAGAATTACAAGTTCTTTTACTGCGTTAGCGTTTGCACCTGGAGTGTTGAATACAACGATACCTTTTTCTGCAAGTTCTGCAGAAGGAATGTTGTTTGTACCTGCACCTGCACGGGCAACAGCCTTCATTGATTCTGGAAGAGCCATATCGTGCATTTCTGCTGAACGAACGAGGATAGCATCCGGGTTGTTGATGTCTGTAGCAACTTCGTAGTTGTCACGAGGGAAGTTGTTGAGACCGATTGAACTGATTTTATTAAGTGTCTGAATTTTAAACATTTTGATTTCCTTATTTGCGCAGGTTTCGAGAACCTCAACCGACGCTTGAATTGCGCTGGTTTCGAGAACCTCAACCGACGCTTGAATTGCGCAGGTTTCGAGAACCTCAACCGACGCTTGAATTGCGCTGGTTTCGAGAAC
>JAEDGQ010000021.1 GCA_016297415.1 Treponema sp.
TGCACTAAATATGGTGGTTTCGACAAGCTCAACCACCGCAAGTTGAACTTTTGGGTCATTCCCTTCTATATTTAACCTCTTGGAGCTTTAGCAGGATCAATAGGAAGTCCGTTCTGGAATACCATCAGACTTATCTGAGGCTTAGAAGAGTAACTGTCGATACCGGCTGTTCCAATCTGTGTTTTGTAATCAATATATTCACCCTTGCTTACAAGCACTTTTCCAAGTCCTGTATAGGCATATATATGTCCGGTTTTACTCTGAATAAATACAACATTACCAAATCCACGATAAGTACCGCTGAACATTACAGTACCGGCTTTGATAGAATTTACTGCTTCATCTTTTTTTGACCTTAAAGTTACACCACTTACTTTACCGTTAAGATATGCAACTTCAGGTTTTTCAACAGGCCATACAAGGTTTGGATCACCTTTTTTACCCGAATAAGAATGTGTATCAACAATTGCCGGAACTGAAACTGGAGTAACTGCAGGCTTTGCAGGAGTTTTAACAGTTGAAGAACCTGTAGATTTAGAATTACTTCCGGCAGCACCTGGAACTTTTATAACCTGTCCAATTTTAAGGCCCTGACTTCCATCAGTTCCGTTAAGAGCATAGAGATCTTTTACACTTACAGAATAAGTTCTGGCAATACCATACCAGGTATCACCTTTTTTTACTGTATAACTTTCATTTTTTGAAGCGGACACAGCTGGTGTTGATGCAGCTGTCGAAGATGAAACTGCACCTGGAATAATGAGTTTCTGTCCGGCTTTAATATCATTTCCATTAATTTTATTTGCGTCAATTATGGACTGAATTGTAGTATTGTATTTTTTGCTGATGGAATAAAGAGTATCCCCTTTCTGAACAACATGAGTCGTATCTGCAAAAAGCATTCCACAGCCTAATACTGCAAAACAACATGAAAAAATAGAGTTTCTGATTTTTTTAGAAAGTAAAGATTTCATAGCACTTAGATTATCGGCAGAAAAAAGCTTTACGTTTACTTTATTTTTAATCTTTTACGATTTCTTCAAAGATTTTTCTGATTTCAACACCGTTAATTACAAGGTCCTTTGCATATCCATTAAGAGTATGTTCTTTACCACTTCTCAAATGTTCACTTGTAATTCCATACTTGATTGAACTGTCAGCTTCAATAAGCGCACTCAGGTGATCTGCAAGACGAACTGTACGGCCATCAACAGGGTTAAATTCTTCACTGTCATACTTTTCGTTAATATCATCCCATGTAACAGTTTTAACCTGAAGCTGTCCATTTTCATCTTTTATTTGAATTCGATTTGAAAATTCATCGCTGATAAAATACATAATTTCATCAACATAAGACTCATCCATTAATGGGACAAGTTCACTTCTTACGATTTCGTCTTCAATCTGCTTTACAATATTTGGTAATTCATCAGTTGCCTGCTTTACAGGAGAAATAATATCTCGAGTTACAGCTTCCGGCAAATCATGGAATAAAGCACTGAAGAAATCATTGTAAAGACGTTTGTCACTCATTTTAATACCGGTATGACGCATTAAAAGAACTGTAACAACTGCTACAAAATAACAATGACCAAGAACACTAGTATGAGGCACACGTGGAGTCTGATTCCATCTTGTCTGAAATCTAAGCTGTTCAATTTTCATAATAAAATCAAAAGGTCTTTGTCTTGTAACAAGAAGCTGCATTCCGCGAAGATCCAGATACTTCTGAATATCTTCGTTTAAGTCCTTTTTGATTTTTGTAATTCTTTCTTCTTCGTTTACACATTCAATCATCTGTAATTCACGAAGAGAAGAAAATTTATGAGCTGCTCTTAAAATTCTGGCTGAAAGCTTTAAGGTTTCAGGCATGGCAAAGTTACCGGCAGTTCGTCCAATATAAATAGTAAACTCAGAATAAAGTTCATTATCATCAACAATGTCTTTAAACTGCTTTAATACCCATTCATTAAGCTTTATATATTCTTTCGGGAATTTGCGTTTAATCATCTGCTGAACAGGACTTTTTATATCGCAGAGAGCAATCTTTTTCAAAAGCTCAAAAATTGATGCATAAATAATCCAGTTCCAGTCTACTTTATTTCCTCTGGCCTCTTCATATTTTCCAATAATATAAGCTGCAACCATACGCTCTGCTGCTTTATCCATTTCAACAAGTTCAAACGGACGCACCAGATCATTCCATCGCTGGATAGAGAAACCTTCAAATAACCTTAGAATAAGCTGTTTATTTAACATTTATTAACTTGCAATACCACGCTTGTGATCTGCTTCCATTTTTTCTTTCCAGACAATTGCTTTCTTTTTTACGTCTTCTGCTTCGTCTTTGAGATTAATCAAAAGCTGTAGTCTGCGAAGAGCAAGAAGATAATTAATAGCAGCACGCATATCATCAAGACGATGAGTTGAAAGTTCATAACGGTCACGATATTGTGTTGCGGACTGATCAAGCAGCTTGAGAATAAGTCTGATATAGAAAACTGTATTGTCATAATCAGATGAACGAGGATCAAAATAATCTTTACAAGCCTGCTTCATATCAATCATGTTTTTTGCAACAGTAGTAAATCGTCCCTGAAGTTCAACAAAAGACCATTTCCACTTTGTATTTTCACCGAAAGCGTCAATTAAAAGACGAATGGCAAGCCCCAGTTTTTTTACAAGATAAAAACGTTTTTCCAGAGGCACATTAGAAATAGTTTCAACCTTATCCTCAATTTCTGAGTACTGACAGTCAATTATATTCGATACAACATCTTCCAGATAAATTACAGCTTTATAAAGAGTTTTTCTGGCGTCGTTAAGAGCATCGTTATTTTTTGTATCAAGGAGCTCTACAGAAAGATTATTAATAGTCATCCAAATTGTAGCGATGAAAATCATATCTTCGGCAAGCAGAAGTTTTTTGTATGCAACACCAGTATTGTCTTTGGAAATAAGATTGAGTATATTCTTTTCTTTATCAAGAGATAACTTAATCTGCTCCTTGTAAGGTTCGATTTTTGCGTTAAAAAGTTCTCTGTTTTCTGCTGAAATTTTTGCCATAAACCACCTCCTAATTACTGAATCTGGTAAGCATTGAACGGGCGTGTTCCAGAGATTCGGAATTTGCTGAATCACCGCTAAGCATTCGAGCAATTTCCTCTACTCTCGCATCACCTTCCACTGGAGTAACTCCAGTATTTGTAGTTCCTTCCTTTACAGATTTAGAAATCTTCAACTGATTATCGGCATAAACTGCAATACTTGCCAGATGTGTAATACAAAGCACCTGTCTTTTTAAAGCCAGTTTTTTAAGATGTGCTCCAACAGAAACTGCAACTTCGCCACCGATACCAGTATCAATTTCATCAAATACTAGTGTATCAACAACATCAGTTTCTGCAAGTACTGTTTTTAATGCCAGCATTACACGGCTTAATTCACCACCGGAGGCAATCTTTGCAAGGCTCTGTAATGGATTTCCTGGATTTGCAGCAATAAGGAATTCAATATTATCCATTCCATAAGGACCGCATTTCTGTTCAACTTCAGTTCCATTTTTTTCAACAACACTTACAGAAAAACGAGTGTCTTTCATTCCAAGTGTCTGAAGAATTTCCATTACCGAGACCGACATTTTTTCAGAAGCAGCCTGGCGTTTTATCGAAATATTTTTTGCTTCCTGATAAACTTGTTTTTCAAGACTATCAATAAGTTTTGTTAGTTCTTCCTGATTTTTTTTGCCACCTGTAAGCTCTTCAAGTCTTTTCTGTGCATCACCGGCAAATTTAATGACTTCTTCAAGGGGGGCATTAACACTGGAAGCATACTTTTTTTTCAGGTTATAGATTAATGTCTGTCTTTCCTGAACCCAGGCAAGGCGTTCAGGATCAAAAACAAGACTATGTCCATATTGAGAATATTCAGCTGCAAGGTCGCTTAACTCGTAAAATGCACTTTCAAGACGGGCATCAAGTTTTTCAAGATTTTTATCAAGTGTAACAGAATGCTGAGAAACGGAACGGATTTTTTTCAGAACGTTTACCGCACCATTCCCTTCACTTCCTTCCAGACCTTGAGAAATTGTTTCAATATCTGAATACAACTTTTCAAAAGATGTCAGTTTACGTTCTTCTTCATCAAGTTCTTCGTCTTCTTTTTCCTTTAATTTTGCTTCTTCAATTTCTTTTACAGCAAAACTAAGTACTTCAATTTTCTGAAGACGGGTTTTGTCATCACTAACCATCTCATTAAGCTGACGACGGCTTTCTACAAGCTGAGAGTAAAGTTCCTTAAAAGCACTGACTTGTTCAGTAATTCCTGCATAAGAATCAAGGAATTTTCTGTGTTCACTTACTTTCATTAAAGACTGATGTTCATGCTGACCATGAATATCAACAAGATAAGAACAAAATGCACTTAAATCATTTCTTGTAACAGCAGTATCACCAATCCAGGCTCCGCTTTTTCCATTATCACGAACAGCTCTGCGAATCAGAATTCTATCATCTTCTGAAGCAATTCCATGAACATAAAGCCATTGTGCTGCTGTTTCTGGTTCTTCTTCATTAACTTTCGAAGGATCTACTGGATCTGAAAGGCCTTTTATATAAAATGTTCCGCTTACAGTAGCCATTGGACAGCCAGTACGAATCTGTTCAACACCGCCTTTACCACCTAATAAAAAAGTAAGGGCACCAATTAAAAGAGACTTTCCTGCACCTGTTTCACCGGAGAGGACTGTAAAACCATTATTAAAATCAACATTTGCACTATCAATTAATGCAAAATCTTTAATGTGAAGGTCTTCAAGCATTTAATCCTCCAGACCAGTTAAGTTTTTGACGCAGCGATTTGTAGAATTTTTCCTGAGTACATCCTACAAGAAGTGCTTTGTCGTTAGTCTGGCGGATTTTTACCACATCTCCTACATGTAAATCAATAGGAATTTGACCGTCAACAGTAACAATAACATCACTTACTCTCGACGGGAGAATTTCAATTTCAAGTTCAACATCAGGACTTAAAACCAGAGGACGGCTGGAAAGACTGAAAGGATTTATCAAAGTCAGACACATAGCTTCAATATAAGGATCAAGAATCGGTCCGCCTGCGCTGGCAGAATATGCTGTAGAACCAGTTGATGTTGAAAGAATTATACCGTCAGCTACAAATGTTCCCAGCTCTGTTTGACCATAATTAACCTTAAATTTAATTGTGTGAGCTGAGTTTTTTGCACTAATGACTACATCGTTAAGACTTGTAGCTGAAAAACGTTTTTTTCCATTTCCGTAAATCTCAGACTGAAGCATATTGCGTTTAACAATAAGAGATTTACCGTCTAAGAATTTATGGATTTCCTGCTTCCATTCCTGTTTCTGAACAGAGGCAATAAAACCAAAAGTACCAAAATTTATAGGAATAATCGGGATTCCATGAGGAGCACAACCTCTGGCAGCAAAAAGTACTGTACCATCACCACCGAGAGTTATTACAAAGTCAAATCCTGAAAACGGGTACTGCTCAGAAAATCCGTTAAACATAAAAATTTCACCTGAGATACCGATTCCATCAAGATATGTCTTGATTTCAGCACCCATTTTTTTTGACTCTTCTTTATATGTATTAACAATTATCAGACATCTGACCATACAAAAATACCTCGAGGATTATGGCAATGTTGTTAAAACCTTAGAAATTTTGGAAGCTGCTTCGGAGCCGATTCTTGGATAAAGAGGGAACAAAACAGTTCTAAGATTAAGAGCTTTTGCAACCTTATAATTTGCGGCTTCAAGTTCTTCAAGATGAGCAATTACGCTGTCTTCATAAGCAGGCTGGATTTCAATTTCTTTTTTTCCTGCATACTGTTTTACATCTTTTACACTTCCGTTAAGGACTACGGGGAAAGACCATATTGTTGATCCATCATCAGGTGCACGATTAAAAGTTTTATTTTTACCACTCATTAAAGTGCGCTGAAAAATGGCAAAGAGAGCTTTTCTTGCCTGTTCGTTTCTTGAAAATTCTTTTAACTGAATATATGCCAATGCACTGTTAATATCTGGAAGAATATCTGTTCTAGGAGCAACGTCTGTATATTTTTTTAATACAATCCATTCACGACGCTGTGGAGCCATTACAACTGCACCACCACCACCGGTAATTGTATCAAATTCTTCAAGTCCCATAATTGTAAAAAGACCAAAAGAACCAGCCTTTCTGTTTACCTTTTTTTTAGCAGCAGGATTAGTGGTTTCTTCGGCAGCCTCAAAATCTTCAGGAACTACAGCACCTACAGATTGAGAAATATCTTCAATAACAGGAATACCTAATGCTACGATTTTTTCGATTTCAGGAACGATTCCCATTGTTTCATGAAGCAGAAGAAGACGTCCGCCTTCACTAATTCCTTTCTGTACGATTTCTGCAGTTACCAGGCCTGTTTCTTCAATAACATCAAGAATCAGAGGTTTATATCCACATTCAATAATTGTTGAATACTGCCAGTATGGAGCAAGGGCACTGATCATAATAGCAGTACCCTTTTCAAGATCGAGAGCTTTTAAAACATAAGAAAAAGCGATGGCAGGACTTCTGAAAGCTACAGCTCCATCACATCCTGTAAAATCTTTTACAGTCTGAATTAAACGTGTATTTAATTCTCCAGGACCGATTTTTTCATCGACCATGCATGTTAAAACTGCATCCATTTCCTTTCTGCGAATTGTAGAACTGAAAGTCTGAATCATTTTATATTTTTACCTGTACTTTTTTGAATTAAATTTTATGCCTGAAAATATTATTCTGCATCAAAAATCTTCTGAAGTTCTTTAGCATTAAAGAGTTTTCTGATATCAAGCATAATAAGATAATGATCATCCTGACGAATAACACCCTGAATATATTCAGTGCCAATGCCACTGATCATCTGAGGAGGAGCTTTTACATCTGCCATATCTACAGTTACTACACGAGCGATTTTATCAATGATAATACCAATTTTGTTGTTATCGATATTGATAATGATAAAACCGCCTTCAAATTCCTCATCTTCTGCAATTTCCAGCTTTTTAATCTGGAATCGTTTGTGAAGATTCATAACAGGAATAATTTCACTGCGGAGGTTAAAAATACCTTCTACATAGTATGGAGCATTTGGAATCTGACGAACCGGGCAGATTTTTACGATTTCTTTTACATCCATAATATCTACACCATAAAGTTCTTCACCAAGCTGAAATGTTACGAGCTGAATCTGTGTTCCTTCTGCCATATTTTTAACCCCTTATATTTTAGTAAAATTTACTGTTGATCACACACCAAGAAGTTTACGAGCTTCAATGTAATCTGCAATACCCTGAGCTACTTTTTTTGCTTCTTTCATTGCAAGAACTACAGTCGCTGGTTTATGTACAACATCACCGCCGGCAAATACACCCTTCTTAGTTGTCATACCGTATGGTTTCTGCTGTGTAATAACATAACCAGATTCATCAGCATCGATTCCCTGTGTTGAAGCAATTACGCGACCTGCAGGTTTTGAACCAACTGCCATAAGAACTTTGTTACAAGGAATTACTTTTTCTCCTTCTGGAGTTGTAACTTTAAGGCCTGTAACTTTTCCGTTTTCACCAATTACTTCCAGAGGTGCGTGTTCCCATGCAAATTCTACACCGTCTTTTACACAACCATCATATTCAGCACGAGCCGCTTTCATAAATTCGATTGTCTTGCGGTATGCACATGTAACTTTTTTAGCCTTAAGCATTACAGCTGTACGGCAGGCATCCATAGCAACATTGCCGGCACCGATTACTACTACTTCATCGCCTTCTTCCACTGGAACTTCTTCAATTCCAACATTGCCGTCCCGGTAAAGACGATTCATGCGAAGAAGATAACTTGACTGAATAACACCTTTAAGGTCTTCTCCAGGAATACCAAGTCCCTTAGCAATAGCTGTACCTGTACCAATAAATACAGCATCAAAACCTTCTTCAAACATTTTGTCGATTGTAATATCTTTACCAACCATTGTGTTACATACAAATGTTACACCAAGGGCTTCAATATTTTTTGTTTCCCGGCGAACGATTTCTTTTGGAAGACGGAAATCTGGAATACCATAAAGGAGTACACCACCTGGTTCACCTTCGTTTTCGTAAACTACAACGTTAAAACCTTTACGTGCAAGATCACCAGCAACTGTTAGACCGGCAGGACCTGAACCGATAACAGCAACTTTGCCCTGTGTTTTTGGAACAAGTTTTTCACTTGAAAGCTGGTTTTCAGAGTAGAAATCAGCAATAAAGCGTTCAATACGACCGATTTTAATACCCTTGCCAGTCTTTGCCAGTACACAGTGTCCTTCACACTGGTTTTCATGTGGACATACACGACCACAAATAGCAGGAAGATTGCTCTTCTGGGAAATAATTCTATATGCTTCGCCCATATTGCCCTGAGAAAGAGCCTGGTTGAACTGTGGAATATCATTTTCAATTGGACAGCCGGTTTTACACAAAGGCTTTGGACATTTTAAGCAGCGTCTGGCTTCCAGAACTGCTTCTGCAACTGTGTAACCTGGGATTTCTTCTTCCATGATAATAAGTACCTCATCAGATTATATTTAAAATACTAATTAATTATACCTTCAAACACATATAAAATCAAATCTAATCTACTATAAATAAAGTAACACAAAAAACCTTCTTAACACCTGCTGATTTTAAGGCCTGACAGCAGGCTTCCAGAGTACTTCCTGTAGTAAAAACATCATCTACAAGAATAACTTTTTCTGGAGGAGCAGCCATAAATTCCCTTATATATTTTTCTTTTTTCAAATGATAGGCCGATACACTTTGCTCCAAACGCTGATTTCTGGAAAGTTTTTTCTGCTGTCGTTTTGAAACCCGATAAAGCACCTTCAAAACCGGCACTTCATAAAGTTTTTGTAAGTAATAACAAAGTTCATCAATCTGATCCCACCCTTTTTTTCTTATTTTTCCTGCTCTTGGAGGTACAGGGACAACAGCTAAAGAATTGTTTTTTTGATTTTCCGGTAATTTTTTGTAAAATCTGTAAAAAGCAGATGCAAATACAGGAGACAGAGTTCTCTGATCTTCAATTTTCCACTGAAACAAAAGGTTTTTTCGCCATAATCTGTAAGAAAATAACGGAAAAGAAGCATCTGAACTTTTCAAAACAGGAGAGGTTCTACAGCTGGAACACAACTGGATTTCACTGACAAGAGGTTTCCCGCAATTAATACACCTGTCAGAATTATCCATTTCAAGCAGAAGTTTTTCCAGACAAGATTCACAGAGGGGAATTACACCGCTGCTTTTCCCACAGCACAGACACTCTTCTCCGCCAAAAATAAAAACCTGCACTGAACGAGCAAAACAGAGGATTTTGAAAAAGAATCTGAAAATCTTAGTTCTGAAAAACCCAGAATGCTTTTTTTCCATTACATATTAGTTATTTACACTAAATGAGAAAAAATACACAAAAATTCAAAAACTATCTTCCAGAAAGAGTAGATTTCCAGCGGGAAATTAACTGTAAAGCCTGCATTGGTGTCATATTTTCAGGATCCTGTGACAGAATTTCATCAAGAACCAGCTCTTCATCAGAAAATAATCCGGGAGCAGTTGCACTGAAAGGAGATTTTTTTTCATCTGAAGTCGTTTTAGTTGAAATTTCATCACTGACAAGAGGTCGTTCACCGGCAGTCTGCTGAATATGCTGTAATATTTCTGAAGCACGGGAAATAACTGATTCCGGAACACCAGCCAGTTTTGCAACATGAAGACCATACGAGTTTTCACTTGCCCCTTCCATAATTTTTCTAAGAAAAACTATACTTCCAGATTTGTCACTTACAGCCATACATAAAAGTTTCATGGCATTGTGATTAAGTCTGGTAAGTTCGTGGTAATGTGTAGCAAAAAGAGTTTTACATTTTATTGTATTTAAGAGATATTCGCTGATTGCCCAGGCAATTGAAAGCCCGTCTTCAGTAGAAGTTCCACGACCAACTTCATCCATAATTACAAGGGATTTTTCTGTTGCTGAACGAAGAATATTTGCTGTTTCTGTCATTTCAACAAGGAATGTTGATTCACCTCTGGCAAGATTATCACTTGCACCTACACGACAGAAAATTCTATCTACAACACCAATATGAGCCTTTTCAGCAGGAACAAAACTTCCGGTCTGTGCAAGAAGTGCAATGAGAGCATTCTGCCTCAAATATGTACTTTTTCCGGCCATATTAGGACCTGTAATCAAGGCAAAAGAAGTACTGCAGTTTTCATTAAAATCAGCAGGCGAAGAAATTGTAATGTCATTAGGTACAAATTCACCCTCCGGTAAATGAAGTTCAACTACGGGATGACGTCCATTTACAACTTCAAATGCTGAAGAATCATCTACCAGAGGTCTGGTCCAATTATGAAGAATAGAGGCATAGGCAAGACTTGAAGTAACATCTGTGTATGCAATTTCACGGGAAGTCTGAAGCAGATATGGTACATGTTTTGCAATCTGAGCTCTGATTTCTACAAAAAGGTCTCTTTCAAGCTGAATGATTCTTGTACCAGCCTCATTCAATTGGTGTTCAAGTTCCTGAAGTCTTTCAGTTGTATAACGCTCTGCATTAACAAGAGAACGGCGCATAATAAAATGGGCGGGAACCTGATCCAGTTTGCCTTTGGTAATTTCAATATAATAACCTGCATTATTATTATTTTTGATTCGAAGATTTGTAATGCCGGTCTTCTGCTTTTCTTCTTCAGCATATTCTTCAAGAATTTTATTGAAGTTATTCTGAACATCACGCCAGTGATCAAGTTCACCTGACCAGCCGTCTTTTATAAGTCGACCTTCTGTTAAAGATGTTGCAGGATCTTCCAGAATTGCAGATTCAATTAATTCAGAAATCTGTTTAGCAATATCTGTGGAAGTTGCTGAGAAACCATAGTTTTCAATTAAAGTGCGGACATTTAACCAGCCGTTAAGACTTGCTTTTAAAGCCTGAAGATCTTTTGCATGGGCTCTTTCCATGGCAATTCGACCGGCAAGACGCTCAATATCAAGAACTGTATCTAAAGACTGATGTACTGCTTCAAGAAGTCTTCTGTTATTTACAAACAGTTCAACATGGTCCTGTCTGGAAGCAATTTTCCTGCTGTCAGTCAGAGGATAATTGAGCCAGCTGACCATAAGACGTTTACCCATGGCAGTTTTGGTATGAGCAACACATTCCAGAAGAGAATAAAGATAACTTCCATCACGAATATTAGCTGTAATTTCAAGATTTCTTCTGGAAGAATCATCCATTACAACATACTCACAGTCTTTATAAATCTTAATTCCGCTGACATGAGGAGCATTTGTTGAAGCCGTTCTTAAAAGGTAATCAAGAAGAAACCCTGCAGAACCAACTTCTGGAGAATCTTCTGTAAGCTGGAAAGAACGAAGATTTGCTGTATTAAACTGTCTTAAAAGTCGTTTATATGAAAGTTCGTTATCAAAATTCCAGTCCGGATAATAGGAAACTGCAATTTCTGGATTTTGCTCAAGCACTTCCTGCACAACTCTGTAAGATCTGAAACTTTCCGGAAAAAGAATTTCCCGGGGATTTGAACGGCCGATTTCTTTTGAAAGATTTTCAGCCATATCTTTTTCGTTCCAGCTTGTAGCCAGAAAATCAGCAGTTGTAACATCAATGTATGCAAATCCAACCTGCCCTTTTCTGATTGAAGCACAGGCAAGAAAGTTGTTTGCACCTCCATCAAGGTATTCACTTTCTACAGCAGTTCCAGGAGTAATGATTTCAATTACCTTTCTTTCTGTAAGGCCTTTTCCTTTTGCAATTTCTCCAACCTGTTCACAAATTGCAATTTTTTTTCCAAGGCGAAGAAGACGGGCAATATAAATTTTTGCAGCGTGGAAAGGAATCCCGCACATAGGCTGGGTTCCCCGATGAGTTAATGTAAGGTTTAAGAGTCTGCTTACTTCAACAGCATCCTCATTAAACATTTCGTAAAAATCACCAAGACGAAAAAATAACACCTCATCACGATGTTCATCCTTAATGGACTGATACTGAATCATAAGAGGTGTTGCTTCTGTATTTTCTGAGCGGGATTGAACAGTTCCTGCTACGACCTTATCTTTGGCCATAAAAGATTAAAGTCCCAGCTCAGCAATAACAAGTTCAGTTACATCAACAGAAGGGCTGTACCAGAGAACGGCATTAGCCTGCTGAAGACTAAGAATAAGGGAGTAACCTTCATTTTCAGCAACTTTTGCAAGTACGTTGTAAAGTTTTTTATAGAAAGCATCAGAATTCTGAAGAGTCTTTTTGAGGGATTCAAGTTCTACATTCTTGGCATTTGTATATTCTGTAAGAATATCTGTCTTCTTTGTAATTTCAGCATCAAGCTTTTTTACAAGAGTATCATTGTTATTTTTGCGTGCTTCAACTTTCTGATTTTTAAGGTTCTGAATTTCTTCTGTACGCTTATTGATTTCATTCTGAAATTCTGCTTTTTTAGATTCAAAATTGCGTACTGGAGCTGAATTACGGAAATAAGCATTATAAACACGAGATGTATCTACAACACCAAAACGTGTAATCTGCTGAGAAAAAGCACCTGCACAACCAATTAAAGCAACTGCTAAAATCAAAACGAACTTTTTCATTATAAAACCCCGGTTCATTATTTATTAGTAATATTGAATGAAAGAACAAACTTCCAGTTTTTATCCCATTTTACATTGTAGTTGTCGTCAACTCTGAATGTATTTGCAAACAGAAGTCTTAACGGGAACTGAGGAATAGAGAAACGGATTCCAGGACCTGTACTGAAATAGAAGTCTGAAATTGAAAGGTCGTTAAACAATTCATAAGGAGAATTTTTAATAACAGCAGCATCTCCGAACCAGTCAAGGGAAAGAATTCCTGGAACTACAGGCATACGAAGTTCTGCTGTGTTACTCCACATTGCTTCACCACGATATTTGCCATTGTAAATGGTAGTCCATCCGCGGCCATTAAACATACCGTCAATGTAAAGTTTACTTGAATTACCGATTCCTGAATCTGGAGTTGTTACAAGAAGACTTAAGCCAGTATATCCCATAAGAACCATTTTCCAGTTCCATTTTTCAGTAATCGGAAGGTTCCAGAGGGTAAAGTATTTTTCAAGTTTTGTATCAGAACGAAGGAAGTATTCTGATTCCCAAGGTGTAAGACCAAACCATGTAAGACGTTCACTGGCAAACCATCCTGATGAAGGGTCATAGTTAATATCCCGGTCGTCGATAGAAGCTGATGCCCACAGAGAGTTCTGCCATCCCCAGGTATTTGCGTATTCTGCAATTGTTGAATCTGCAGGAACATAAATATCTGCATCGTACTGATTGTTTACAAGACTGCCGTTAATACCGGCACTGCATGAAATAATAGCCCAGACAGGTGTCCAGCGGCGTCCCATAGAGAAACCAAGACTCCATACCCACTGTTCATAATCCATGTAAAAATCATCATCATTAATATTTCCGTCCCCGTCAATTGCAAGACGAAGACAGCTGTTGCTTGAATGAGAGAAACTTGTACTGATACTTGTGCTGATTGGCATACCCCACAGCCAGTTTTCTCCATAACTCAACGAAATAGACTGTTCATCAGTAGAAACTGTAGAACTTGCACTTAAAGATTTTCCAGTACCACGAAGGTTTGAATCCTGCCATTTTAAGAAAAGTGCAAATGGAAGATCATCAGGATCTGAAACACCTGAGAAAGTAACACCAAATTCAATTGAAGTTGTGGACTGTTCATCAACGGAGAAAACAAGATTTACAAGATTTTCTTCCGAACCTGGAATTATATCTGGAACAACTGCACTGAAGTACTGAAGGTTATAAAGATTACGAAGACCTGTAGTTACTTTTGCTTTTGAGAAAATATCACCGGCTTCGATTGGAATTTCACGACGGATTACTTCTTCCTGAGTACGGGAATTTCCTTTAATCAAAACGCTTTCAACATGACTTCTTACAGATTCCTTAATAATAAAATCGTACGAAATTACTTTGTTATCGCTGTCTTTATGAGGAATTGGCTGGAAACCGTTTGTTGTATAACCATTTTCGTAATACAAATCAGCAACAGCCATAAGAGATTCATTATATTTAGTCTGATTGAATACAGCACCTGTCTTAAGTTTAATGAGGGAATTAAGTTTTTCATCAGGGAAAATAATATTGCCCTTAAACTTAACTCCACCGAATGTGTACTGAGAGCCTTCCTGCACTACGAAAGTTACAGTAAGTTCATCACGGTTCTTTTTGTAATTTGGAACTACATTCTTTGTTACATCAATAACTTCAGCATCGATGTAACCGATGTTGTAATAATAAGAAAGAATTGCAACTTTATCAGCTTCAAGTTCTGATTCCTGAAAAGCTCCTTTGTTAATAAGTCCAGCTTCTTTAAGCTGAATTTTTCCTTTTAATGTTCTTGAAGAAACAACTTTATTTCCACGGAATTCAATATTTGTTACAACAGTTGAACGGCCTTCATTAATCTTGAAATTAATTTCAACACCTTTTTCAGCTTCTATTTTTTGACTTGTTACCTGAACGTTTGTAAAACCTTTTGAAAGATAAAGGTCACGAAGGGCACGTTCATCAAGGAGAACTTTGCTTTCAACAAAAATATCTTTTTCTTTTAATGAAATAGCATCTTTAAGTTCTGCAGTACGAACCTGTCTGTTTCCGGAAAAAGTAATTCTCTTAACTGAAGGACGTTCTACAACTGTGAATACGATTTCTACTGTATTTTTTTTAGGATCACCAGGAAGAGCCTCAGGAGAAATATCTTCAAAAAGATCCAGGGAATCAAGTCTGTCCAGAAGTTCACTAAAAACTTCATCGGAAAACTTTTTTCCTATGAAACTGCCGGTTACACCTTCAATTTCTTTTGTATCAACATTTTTTAGATTTTTGAATTTAACGTTACGGATTAATTTTCCATAATACCAGCCGTCATCTGACTGTTCAGAAGCTGTAGAATTCTGAGCAAATGTAAGGGATGGTGTAAAAAAAGCTACTGCCGCACAAAGAACACAAGCAACACGCAGACGATTAAAGGACATATATTCTCCTGTCTAAAATGAATGTTTCCAAGATAATGTAATAGATGGTGAAGTAGTCCAGAAACTTTTCTTAAGTGCTTCCAGGTCTGGAGCTACACCAAGTCGAATATTTACATATGGAGATTCCATTTCAAGACCAAATTCCGGCTGGAATACAAGTCCGTTGGAATTTTTATCTCCTGCCTTCGTATCATCATAATTCCAATGC
Source organism: Treponema sp. (assembly GCA_016297415.1). Taxonomy (GTDB): domain Bacteria; phylum Spirochaetota; class Spirochaetia; order Treponematales; family Treponemataceae; genus Treponema_D. Next base: position 15,379 of record JAEDGQ010000021.1, read on the forward strand.
ATTAAGGCATCGACATACATTGCACTACCAAAGTACTTACCTACATAAACAGCTGAATTGTCAAAATAGTTACCAAAACCAGGCTGTCTGTTTGCAGATTTTTCCATACCCTGTTTTACTGCATTTTGGAGAACATTGGTTCGTATAGAAAATATATCAAAATTAAATACTTCACGCAACGCATTCTCAACCTGACGCATTACTGTAGCCTGAACAATATAGTCACCACCTGCCACAGCAAGAGAAGCTGCATTTTCAGAATCCGCAGTAATAACCTGACCAAGAAGTTCCACAATCTCTTTCTCTGATTTTGCAGGACTGGCAGAAAGACGAGGATTAAACTGACTTAATGTCTGGCCTGTTGCACTGAGAATAATAGTTACCTGGTTATTGTTAACATCACGTTCCCTTGTTTCGGCTCTTACTGTAATGCGGGGATCAAAACGGTCCTGTGTTTCATTAAACACCATCCGTCCTTCTTTCATATAGAAGTTTCTGTTCAACCACACAACTTCTCCACCACGAAGGTTTACTTCACCTTTAGCCCCTACACCACCAGTTCTTGTATCAATAAACAGTTCCATTGCAGAACCAGGAACAATCAGACCTCTAAGAAGAGGATTCAAAAGAATCTGAACCTTGTTGTGAATCTGAATATTCAGGTCAACGATAAAATCCATGTCATCGGAATTTTCTTCATCATCATCGGAACCAACAATATCGTTTGTCTGGATTTCAATTGCACCTTTATTACCGAAAATGTCTCCGGTTATTGTAACAGAATCAGGAATCAGATGAATCAGCATATCAAAGCCGGCGTTTCCTTTATAACGGATAAATGGGAATGTCATATCCATAGGAATATATACATCTTTATCTGTAAGAATGTCACAATCAAGGAAATCAATTCCCCATCTGTCAAATTCAATATTCAAACCTACAGAAACAGGGTTTTTATCAAGGAGAAATTTTGTAGGTTTAACCTGGAAATTTTTCTGACCTGCTGTGGCAAAAACTTTTTCTGTACGGAAAGTTTTTTTGGACAAAAATGGCACAGTAAATTCAGGCTTAATAACCTGAACTGCACCTGTAAATTCAGGGTCTGTTGTAAGTCCTGAAATTCTAAGTGCCCCGTTTAAAGTTCCCTGAGTAAAATTAACATAAGGAATACTAATAGTCTGACAGAATTTTCTTAAATCAGCGTTAATGTTTTTTATCTGAATGTCAAGCTGATTGTTGATTACAGAACCTTTTAAATCAAACTTCAAAGGAGAATCAACACCAGAAGAAGCTTCGAAACTTGAACCGTGAATAGAAGCCCTGATTCCTTTTCCACCAGCAGAAACAACGTTAATAAGACTGTCATTTTTTGTAACAACAAAATCCAGTTTTTCGTTTCCAGGGAAGAAAGTACCAGACATTTTGTCAGATTTAATCTGGGCCATAAGATTACTGAAACTATTGTTACCTGGTGTCAAAGACATAAGATTAACCTGCAGCGGTACATTGAAAGTTAATTCACACAGTTCACCAGAAACTTTTGCAGTAAGGGAGCCGGTACATTCTTCCGGCTTAAAACCACCAGTAATGTTTTCTACATTGAGGAAAGCCCATTTTATCTGAGAATCAGTAACACTAAGACCTCTGTCATCATAAACAAAATTTCCAAAAGCAGTTAATGGAAAACCCGCAGCGTTGATTGAAGATTTATTAAGCTTCAGGTTTACAAGAGGATTTTTAACTGTACCTGTAGCTGAAAAATCTGCGTTAATTACATTATCTTTATTTTGTTCTGTAAGGAAATGACCGGAACAGAAATTTTTAAGTGTACCCTGGGCAGAAATATAAAAATCATTCATCAGATTTTCTACACTTAAAGGAAGCAGCTGAGGATTTTGAATACTAGCGTTAAGGTCCACCCTTTCGCTGGAAATAAGGCTCTTTAATTTTACATCAACAAGAAGGGAATCCAGAGTTCCGTCAGTAAGTCCCCAGATCAGGCTACCTTTTCCGTCAAGAGCTGAAGCAACATCAAAATATCCGATTTTGCTGAATACAAATCCGTATTTATTTCCGGAACCTGAAAACACAAAATGAGGCTTAAATGCAATTTTTCCGGAAGGTTCTTCTACATCGAAATTGGAAACTTCAATTTCAAAATCATCAGCAGATTTGTAATACATTGTTGAAGCAACAGAAGCGGTAAAAATATTTTCTCCTGCTTTAACAGGAAGTGAAGTAAAATCTACAGATCCCTGAATCTTGTCTTCAAAATTGAAAGCAGCGTTAAAATCATAATCTCCGGATACAAGAAGGAACTTATTTGAATAAGAGCCGGAGAAAGTATATGGCAGAGTATTTGCAACAACATCTAAAAAGAAGTTGAAATCTGTAAAGCTTCCGTTGAAGTCAATTCCACCGGTTGCATGGGCAGTATTATCATTAAACTGAAGTTCCATATTGCTCAGGTTTATTGTCTGATTTGAGCCGTCAATCGAAAGCATAAGGAGCTGACGCTGATTTTCAGTACTGGCAACAAGGAAGAATGGGGAATTGAATGAATATGTTTCAAAATCAGTAGTAAAGTAAATTTCATCTGTAAGGATAAAATCTTCAAAAGTCTTAAAACTTTTTTTATCTGAATCTTTTAATCCGTCTTTCGAAAAAAACAGAACTGTCTGCATAAGGCTGTCGACGAAAATATTTGAAATCGAAGCAGAAGCCTGAATAAGGCTGTTTTTTCCTGTCATGTAACTGCCGTCGATTTTAACGTGACCGCTTTTTTCATAATCAGCATGAGAATAATCATCAAATTCAAAAACAAAATCCACAGACTGATTTACAGGCAGGACAGAAAGCTGAAGGGCTGTAAGGCTGCGCTCTCCCATAAAAAGCTGAGGAGCAAAGCACATAAATCCGTTTTTGTAAGGTTCAATATAAACTTCAGTCTGAACAAGTCCTCCGTTATTCAAAAGCAGATGATTAAGACTGAATACACCGGAAGGCTGCATGTTTTTAATGTCAAAACTTCCTTCATAGGATGCAGAAACCGGTTCTCCGGAAACATTAAATCTATTGATTTTTACAATTCCGTTCTGCCCCTTAAGGTTGTAATTAACATTTACTTTTTGTCCCATAATTTTTTTAGACAGGGAGATTTCAGCATCAGTTGAAAGATTAATGGAATCAACAAAATCAGTATCTTCAGCAAAGGATGCTCCCACCTTAATGTCGCCAGTTACTGTTGAACCGAAGATTTTTTTTAAGAAACTGTGGCTGTTATGAACTCTCAGCAGACGGCCCGGATCAAGACGATTGGCAGAAGCACCTAAACTGACAGAAGATTTTTCCAGATCACCTTCACAGTGGAAGGTATATGGCAGAGAATTATTAATTGAACGGACAGTAATTCTATTGTCTGAATAATTTGCCAGAAGTTCAGCCTTAGAAAGTGAATAATCGGCACGACTGTTTTCGAAAAGTTTAAGCAAAAGAGAGCTGCCGTTCAGGTTTTTGTAAAGTGTCCCGGAAACGGAAAAACCGCAGGCACAAAGACTGCGGTAATCATTGCTTTTCAGATAATCACTTCGGAACTCAAGACGTCCTGCGGTTTTTATTACTACCCCGTTTCGTACATTAAAGCTTTTTTCCAGCAGAATATTTTTTATTGAAACAAGAAAATCATTTTTTTCTGTTGCATAATGAATGCTTAGATTTTTTAATTCCACGTCAAACGGAATATCCAGCTGACGACCGTTCAAAAGCGGTAAAATCCGGGATTTCGAGTTTCCTTCTGTTTTTTTATTTTCAGAAAGAAAGTTTTCATTAATCTTCTCGATAATGTCCCCGTCTTTTACGGAGTCAAATTCGATTGTTACGCCTTGCAGCAGAAGAAGTTTTATTGCTTTTACAGGTTCTTTTGAAAAAAAATCAAGAAGTCTGTAAGAAAAAGTCGCTTTTTTAATCTGAACAAGTTTTTTACCACTGTCTGCATCACGAACTTCAATACCCCGAAGATTAATTCCAGCCAGAACAGAAGGTGAAAGAGAATCGTATTTAATAATAAGTCCCGTTTTTAAGGCAATGTCTTCTGTAATTTCCAATGCCTCTTTTCGTAAAATTTTCTGTGTTTTTTGGTAAACAGGATTTATAAGTGCTATAGTACCTGTAACTAGAAAGAGGAATAATAAACTGCTTAAACTAACTTTAAGATATCGGGATTTCATTGCTTTGGGGATGTGGACAATTCTACTTTATTATCGGTAAAATTAGTACACTTTTTAAGGGGATATAATAAGATGATATTAAAAAATTTTGTAGTTTTTGAAGGAATTGACGGAGCCGGAACTTCAACTCAAATTAAAGTTCTTTCAGAAAGACCGGAACATGAAAAATTCTTTTTTACAACAGAGCCTACAGACAGTCCTACAGGAAAATTTCTCAGAACAATGCTGAAAGGAGATGTAAAACTGGATCCCCGAACAAGTGCCTATCTTTTTGCAGCAGACAGAGCTGAACATCTTTACGGAACATCAGGTTCAAACTGCGGCATTGAAAAACTTTGCAGCCAGGGAAAAATTGTTGTAAGTGACAGATACCTTTTTTCAAGCCTTACATATCAGAGTGTTACCTGCGGTGACAAGCTTCCAAGACTATTGAACTCCCCTTTCCCCCTTCCACAGCTGCTTTTCTTTTTTAAAATAAAACCTGAAGTCAGCCTGAAAAGAGTTGAGGGACGAGGCGAAAGAGAAATCTATGAAAAACTGGATTTTCTTGAAGCAACAGAAAAACGTTATGAAAGCATTATGGAAGAATACAAAAAACAAGATACAGGAATGAAAATAATTGAACTTGATGCAAGTCTTCCAAAAAAAGAAGTAAGCAGTTTAATCTGGACCGAACTTAGTAAAATTTTATAAAAACTATTTCTTAAATGCCGATAATTAAATCGTGAAAAGATTATTACCGGCATTTTTAATTTTAGCCTTATTCAGTTTTTTAGTTCCTCAAAAAGCCAGCGCTTACATGGTCAAATACAAAGAAGACTATTGGAAGCTTTTTCACGTTCACTATGCCCAGTATCCGGATGACGTAATGGAAAACATCTACTGGCTGGAGCAGGCTGTAAAGGCAGATTTCTGTAATCCTCTTTATGCACCATGCAAAATAGATGATGAAAAAGACTGGGAAAAATACCGCTATCTTTTTATGATGCACATCAATCTGAAGCTTATTGAACAGCACATGCGGCTTGGAAAAGTTTACGACAAACAGGTTGCCAGATTTTATGATCAGCCCTGGTCTGAACTGTACATTGAAAATCTGAAAAAATCCCTGAGCTGTTACGAAGCAGGTCTTTATTACTGGGAAGAGGCCTGTCTTTGGGCAGAAAAGGCAAATGTACCCAGATTCCAGTTTTTAATTTTAAAAGACCTTCAGTACTGGGAAGATGAAAGGGAAAGAATCGGCACAGGAAAACTGGATTATAAAAAAATCCTTACAAGAGAAATCACAAGGGTTAAAAAAGTAATTTCTGATTTTGAAAATATGGATAAATCTGCATATTAATAAAAAAAGCTGCCATACCGAACTGGTATGAAGTGCACCCCTAAAGATGGACAAATATCGTTCAAGTTTAGGAGGTGCTTTTTTTTATTAAAGTTCTTCCGGATTTTCCGGTGGATTTTTAAGATCTTCAAAAATGGCTTTAACTTCGTAAGATAAAGAATACAAATCATTGAAAAGCATCTGATTCTTTGAAGCACAGTCAGCAAAAAGAGTAACATTATCTTTGTTAAGTTCTTCAGCTTCCTTAATATTTTTGATGATTTCATTAATGCTTGAAACGTTATCCGAAATTTTGCTGGAGATTTTTTCAACATTTAAATTATTTTCACCGTTAAGGTGGCGGATATTTTCAAACTTCTGAAGAGTCTGATCAGCTTCTTCTGTTAAGTCAGCCAGATTTGCAGTATTACGCTTTGTTTCTCCTTCCAGATCTTTAATTGAATCCTGAAGCAGATTTACATTGCTTAAAATCTGTTCTGTTGCTTTTTTTGTATTTTCAGAAAGTTTCTTTACTTCGTTTGCAATAATGCGGAAACCAGCACCTGCAGTACCAGCATGAGCGGCTTCGATTGAAGCATTGAAAGACAGAAGATTTGTCTGTTCTGAAATATTCTGAATGTTGGCAATAAGATGATTAATATCGTGAGTCTGCTGTGTAAGACGGGCAAACTGTTCAACATATTTTTTATGTTCGTTTTCAATTCTGCTTACAGATTCACGAAGCTGCTGGATTGCAGCAAAAATCAAATCAAGATTACCATTGTTGTCATTGGCCTTTGATGCAATTTCTTTTGTATCAAGTTCCATCTGAGAAGAAGAAGTAATAAGTTCAGCGAGAGCTTTCTGCTGAGCCTGAGTAGCTTTAGCCTGAGCATCACGGCTTACAAGATATTCATTCAAGAATGAAGCACCTACAGCATCTTTTGCAAGATACTGGATAAGAGTTTCTACGGCTTCAAGACCGCTGTTTACAAGTTCAATTGATTCCATGATTTTCTCCCCTAGTCTCCGATTACAACTGTAACAAGTGTCTGATTACAGTGAATGCGTCCCAGCTGTTCGCCATAAGCAGAGAATCCTGCAAATGTCGGGAATACAGAATTGTATTTATCAATAATTCTGCTGCTGATATTTTCGCGGGCGAAGAACATAGTTCTTGTGATACAAGTCATAAGCAAAGTGAATTTTGGCTGTGGAATTACAGCTTTAATTCCAGAACAGGTTTCATCACATTTCTGAAGAGGATCACCAACATGCATAAGTTCCAGAGTTGAGTTAGGAACGATACGGGCAAATGTTGTAATTTTTCCATCGGGAGTAAAACCGGCAAGGGCACCAATATGAATGGCACCGTTAATAAAACGTCCAAATGGATTTTCAAAAGTCATATTTTCAGCCTGAGATTCAGATACACCAAGTTTTTCTGCATAGGCAGCTTTTGGAGTACGTCCATCAAGACGGCCGATAGTACGGGTAATTGGATTTGATTCACCAACAAAGAATGTTTTTCCTGTCTGATTGAAAATATCTTCCTGACGGATATCGAACTTACAGCTGGTTTTTACAAACATCATTGCAGCTCCGTCCTGAGTTGTTTCACCATTTACAGAAACAAAAGTTTTTGGTGTATCACCTGTATATCCGGCTGTTCCACCGGCAAGTTTAAAATCATCATTTTTGATAATTGAATAGAAGTTGGTAAGTACAGTTTCTTCGCCGTTGTAAACACCGTTAATGAATGCTATGGCAAAAGCATCTTTACCTGAATAAGGATCTCCACAACGGATTCCACAGAAATTAAGAGCTTCAACAATTTTCTTTCTGCTTCCAACCGGATAGCGGCTTCCATTTTCAACAAGAACAGCTTTACATCGAACTGATGCATCTGACATTGTTGTAAGCACTACTGAATTGTTTGTAAAACCCTGAGGTGTAATTTCACCTGCAGTACTTGTCCCCATAACTTCTGCTAAAGGGAATCTTTCCTTAATTGCTCTTGAAAGTTCAGCAAAATCGTAATCAATGGCAGCAAAAAAGAAAACAGCTTTATAAGAAGAAGCATCGTGCTTAAGCTTCGAACAAAGTTCATTTACTGCTGACTGAACATCAGAGCTTCTGGAATTAACTACTTCCTGTTCCATAAAAACCTCTTACTAGAATAACATTATATCACGGACAGTTTTTTTTTTCACTAAATTAACTTGTTATAATCAGATTTTTTATTTTTCACTTTAATGAAATATAGATTTTCGCTAATATATTTAATCATGCAGTTTGAAGAAAAAAACATTGCTTACCCGCCGGTACATCCCGGCACAGACAGAACTTTTATCCGTTTTTACAGCGGAATCCCTGACCTTAATTCTATTTTTTACGGTTCAGGCAGCGATGATAATCCACAGCGCATTTTTGTTACAGACACAAATGTTGCTTCTCTAACAGTATTAAAACCATTCATCACTTTATTCCGTGGTGAAAATTTCAGTCAGCCGGAAATCAAACCTTTATGGACCGGCCGTCGGGGAAAAGATGTACTTCTTATTCTGGGAAGCGGAGAACCATACAAAACAATTGAAAGCGTTCTGGCCATCTGTAAAGCTGCAATTGATGCAAACGGTCAGCGTTCTGCAGTATTTGTAGGAATTGGTGGCGGAGTTATAACTGATATGACAGCTTTTGCGGCTTCAATCTTTAAGCGGGGTTCCAGCTGCGAACTTATGCCTACAACACTTCTTTCAATGGTAGATGCTGCTGTAGGCGGAAAAACAGGCTGCGACTTTGACACATACAAAAATATGATTGGTTCATTCTTCCCTGCACAGAAGATTCACATCATACCTTCATTCATTGAAAGTCTTCCTGCAGGTGAATACAGAAGCGGTATGGCTGAAGTCGTAAAAACAGCACTTCTCTACTCAAAGGAACTTTTTGAAAAACTTGCTGCCAGACCGGAAATTCTTGAAAACAGAAAAGATCCTCTCGTTGAAGAAATGATTCGTATCTGTGTAAATGCAAAGGCAGCCGTTGTTGAACAGGATTTAACGGAAAAAAATATCCGTATGCAGCTTAATCTTGGACACACTTTCGGACACGCTCTTGAAAGTCGTGCAGGTCTTGGAACTGTAACCCATGGTGATGCAGTGGCCTGGGGAATGGTTCGTGCTGCAGAACTTTCAAAAAAAATCGGATTATGTTCCAGCGCTTACACAGAAAAAGTTAAGGCCGTTATGGCATCTTTTGGCTGGGAAACTTCTCCAGTTCACCCTGCATTAAAAGACAAATACAAGACTGACGAAGAAAGAGCTCATTCACTTTTTGACGCCATGAAAAAAGACAAAAAGAACTCTTCAAGCAAAGTTCGTTTTGTTTTACAGGAAGATATAAGCGAAACTGTAATTACAGAAGTAAACGAATCTGATGTACTTTCTGTTTTAATGTAAAACCAGGATTTATAAATGGATATTTCAAAGTATTTTGACTGGGCTGCTACAGCTCCTCAGGACAAAGAAATTCTTACAGAAGCTCTGACACAGTCCATGGAATTGTCAGGAAATCCATCGGCTGTTCATAAGGAAGGACAGAAAGCCCGCACAGCTTTTGAAAATGCAAGAAAAAAAGCAGCATCAGTTCTTGGAGTAAAACCGGAAGAAGTATTTTTTACTTCAGGTGGTACAGAAAGCGACCATATTCCTCTCCTCTCCCTCATAAACAGAGAACCAGACAGGGAAGGTCACAGAGGAACTGTAATTTTAAGTGGAATTGAACACCCGGCCCTTCGAGAACAGGCTGCCCAGTTAAAAAAGACTGGTTTTAATATTGTTACAGTAAACCCTGATACAAATGGTTTTGTAACTGCAGAATCAATTCTTACAAAACTTACTCCAGATACAGTTTTTGTTACAGTTATGGCTGTAAATAACGAAACAGGTTGTGTACAGAAAATTTATCAGATTGCAGATAGTCTGATTCAGGCCTGTCAGGGAAAAAGAAAACCTCATCTCCATATTGACTGCGTACAGGCAGCAGGAAAAATTCCCCTTAACCTTAACTACAGGGGAATAGATAGTGCAGCCCTTTCAGCTCACAAGATTTCTGGTCCCCGGGGAACTGGCATTCTTGTTTTAAAGAAGGACATAAAGCCATTTTTAACAGGCGGCGGACAGGAAAAAAACATAAGGTCTGGCACAGAAAACCTTTTTGGAGCAATTGCTTTTTCAAACTGTCTTGAAAAATACTATTTTCCTGAAGTTTCTAAGCTGAACCAGAACCAGAAAAACATTATCAGTAAACACAGACAGATGTCAGTTAATTTTATTGAAGGACTAAAGACAATTAAAAACTGTACTCTTGTTCCGGAATTACGAGGAAATACAAGTTCCGAAGTACAGGAAAATTTTTCTCCTTATGTAATTCAGGCAGCCTTTAAGGGAATTCCTGGAAACGTAATGGTAAGAGCCCTGGATGCAAAAGGTTTCTCAATCTCAACAGGAAGTGCCTGTTCTGCAAAAAAACAGAGCCGTCCCATTCTTGCAGCAATGAATGCCACCAGAGAAATTCAGGACACAGCGGTCAGATTCAGTTTTGGACATTTTACAACAGAAAAAGATTTGGAAGCTCTTCTTGAAGCTGTAAAATCAATCTGTAAAGATTT
>JAEDGQ010000105.1 GCA_016297415.1 Treponema sp.
TTTATATCATTTCATTATAGCACGAAAAAGTAGAGGGGTCAGACCTTTTAATTTAACCTTAATATCCTTTTTCTGGACATGCTCCGTCGGATTCCTTTTCTTTCAAACGCCTCTGTGCTTATCCTGTTTCGGATGCGTTTCTGGATCTGAAAGATGATGCTCCTGCTGATAGTTTAACACTTTTAGCTTAAATTCATTTGAGTATTCAAACAAAAAAAAATGCACCTCCTGAAATTGAACTTTATTTGTCCAGCTTTAGGGGTGCACTTCACGTCCGCAGAGCCTTTTATTTGAAATTATAATCCTAATTGATTTTCCAGTGATTTCCGCCGTCCCGTTCAAAACGTTTGGCAGGAATTTCAAGAAGGCGACCATCTTCACCAAGCATTTTAATTGTCTGTGTAAGAGGGTTTACATCTGTAATCCTGAACTGAGTACCATCATAGAAAATATGGATTCCTTCATTTGGAAGAGCTTTTCTTGCTTCAGAATACCAGGCAAATTCATAACTTAAGCAGCATAAAAGGCGTCCGCACTGGCCGCTGATTTTCATAGAATTAAGGGACAGATTCTGATCTTTTGCCATACGGATTGAAACAGGAGGAAGTCTGTCGCAGATGGAATGGCAGCAGCAAGGTCTGCCGCAAACACCAAGACCGCCTGTTACACGGCTTTCGTCTCTTACACCAATCTGGCGAAGTTCAATTCTCATTTTAAATACGCTTACCAGATCTTTTACCAGTTCGCGGAAGTCTACACGGTTATCGCTGGAGAAAAAGAAAAGGGCCTTTGATTCTTCCAGCAGGAAGTGAACAGAAACCAGCTTCATGTCCAGTTTATGGGCAGCTACTTTTTCCTTAAAAATCTTAAAAGCTTCTTCTTCTTTTGCAGCAAGCTCTCTGTATTTATTGAAATCGGCTTCTGTAGCTTTGCGTTCTACCATAACTACATCGCTGGATTTTAATCCTACAGCATGTTTTGAAAGTCCTATTACTATAGCCATATCTTTGCCATAGCGTGTCGGGATAATTACTGCATCACCTTTTTTAAGATCAGGAAATCTTTCAGGAACAGTACAGTAGACACCTTCGCTTGAATACTCAAGTTTAGTCAGGTAAAGTTTGTCAGGATATACGAACTGTTCGTCATTACTGTCATTCTTTTTTCTTGAGTCATGATCTTCCAGTTGTGAAAGGTCATTCTCGTCTTCCATGTCCTGTTCAAAAATATCACTCATAATTTCTCCAGACTGCTATTATGCAGGGTGTTGATAAATCTAATTTTAACTTTTAAGAGGCCAGTAAGTCTACAATAAGCCCGTTAATTTCTTCCAAACGCTTAAGCAGGTCAATGTTTTCTTTGTGATTATATACCAGATCACCGGCCAGTTGTTCCAGTTTTTGATTAATTACCTGAACCTGTGTATAGTAAGCTGGTTTGCCAGTCTTAACACTAATCAGAGGACGGCCTTTTTTTCGTCTGTATAAGGTTAAAACTTCATAGTTATTCTTTGAAATATATTTCATGAAATTTCCCAGCTTGCGGCGATAATCGGAAATTCTTTCCATTGTTGGATTTTTTGTAAGGTTGTTACCGGCTAAATCCACCTCATCTTTTAAGAAAACAATAGCTTCTTCTTCGGTCATTCCTGCTATTTCTACAGGCAGACCGTCATTTGCAAGTTCAAATTCCTGCTGTGATTTTTCCAGGGAATTTATAAAAGATGTTTTTTGTGTAGGGTTCAGCTTTTTTTCTTTGTCGGTTTCTTTAGCCTGTTGGTGGGAAGCTGCCTGTGCAGCAGCAAAATACAGTGACTGACCGTTAATACCATCAACACCGGCCATATTAGATTACCTTGCTGCGGATTACCTGTTTATCCAGGAAGCGTTTTGAGGATTTGTTGTATTCTTCATCATTACTTAAAGAAATACAGTGTCCGTTAAATACTACATTTTCTTCAATCTGAATGCTTTTTGTAGTAACGTTTCCGATAAGTACAGAATTAGAAAGAAGTTTAATGCCTTTTGGAGCAGTAATATCACCGATAACGATTCCGCCGATAACAACAGATGCTGCATCAATGTTTCCGCGGATGCGGGCTTTTTCACCGATAATTACATTGCTTGAAGTTTCAATTTTGCCGTCAATGTCGCCGTCTACACGAATAAAGCCGTTAATCTTAACGTCTCCAGAAACAAATGAGCCGGGACCAATTAATGTGTTGATTGAAATATCTTCGATTGAAAAAGCCATATTATTTTGAAAGTTTTACGTTAACGTATTTAGAAGGATCTACTACGTCTGAACCGATATGGATTTCGTAGTGAAGGTGAGGACCAGTTGTAATACCAGTATTACCAATAGTTCCAATAACCTGACGCTGAGAAACAAATTCACCTTTTTTTACACGGGCTGTCTGCATGTGGCAGTAGCGTGTGTAAATACCGTGTTTATGTTTAATGATAACGAAGTTACCGAAACTGAAGTCATAACCTACATTTACAACCTGACCGTTTGCAGTTGCAACAATAGGGTCACCAGAGCGCCATGTAGAAATATCAAGACCTTTGTGAACATACCACTGACCAGTAATAGGATGTGTGTTCTGACCGAAAGGCATTGAAATGTGACCAATTCCACCGCGAACAGGCCAGATGTTTGGAATGTCAGTAAAGAGAGTTTCCTGACTTTCAAGCATTTTACCAATCTGTTCAATTGGCTGTACTGCGCTTTCAAGGTAAGCATTGAGCTGACGGATATCTGTAGCTTCTTTTGTTGAACCAGTTACCTGACTCTGAGTGTCGTAAAGACTTGAAAGGTCTGAATCGTTCATGGAAGCTTTTGAAACAGAGCTTGAACTGTTGATTCCAAGAAGGGAAAGTGACTGAGAAAGTGAAGTCTGGAAACGCTTTGCAGTCTGTAAGAGATTGTTGTTTTCGTCCCGGAGTTCATCCAGACTTGCAAGAGTCTGACGGTTTTCATTCATAAGACGGCTGATTTCTGCATTTGAACCTGCTGCCTTTTTGTTGAAGTAAACGAAAGAACCGATGATTCCAACAAGAAGAACTAATCCAAAACAAAGGGAAAAAACATTAGTCTGGAAATTCAGGACTTTGTTCTGAGAATGAGGAACAATCATAATTGTAAGTTTGCTGTCGCAGGCTTTGATGAACCTTAAAATCACAGCTCCAGCTTTTGAAGCCCATGATTTAGCTACATTCAAGAAAGATGAGACAAAGTTCTTTTCAATTTTTTTGTAACGTCTAGTTTTTGCCATTTATTCCCCGGAAACAATTTTCCCAAGCATAGATATAACATTTTTATAATATCATAGTAGAATGAACAGTGTCAAACAAAGCAGGACTCAGGGCAAACGTATATAGTTACAAGCACAAAACGCGTGTAGCATGCCAGCATGCGGTTTCGACAAGACGTTTTCACGACTGGAAGCCATTTTTAGCAGGGAATATATTATAATGCGTTTGCCCTGAAGCAGGACTTCAGTTTGACAACAAAAACATTCTCGTGTTATTCTTATCGGCGTAAACAACAAAGCAGATAATCTTTTTTCAGGATTTCTGTACTATCATTTTCTATTTCGGAAGAATAAAGCAATGCAGTTTTTTGATACTCATGCTCACATCGGGCTTATTTACGATGATCCTATTGAACAATTACGCGTTATTCAGCAGGCAAAGCAGGCTGGAGTAAGCCGTATTGTGTCCATTAATAATTCTCTTCATGACTTTAAAAAAGTTTATGCTAATTTAAAGGCAATTCCGGGAATTTATCATGCAGTTGGTGTAGCTCCATCAGAAGTTACAACTCCAGGTAAGGACTGGATTCAGACAATTGAAGACAGCCTTAAACTGCCAAATGTTGTTGCCGTTGGTGAAACTGGTCTTGATTATTACAAACAGTTCGGTGACAAAAGAACACAGATTGAAATGTTCATTACTCAGCTTGAACTTGCTCAGAAATACAATCTGCCAGTAATCATTCATAACCGGGAAGCAGGAAAAGATCTTTTTGATGTTTTGAAAGAACGCATTCCAGAAAAAGGTGCAATCCTTCACTGCTATTCTGAAGATGCTGCTTATGCAAAGAAATGTCTGGAAACAGGCCTTAATGTTTATTTCTCTTTTGCAGGAAACCTTACTTACCGTAATGCACGCAACCTTCACGAAACAGTTCTGGAAATTCCTCACGACAGAATTCTTATTGAAACAGAAAGTCCGTTCATGATTCCAGCAGAGTTCCGTGAAAAGAAACGAACAATGCCTGCTTATCTTCCTTCTACAGCAAGATTCCTGGCAGAAATGCTTGATATTCCTGTTGAAGAATTAAGCCGGCAGCTCTGGACTAACAGCTGCAGAATCTTTAATCTGCCGGAATAAAAAATAGAAATCTGTTTGCCAGCCGGTGAACAGATTTTTTTTTACCAGACTTCTGAAGAACTGTTCAGTTTTTACTATATAACATGGAATAACATGGAGATTTAATGTCTGATTTTTATCATCCCGTAAAAATAGGTAATCTTTCTCTTAAGGGCAACATTTTTCTGGCCCCAATGGCTGATTTTTCAGATGCCAGTTATCGCTCGGTATGCTATGACTGTGGTGTGGATTTTACTTACACAGAACTCATCAGTTCAGAAGCACTGGTCAGGGACAACAAAAAGACACTTGATATGATTGTCAGAGCTCCAGGAGAGCCAAACTATGCAGTTCAGATTTTTGGTTCTTCCCCACAGATTATGGCGGATGCTGCCAGAGTAGTTCTTGCAAATACAGACTGTAACTGTATTGATATAAACTGTGGTTGTCCTGTACCAAAGGTAACAAAAACCGGTGCAGGAAGTGTTCTTACCAGAGAGCCGGAAAAACTTCATTTAATAACAAAAGCTGTTGTTGATGCAGTGGAAGGAAAAGTTCCTGTAACTGTAAAAATCCGCAAAGGTTGGGACAACAATCACATTACTTTTAAGGAATGTGGTCAGGCTGCTCTTGATGGGGGAGCTGCTGCAATTGCCATTCACGGAAGGACTACGGCCCAGGGATACAGCGGAGAAGCCGACTGGAATGCTATAAAAGAACTTGTTGAATTTATAGACGGCAGAATTCCTGTTTTTGGAAATGGCGATGTAAAAACTCCGGAAGATGCAAAGCGAATGTTTGAAGAAACTGGCTGTGACGGCATAATGATTGGACGTGCAGCCCAGGGAAATCCTTTTATTTTTACAAAAGTCAGGGAGTTTCTTACAACAGGTAAAATTACAGATATTCCCATGAAAACAAGCCTGAAAATGGGATTCAGGGAACTGGATCTGCTGGTTAAGGCTACCGGAGAAAAAGGTGCCTGCATGAAAATGAGGGGCCGTTTCAGTAATTACATTCGTGGATTTGACGGAGCAAAGGAACTGCGTCTTAAAGTAATTCAATGTTCGACTGTTCAGGATTTTGAAAACGTTTTGAAAGAATATATGTAATAAAGAAGTCAGCTTTAACCAGGGCAAACGCATTATAATATATTCCCTGCTAAAAATGGCTTCCAGTCGTGAA
>JAEDGQ010000106.1 GCA_016297415.1 Treponema sp.
TTTTCCCCAGCCTGGAAGATTGAACTCTTCTTCATCTAAAAAACTGTTGCCGCAATTATATCGGACAAAAAAACTGCCGCCTTTTTTAATAACAATATCAGTAAGTCCATCTCCATTCAGATCCATAAACATTCTGGAAGTTACAGTACTGGAAGCACTTACATTTACTCCACAACCGCAACTTGCCCCGGAAGAAAGACTGTTTGCAAATGTTGTTCTATCCCCAGTTCCTCCAATTGTCTTGGATAAATCTCCATTCAAGCCTTCTGATTTTGAATTACTGACATTTAAATATTCAATATCCTTAAAATACTGAGTTTCTGATAATTTTTTTCCATCATTCAAAAAAATATGATTTGTAAAAACTGTTTTTGTTTCTTCTTCCTGTTCTGATTCTTCATCAAAAACTTCATTCTGCTTTTCTTTTTCTTCCGTAACTGTATAACTATCTACACTACAAAAATCAGGAAGTCCATCTCCATTCAAATCCACAAATCCTTTTTTCTGAATGCTTGAACTGTTGGAATTTGACCATCCCCCGCCACCACCAGAAGACGGATTCATTATACTTATATTTATCCGGGAATTAAGTCTTTTGACTGACGCAGAACCTTCAGTTCCGGCGGAATATCCTTTTGTTTTTGCATGAACTTCATTTTCATTCAAAACCTTTGGTAAAGATTCAAAACTTCCTTCCGAGAACTCAAGTGATTTTCCATTCTGTACAGTTTCTACAAGTTTTCCAAAATATACAGTTCCGCCTTTTACTATATCTGGAATATTGTCACCGTTTACATCAAAAAGCTGTTGTTTTACTTTTGTAACAGCGTCATTTGTAGACGAAGAAGCGCCAATTTTAAGGCCGCCTTCTGCAGAGCCTTTTGCTTTTGCAAATCCATTTACTGTATCAAGAATCTGAGTATATCTGTAACCAACACCTGCGGAGGCTGAAATCTGTGCTGTAGTATCTGTTCCTGTGGTTTCACTTTTTGTCAGATACGGAAGACGCCAGTTTTCATATAACTTATTTTCATCTGCTGAACCATTCCTGATTTTTATTCCTTCAATTTCGTAAAAAGTATTTCCTCCGGCTCTTTCACTATGAAGAATATTTCCCAAAATAAATGGCATGTAACTGTTGTTTTCCTGATCTGTAAAAACTGCTCCTGTAAGAGCCTTTTCCAGATTCAAATAATATTTACAATGTGTAAGCCACTTGCCATTTTCAATTTTATTTTCTGCAGGAAGTGAATAATAAACGTATTTACTTCCCTGATCTTCAAAAGCCGCTGCATCTGCCTTTGTATTTTTTATTTTATCTTTTTCAGAGGCTGCTTCATAAAAACGTTCAAGATTCTTAAATGACAAATCAGCTTCCTGATTCTGCCAGATGCCATAAAACCAGTTATTGGCTCCACCTGTCAAATAATCACCACACACTACATCAATGGAAAAATCGGTTTTTGTAATATTCAGAGGAAAATCTCCCTGATCATTTACTTCCGGCGCAGGTACCTCCTGTTCTTTTTCATTGAAATATTTTTCTGTTTTGTAAACATTCACAGGCCGGGTCAGAATCTTTGAAGAAAAACCTTTGACTTCTCCTTCTGCCGTAGTCCATGGAAGCATTTCTTCCCTGCAAGATGTAAAAACTCCCTGTTCAGTCAGTCGTGTAATTTCAAAAAAGTTTTCATTTATTCTGTACAATTTTTCTCTGTTAAAAGTCTGTGTAATTTGAATGGTTTCTGTTTTTCCAATTCCATACAATCTGCACAGATTTATAAAACCATTAAATTCACCTTCTTTTCCAGACAAAACCGGAAGATACGAATCACTCTCTTCATCATAATAATTCAATTCAAGATTGCTGTATTCATTTTTCAGTTCAAATCCATTTTCGGTTTTTTCGTAAAAAGGAATCTGTGTCCTTATAACTTCTTCCAGAATCAAATCTGCATCGCCATAATCAGGAACTGTTTTTTTTGTGTATTCTTTATGTTCTTTCTCCAGAATTTTTCCATCTTCCGATCGTTTTTCGGGAATTACTACAACATCATACATTGCTTCTATAAAATCATTTTTCTGCCTGTCTGTAAAAAAATTCGGGATTAAATTGAATTCATCGCTTTTTACATTAAAAACGGACCAGTAGTTGTTTTTTGAATCAAATAATCCGTCTGCACAATTCTTTGAAACTCCTCTGCTTTCCAGATATTTTTTCCCAGCAAAAACATATTCATTTAAATTCAAATTTCCACATTTGTAATCAGGGGAAGTAAACTCAAAAACTACAGTACTTTCAAACTGCCCTTTTTCATCTTTTTCGATGCCACATTTTATATATCCTTCTTTTTTTTCCAGCAAAGTAAAATTCAGTTTTGTAAAGCTGCTGTTTTTTTCTCTGGCAAATTCACCTGTTTTTGTATTGTAATAAAGATTCTCAATCTCTCCACCTTCAGAGCCGGCATACTTTCCAAGATTAATGAAAGAGTTTCCTTCTTTTACAGTCCATGTTCCGGGAATATTATCTGATCTAAGACTTCCTGTTTCTGTTTTTGCTGAAGCGTTAAATTGTCCCTCCGCATATCTGACATTGAAAATTTTATAATTGTCAGCCAAATCAGGATTTTTTTCATTAAACTCCTTTAAATTGTATTTATTAAAAAACTCCCAGGCCTTGCTGCTTCTGCATTCCTCACAAAAATCTTCCTCTTCCTCCTCTGTAAATTCGATCATGTAAATCAACTGTCTTGAAGCCATTACACAGAACTGTCTGGCAAATTCTGAAAGATACTTTTCTCTGTCAGTCTGCTTTTCGCTTAATTCGTTTACATGCTTTATAAGGGCATCAAACTGCTGTGGTGTGTAAACGGTATGTAAAAGGTATTTTTTTTCGATCTGAGTTTTATTCAGCAAAGTTTTTTCTTCTTCAAGAACTGTTATGGCGTAAGGTTCAACCCAGTCTGTTTTGAAGGGCTTTATTTCTTTATATTGAAGGTTTATATTCCAGTCCAAATCTGTCTGACGGCTTTCTTTTAGACGGTTTATTCCCCACAGAATATATTGATTTTTTCCTACAGAAATTTCGTTTTTTCGTGTTTTTTCCTGAGAATCAATAATTTCAAGATCATTAAAACTTTCTTTTCCTGCTGTATTTTTAGTTACCATCCGTACAGTTAATGGATTTTCCTCTCCTGTATAAAAAGTCCTTCCTGAATTATTAATCGAAATTCCTTTGATTTTTTCATTTACTTCAAGAACACCTTCAAAAGGAGCTTTCCAGACTCTAAAAGGTGTCTGAACATAATAACTTTTTTCATAATCTTCCTGATTTTCTATCTCGTCTACAGAGTTTTCAATTACCTTTCCCGAAAAATAAACCTTTTCAAATTCCAGATTTCCTTTATTCTTTAAATAGTAATTGTCTCCGCTCAGGGCTATGTCTATAAGTCCATCATTATCCATATCAATAAAGGAACTGACGTTTTTATTACTGGAGTGCTGTTTTACAATGGAAAGTGAGCCGCCTAAAGTTGGTGAAACATAAGCTCCTTTTAATCCCAGACCTGCATAGATGTTTCCACCTATAGAAGAACTGTCAGAACTTTCTACATTGATTCTTTTTTTTATGTCGCTTCCCTGGCATTTTAGAGGAACTGAATCATCAAAACCTTTTCCATTATTAAGGCGAACCATAAGAATATCATTTTTATAGAATACACTGTCTGGTTTTCCATCTCCATTAACATCTGCAAGAGAATCATCCGTCTGAGTTTCGCTGGTTCCTTTATATCCGTTAACACCGGTTGTAACACGAACATCACAGGATGCAGTTCCAACTCCAGCACCGGAACTTGAATTAAAAGTTATGCCTTTGGAAGAAGAACTGGCTGTAGATATGTTTATACTTTCGTCGTCATAGACAAAATAGGGCACAGGAGAATCAAACATTTCATCTTTATTCACAGATTCATATTCAAAAAAGTATGTATATTTATTTTCAGACTCAAAATTCCCTGCCCAAACTGTCAGACTATCAAGAAGAGAAACTGCCGCCAGGTCTTCTTTATATTTGAAGGAAAAAGATTTTATAATCTGTTCACTACCATTTACTTTCATTGAAGTTTGTATTGAAGTAAGAAGCAGTCTGTTTTCTACCAGAGTTTTACTTCGGCCATCAATTTTCACATCTTTTCGGCCTGTTTCGTAATTAAAAACAATTCTATAATTTCCTTCTTTTTTACCAAAACCTGTATATTTTATTTCTGAAAGATATACGGCTCCTCTGTCCTTTTTATATTTATAGATTACGGTGTTTCCAAAAAGATCAGATTCCTCCGTAAGATACCAGTTGAAAATTTCTGCACCTGTTCCCTGTGTACTGTTATTTTCCAGGTCGTTTAAGAGATATTTCCCAAATACTTTTTTTAATCCGTTTTTTTCCGTAACAATCCAGTAATTCTCTTTTCCCTGATCGTTATAAATTCGCCTTGCCGAACAGAAACCGGGATTTCGTCTTGGAATAAAAATATTTGAATCGCCCTCCCTTTCAAGAAGAACTCCATTCAAAAGGTATGTATCACTTTTTTTCTGATCAAACACATAATCAGGAAGTGCCTGTCTTGTGTCAGTTGTTATGACTTCTTCACAGGCAAGATAAAAGCCTTTTCCAGCAACTCCATTACCAGCTCCGCTTGAATAATTGAGAGAAACAGAAGGATTCATTCCCTTTCTTCCATATGGTACCGGAATTTCAAAACTCATTACTGCATCCCCATTCATATCTCCCTGTAAAGGTGACATTTTTAAGAGATGACAATCCGGCATTGCAGCTTCAAGATTTTTGATTGAATTAATATTTGTTTCCAGTGGTGAAGGAGTTTCTCCCATAGTAAGAGTACCGTTTATCATATCTGTAAAATGAGTCGTTACACCAGTTAATGTACAGTTTTCAACATCAATATCTTTTCGCTTAAGCTTTGTCCATTTTTTTTCAGCAGTATCGAAAAAGTATGTGCACATATTTTCCAGACAGTTTTTCTTACTGTTTAACTCCCCAGAGTATGGAATTGTAATACTTACTTCTTTTTTGAATTTTGTTCCTGCAGGAAGAAATCTGTAGGCTCCTCCATCTTCAGTTGCGTTGAAAAGAGTTTCTCCTGTATCTTCTGTCATGTTTAATCTTGTAATTGAGATAAAGGAATCTTTTTCCAATGCAAAAGGGGGTATATATATAGAAGCTTTTCCCAATTTTACAGTTCCACCTTCACTGGCTTTGATGAATGATTCGTTTTTTTCCGAATAAGTCTGAAACTCAATCACCGGAGCTTCAGTTTTTTCGGCAAAAAGAACTGCGGGACTCATTGATAAAAGATAAACGCTTAGAACTAAACTCCATAAAAACTCTCTCATAATTCTCTCCTTATGAAACACCGCGTTAGCGGCAGTGCAGGGAGGCACTGTATCTGCAGAATGATGATACAACGTAGCAGCATTCTGCAGTGATGGGGATGTCCAAAAAGTTCAACTTGCGGTGGTTGAGCTTGTCGAAACCACCAT
>JAEDGQ010000107.1 GCA_016297415.1 Treponema sp.
CTGGATGAATTTTTTATGGTGCGGGTTGGCACTTTAATGATTCACGAAAATGAAACTGAAGCTAATCTGGTAAAAAATCTGGGAGCCGATTTTGTCCGTTTTTTTTTCTATGCAAAGCCATCCGAAAATTTTCAAACTCTAAGTGAAGGTTCAATACGGGAAGGAATATGACTCATGAAATCGCCTAAGGAAATAAGTGTAAATGAAAAACTCGTTGCGCTGACAAAAGAAATAATAGATCTTGCGGAAAACAAGGATCAGCTGCCGTTGCAGATACTAGAGTCTCTTATTGATGACGAAGAAATCCAATGCATTCAGGATTATGCAAACAATGTATCCATCGTGCGCCTTGGATTTAATGACCATGGGCCTGTTCATATGAGAACTGTCTGCCGCAATGCTTTGAAAATGCTGAAGATACTTCATATAGCAGGAATCAAGACTTCATTGGAAAGGGAACTTTCAGGAAGCTTTTTGGACAGTGTTTGTGCCGTAATGATGGCAGGTTTTATGCATGATTTTGGAATGACAATTGGCCGTCAGGATCATGAACTTTATTCTGGAATAATAGCCTATAACATCATCGATAGAATTCTCAATCAGTTTCTTTCCGGGCAGGAAAATTTAAAAAGGAAAATTGTTATCCGCTCCATTGCCCTGGAAGGAATAATTGGTCACATGGGTGGCCGGAAAATTCATTCTCTTGAAGCTGGAATCATTCAGATTGCTGACGGCTGCGACATGACAAAAGGACGTGCCCGAATTCCCATGGAATTGAACAAGACTCCTTCTGTTGGAGACATTCATAAATATTCTGCCAATTCCATTGAGAAGGTGAAAATTCTTGCAGGTCAGGAAAAACCAATAAGGATTAACGTCTTTATGAATTCTGATGTTGGATTTTTTCAGATTGAAGAAGTTCTGCTGCAGAAGATAAATGCAAGTCCTGCAAAAAATCTCATTGAACTTTTTGCAGGTGTAGATGGAATGGAAACTAAAAAATATTTGTGATTTTCAGTCTGCAATAAGTTTTTCGATTGCCGGTAAAATTTGTTCGTCTGCCGGTAGCCAATCCACAGAATGCAAAGTTTTACTGTTCAACCATTTTGCAGCTGCATGTTCAAGAAGTTTCAATTCACCTGAAATGATGGTACACAAAATGCAATGCATTGTCAGATGGAAAGTTGGATAATCATAATCTACAACGCCAAGAATTTTTTCAGCCTTCACATTGGCTGCCGGACCGCCTGCCAGAGACATTAAAGCGGAAATTTTTTGGTGTTTTTTTGATTTTTTATTATCTTATATTAGCAGCTTGAATAAAAAAAGTTCACGCCTGGTTTTCCGGAGTGGTGAGATTTTTGTGACTGGTTAATGACTGACGGAGAAGGAAAAAATACTGAAAATATGTTATTCTTAAACTATGAATGATGAAAAATTTGATGTAGCTGTAATCGGTACAGGGCCGGCAGGACTTTCGGCAGCCGTTACCCTTAAAATCAGAAACAAAAACATTATTCTTTTTGGCAGCAGGGAACTTTCTTCCAAACTGGAAAAGGCTCACGAAATTCAAAACTATCTGGGTTTTCCGGCAGTCAAAGGCGGAGAGCTTGCAGAGAATTTCAGGACTCATATTGAGAATCTGGGGATTGAAATTACTGAAGATCAGATTACTGCCTGCTATTCTATGGGTGAGTATTTTAGCCTCACTTCAAAGGCTAATAAAACTTATTCCGCAAAAGCTGTAATTCTTGCAACCGGAGTAAATTTTGGTAAGCCTTATGAAGGTGAAGAAAAATTTCTGGGCCGAGGTGTAAGTTACTGTGCTACCTGTGATGCTCCTTTGTACAAAGGAAAAAAAGCAGCAGTAATTGCTCAGTCTCAGAAAGAAGAAGGGGAAGCTGAATTTTTAGCAGAGGTATGTGAAAAAGTTTTTTATGTTCCCCTGTACAAAATGGAAAAAGGCTTTTCTGCAGGAAATATTCAGATTGTAAATGATGAAGTTGTTTCCATTGAAGGTGCCATGAAGGCAAATAAGCTGGTGCTTAAAAACGGAGAAATCGAAGCTGACTGTGTATTTATTCTCAGGGACAGCGTTTCGCCAAAGCAGCTGGTGCCGGGCCTTGAACTGGATGAAAATCACGTAAAAGTGAACCGTCAGATGGAAACAAATCTAAAAGGTCTCTTTGCCTGTGGAGATATTACAGGCCTTCCGTACCAGTACATAAAAAGTGCGGGAGAAGGAAATGTAGCTGCCCTTAGTGCAGTAAAGTATCTTGGAAAATAGGAGGCACTGCCGCTAACGCGGTGTTTTCTAAGGAGATAATTATGGTTAAAAAAATTAGTGAAGCAGAATTTGAAGCTGCTGTTAAAGAAGGTATTTCAGTTGTAGATTTCAGCGCAACATGGTGCGGTCCATGCCAGATGCTGGCTCCTGTTCTTGAAAAGGTGTCAGAAGGAATGGCTGGAAAGGTAAACTTTTTTGCTGTTGATGTAGATGAAGCTCCTGCACTCTGCCAGAAGTTTGGTGTAATGAGCGTGCCTGCTGTTTTTATGCTTAAAGACGGAGAAGAAGTTTCTCATTCCATCGGCTTTAAGCCACAGGAAATGATTGAAGCCTGGATTAAAGAAAACCTTTAGTTCTAAAAGCTTAAAAAAGTGAATTGGGTGCCAGACACAGAGCATCCGGCACCCAGGTAATCTGCAGAATGTTTTACAGAATATCAATAACTTCGCCGCTTAAAGCTTTATTCATGGAACGAACGGCACAGAATTTGCCGCACATTGAGCAGGCTTCTGAGTGGTCGTCTTCAGGCTTGCGGCTGTCACGGATAGCACGGGCTGTTTCCGGATCCAGGGCACAGGCAAACTGAGCGTCCCAGTCCAGCTTGTGGCGTGCATCTGCCATTTTGTCATCAATATCACGAGCACCAGGAATGCCTTTTGCAATATCGGCAGCATGGGCAGCAATTTTAGAAGCAATGATTCCCTGTTTAACATCGTCAACATTTGGAAGGGCCAGGTGTTCTGCAGGAGTTACATAGCACAGGAAGGCAGCACCGCTCATGGCAGCAACAGCCCCGCCGATTGCAGAAGTAATGTGGTCGTAACCTGGAGCAATGTCTGTAACGAGAGGTCCAAGAACATAGAATGGAGCACCCTTACAGATTGTCTGCTGAACCTGCATGTTTGCTGCAATCTGGTTCAATGGAACGTGTCCAGGACCTTCAACCATAACCTGAACATTGTGTTTCCATGCACGGTCAGTAAGTTCACCAAGGCGGACAAGTTCTTCAATCTGACAAACGTCTGTTGCATCGGCAAGACAGCCTGGACGGCATGCGTCGCCTAAAGAAACAGTTACATCGTATTCTTCACAGATATCAAGAATTTCGTCGTAGTATTCGTAGAAGGGATTTTCGTTGCCGGTCATTACCATCCATGCAAAAACAAGGGAACCGCCGCGGCTTACAATGTTCATTTTACGGCCAACTTTTTTAATCTGTTCAATTGTTTTGCGTGTGATTCCGCAGTGAACAGTTACAAAGTCAACGCCGTCCTGAGCGTGAAGGCGAACAACATCAATAAAGTCTTTTGCAGTCAAAGTTGCCAGGTCCCGCTGATAGTGAATAACGCTGTCGTAAACAGGAACTGTACCAATCATTGCAGGACATTCAGCTGTTAACTTCTGACGGAAAGGCTGTGTGTTTCCGTGGCTGGAAAGGTCCATGATAGCTTCGGCACCCATGTTTACGGCGCTCATAACTTTCTGCATTTCAATGTTGTAGTCCTTGCAGTCACGGCTTACACCAAGATTTACGTTGATTTTTGTCTTGAGCATTGAGCCGATACCTTCAGGGTTCAGGCATTTGTGGTTTTTGTTGGCAGGAATTGCAACTTTTCCTTCAGCAACCAGTTTCATAAGCTTTGCCGAATCCATTTTTTCTTTTTTTGCAACAGTTTCCATTTCTGGAGTCAAAATCCCTTTGCGGGCAGCATCCATTTGTGTTGTGTAATTTCTTTCCATAATATTTCTCCTTCAGTTATTTTTTTTATTTTTATGGGAGTTGCCTGCCGGAGGCAGGCCGGGCTTTCCGTGGCTCCGCTGTCGCTTCGACCCGCTTCGCGGTTTTGCTTCGCAACCACTACAATCCCTAACTCGTCAAGGCACGCTATGCTTGAAGCCTTGACAAGCGGGGTGCCGCTATCGCGGCGATCCCTAACTCATTTTTTATTTCAAAATTGCCCAGTTGTGAGCCATAGGACCGCGGCCTTTTCCCAGATTCAGCATGGCTGCCAGTGCACCCGAAATGTATTCCTTTGCATTTGCAACGCTCTGTTCCAGGGAGCATCCTTTTGCAAGATTTGCTGCAATGGCGCTGGAAAGGGTACAGCCTGTTCCGTGGGTATTAGGGTTGTTGATTCTCTTTCCCCTGAACCATTTTTTTACGATTGTTCCGTCTGGATTTTTTCCGTAGAGAAAATCATTGGCATCGTTTACATTGTGGCCGCCTTTTACAAGAACAGCACAACCGAATTCTTCGTGGATTTTTCTGGCAGCTTCTTCCATCTGTGCTTCGGAAATAATTTTCAGGCTGGAAATAGAATCTGCGAGATTCGAAGAATCTGGTTGGAAATTAAGTGTCTCAAGAAGAAACTCAATTTCCGGAATGTTTGGTGTGATTACTGCAGCCAGAGGGAACAGTTCTTTTTTGAGGGTGTCAATTGCATCGTCAGAAATGAGCTTAGCACCGCTTGTTGCAACCATTACCGGATCAACAACAACGTTTTTAAGTCCATACTTTTTAATAGAAGAAGCAATGACCTTGATAAGGGGAATGGAAGATACCATTCCGGTTTTTACAGCGTCAGGACGAATGTCAGAAACGACAGCATCAATCTGCTGCTGAAGAAATTCAGGTGTAACTTCCTGAATCCCAGTAACGCCGGTAGTATTCTGTGCAGTTAAAGCTGTAATCGCACTCATGGCATAAACGCCATTAATGGTCATAGTCTTAATGTCAGCCTGTATTCCGGCGCCTCCGCAGGAATCACTCCCCGCGATTGTTAAAGCAGTATTCATTGAATACCTCCATAACCCCTATGGTGCCCCTAGGGTATTTTTATACGCGCACGGATGCGCGTTCAATAAAACGGTAAAAGAAGCCCGCGAGAATTGCAGAGCAATTCTCGTAGGAAAAAAATTACAGGAAGTAATTTTTTTCCGCTGGTGCCCCCGGGGTATTTTTATACGCGCACGGATGCACGTTCAATAAAAAAGCCCTGATCTCCAGACGCGGAAAACAGGGCTTGAAAATTCAAGTTTATTCACTACGCTGGCATTATCCAGATCAGTTATGGTCGAAGAGTTTACTCTTCCTCTCAGCCGGTTCACAACCAGCTCCCCTTTTTTTAAGAGTACAGTGGAATCAGGAATTAATCAATGGAGGCAGGGAAACAGAACAGGGCAAACGCATTATAACCGATTTTATATTGAAAATGGCGCAAAGGAGTGA
>JAEDGQ010000108.1 GCA_016297415.1 Treponema sp.
TTAAAGATTTACGCTTTTTTTGTAAATTCTCAACTAAACTCGAAATTCAGGCTATATAGAGAAACAAATGTTGTTCAATTTCCAGATAATGATGAACCTTTAGTTTACTGTAAGCATTATCCAGAATGCGATGGAAGCTTGATCGATATGATGGAAGTCTAAAAAACAAAACCGCAGGCAAGCAAACCTGCGGTTTTCATTTTTAAGGAAAGTAACAAAAAGGCATCTTGGCTTTTTACAGCAACCAACGAAAATACCTATCAGAGTGGACGAATAAATGCAATATTACAGTGTAATAAGGTATATTCAAATCTGTTATTCTCTAACCTGTCTGAATACACGAACCATAAATTCTTTTTTCCACAAAGGAGCAAGAAACTCAGTAGTTAAAGATTAATAATCATCTTTACACATACACAAAGAATAATCGATTCCTGGATAAACAGAATCCCAATACTCTTCTTGATTTTGACGACTATGTTTCTTTTGATACGTGCTTTGGATTTTTCTTAGTTCCTGGACAATCGATTTGTCAGAAACAATTCCTTGTAAATGGACTGTAATTCTTGTAATCCGATTGTAGATTTTAGGCGAAGCATAAATACTATTGCTATCTATGCCACTGACATAGGAACGAAGTTGACAAACTTCTTTTTTGCAACCATGTGCAATTATTTCTGGCTTAGCCTCCAGTGAATTGAAAAAATCCTTTAGTTTCTTTTTCATAGAAACCTCCTTAAAAATGATTTATTTTGAGTTCGTAAAAACTCTTATAAACACATTAAGGATACAGGTAGTATAACAGTAAATATGATACTAAACAAGGAACTTTAGGAATTGTTCTCCGTTATATAAATTACTTAAACTATTTGCAAATTTGAGAAGCGACATTCAGTTATATGTGGAAAAACAAGATACCGTAGGCATCCTAAAATATTCTTTCTGGTACATAATGCTCGAGAAAGACAATGGGGTCTAAAAAGTGATTCTTTTGTTTCTTCGTGAAAATCAATTTCAAGTAGTTCTTCAAATGGTTTATTCAAAATCCGTGAAAGTTTATAAATGTCGCTTATTGTCCACTCATTCTTATAATTTCTTCTGTTGCTTATAGACTGCTGATTGTTAAGACCAAGTAATGTTACTAACTGTCTATCTGAAAATTTGAGTACTTAGTTGGATTTGGCTCTTTTAAAAGATGTCTAATAATCAAAGGTACAAAATTGAAGTTTCTTTCATACACCTTATAAGAAGGTACAATGTAAGTGGTATCTTTAAATACACCAAAAACTCTTTCTGGGAGAAAATCTTCGATTTTGCAATCAACCACGCATTCTATCCATTTAGGATTTGCTGATAAAATGACATCAGAAGGAGACATAAAAAATCTGCAGATAGTCAAAAAAGCATCAATTTTGGGGTGCACTTCCAGGGCAAACGCATTATAACTGATTTTATATTGAAAAATGGCGCAAAGGAGTGAAACGGCTTGCGAAAACACTCGTTTTGTGCTGCCGCGAGAGCGGCAAACGTATATAGTTACAAGCACAAAACGCGTGTAGCATGCTAGCATGCGGTTTCGACAAGACGTTTTCACGACTGGAAGCCATTTTTAGCAGGGAATATATTATAATGCGTTTGCCCTAGGTGCACTTCGCCTCTTTATTGCCCTTAAACCCTTCATTCACTAAAATATAAATATGGATATTAAAGACGCAGTTAAAGCTTCACGTAAAATCGTAATTAAAATCGGTTCCAACACTCTGGCTAAGGCCGACGGAACTCAGAATACTGAATTTATGGCTAGTTTTGCCCGTCAGTGTAAAAATCTTATTGATGCCGGCAAACAGCTTGTTGTTGTTTCTTCCGGTGCTCAGGTTAGCGGTGTTTCTACTCTTAAAGAATGGGCACGCAAAAAAGATGTGCACTTTCGTCAGGCTCTCTGTGCTATTGGTCAGGTTGAACTTATGGCTCAGTGGCGCAAGGCTTTTGATGAACAGGGACTTCACATCGGCCAGCTGCTTTTTACAAAAGAAGATTTTGAAGACAATCACCGTTCTTTGAATATCCGTAACACACTTTTTACTCTTGCTGACGAAGGTGTTGTTCCTATTATTAACGAAAACGACTCTGTTTCTACTGATGAGTTTGCAATCGGCGACAACGACAACCTTTCTGCCCTTACTGCAATTTTATGGAGCGCAGACCTTTTAATTCTGTTTTCGGACATTGACGGAATTTTTACTGACAACCCTAAAATAAACAAAGATGCAAAACTTATTGAAGTTGTAGATTCAATTCCAGACCTCCGTAAATCAATTATAATCAACGGAACAAACAGCTTTGGTACCGGCGGCATTGAAACAAAAATTCAGGCCGCAGAAAAAACTACTGTGTATGGAATTCCAATGCTGCTGGCAAACGGCGGTACAGAAAACATTCTGGACAAGCTGAGTTGCGGACAGGCCAAAGGTACTCTTTTTACAGCTGAATAGATTACACCGCAGTAACTTTCGTTGCTGCGGATTTTTTTTACAGAAAAAAACAACGATAAACAGGAAAATGATTTTTATCATAATCAGGATTTCCTGCTGTAATCCATAAAGGAGAACTATTTATGAATATTTTTACTTCCATTGCCAAAAACGCAAAATCCCTCCTAAAGCGGTTTCCACTTTTTCTGAGCCTCAGTTTTTTGACTGGTGTTTCAATTGTACTCTACTGGATTTTTGGTCAGTTCCTTTCTTATGAAGCAGAGTTTTTTGCTGCTTCCCTCAATTACACTCTGGCAATGGCCACAGTTGTTTCCATTCCACTGACTCTCTGCCTCGAAAAACTGTGCGCAAAAAAAAGCTGGTCTTACAAAAAAGCTTCGATAATCGGAGCCCTTGTTACTGCTGCAGTTTCTGTTTTATATTTTTTCAGCGTTCATGGCAGAAAAGACAATGATTACTTCTATTTAACTTTCTGGTCACTAATACTCTGCTATTTCTTTATTGCAGGTTTTATTGTTGCTTCTGTTCTTAAAGAAAAAACTGGTGCCGGAATCATTATTGCCTTTACTGCAAGTTTTGGCCTGTGGTTCTGTGTGTCTGCTTCCTGCAGCCTTATTTTTGCGGCATTCTTCAAGCTTATTATCAATAATGAAGAAATTCTTGAAGCCATGGTTCCTTCTTCATGGACTGCTACTGCTTTTTTTGTAGCACTGCCTTTTTTCGTTTCAAACGCCACAAAGAAAAGTGAAGACATTTCAATTCCTAAAGCATACAAAATTATTTTTCTGTACGCCCTCTTTCCTCTCTTCATAGTTCTTATTGCAGTTCTTTATGCTTACATTATTAAATCTCTTTGCATGATGAACCTTCCGTCTGGAACTTTTAATCCTTTTGTTTCTTCTGCAACTCTGGGATTTTTAGTACTTTCTTTTGTGCTTATAGTTTTTGATAACAAGGCAACAAAAATTCTTCGTAAAGCCGGCCCTTTTGTAATGATTCCCCTTGTTGTGGTTCAGATTGTGGCTTTCTGCATCCGTGTAAATGCTTATGGTCTTACTCAGGTCCGTTACGCAAGCCTGCTGTATATTATTTTTAGTATTGCCGCAATTGTTATTCTTTTCCTTTCTAACAGACGGCCGGAAATGAATCTGGAACGCCTTCTCTTTGGAATTTTTGCAGGATTATGTCTTGTTGCCTGTCTTCCAGGTGTAAACCTTATTGATGTAAGCGAAGCTTCAATGATTCGTGTTATTGAAAATATCTACAAAAAACACAATATGTACACTCCGGAAAAATTGATTACAGAAAATGCTGCCGGAGAATTTTCTGATGAAGAAAAAGTTTCTGTAACAACTGCTTTTGACAACATTCAGGTTCACAGGGATTCAATTGCCTGGGTTGTAAAAGTGCCTGAAAAAGAAAATGTAATTTCCAATGCCTCAGATAAGGAAATTGCTCAGGCCCTTTCTGATACTGAAAAATCAGAACCAAAAATGAAGGTTTCTTTTAGTAATACCTTTGGTTTTGAAAAACAGTGGCACTATAACAAAACAATAGAACAGTTTAAGGACGGATTAAAAATTGAAGGTTCAAATGATTTTTTTATCTGTAAGGGATACAATAAGGCTGAATCTTTTTATATAAGCAGCTATAATGCCGGTGAAATAATAATCGAAAACAAAAAAAGTATTGGTGCTTTAGATATAACTGAAGACCTTAAAAAAGCTTTTGCCGGGGCAGTTATGCATTACGGTAATGCACCCACACACACGAAAAATCTTGAAATTGTAAAAGGAAACAGTAAAATCTTGATTACAGACGGATATGTCTATCTGCTTGAATACGGCAAACTCCGTTACACCCTCAATGGCTGGATTCTTTCAAAATAAACCGGCAGGGCATAACCCCGCAGAAACTCAGGAGAATATAGATGAAAAAAGTTGCTTTTATTGGTATGGGAAACATGGCTCAGGCTCTGGCTGTGGGATTTATTAAGTCTAAAAAAATTGCAAAGGCAGATATTTTTGCCTATGCTCCAAATCAGGAAAAACTTGCAAAGAACGCTAAAAAAATCGGTTTTGTTCCATGTAAATCTCTGGAAGAAGCTGTTGATGCTGCTGACACTGTTGTAATGGCATGTAAGCCTTACCAGATTGAAGAAGTTCTTGGTCAGATCGGCAAAAAACTTTCGGGCAAAGCTCTTGTTTCAATTGCCCTTGGCTGGAACTTTAAGAAATATTCTGAATTCCTTGAAAAAGATGTGCGCCTTCAGTTTGTAATGCCAAACACCCCGGCCATGGTTGGCGAAGGTGTATTCCTGTTTGAAAAATCAAACAGCCTTAAAGCAGGCGAACGGGCAGAGCTTATGGAGCTTTTTGCTAAAATGGGTGTTGTTGAAGAACTGGCAGACAACCTTATGGGAATCGGCGGAGCCGTAAGCGGCTGTGGTCCTGCTTTTGTGGATCTTTTCCTGGAAGCCTATGCCGATGCTGCCGTTAAATACGGAATTCCTCGCAGCACAGCCTATAAACTTGTAAGCCAGACTGTTCTTGGCAGCGCAAAGCTGCAGCTTGCCACAGGCGAACATCCGGCTCTTCTCAAAGACAATGTATGCAGCCCTGCCGGCTCCACAATCCGCGGAGTTACAGCCCTGGAAGAAAACGGACTTAGAAATGCCTGCATTAAGTCAATTGATGCAATTATGAATAAATAGTTCTAATTTCTGTGTTAAGGGGCTGACCAAAAAGTAATGACTGTAGCGGTCATTGAGCCCTTCGACAGGCGGTTCCTGAGCCTGTCGAAGGGTGGTTCCTGAGCCTGTCGAAATGACCATTGCACTAAATATGGTGGTTTCGACAAGCTCAACCACCGCAGATGGTGGCTCAACCACCGCAAGTTGAACTTATTGGACAGCCCCTTAGCCGCAATTTTATCCTCTTCATCCTTTTAATCTGCGTTAGACAATATGTTGTGTCTCCTGATTTTTTTGCAAAAACGTGGATTTA
>JAEDGQ010000109.1 GCA_016297415.1 Treponema sp.
AAATATGGTGGTTTCGACAAGCTCAACCACCGCAAGTTGAACTTTTTGGACATCCTCTCTTAAATTTTACTGATTTTTTCAGAAGTAAAAACTTCAGGGGGTAAAGGATTTTCTGAATTTTCAGAAATCTGTTCTACTTTTTGGCTTTCGTC
The DNA here is from genome assembly GCA_016297415.1 of Treponema sp. GTDB lineage: Bacteria > Spirochaetota > Spirochaetia > Treponematales > Treponemataceae > Treponema_D. Next base: position 153 of record JAEDGQ010000109.1, read on the forward strand.
TGGAAAAAGTTTTTCTTTTACCTGTCCGGCAGTTTTCATAACAAAAGGTTCGCAAAGAACAAAAATTACACTGAAAAGAACTGCAGGAAGATAATTTGCTGTCTTTATCTTTTTAATTCTCATAAGGTTAATACCAATAAAGACAATCAGAACTCCCCCGCTTCCTGTAAGTTCATTAATCATCTGAGTGGTTACATAAGGTTCAATAAAAACAGAAAGCAGAGTTAAACCACCCTGATAAAGAAAAATAGAAAGAATACTAAAGGCAGTTCCCATTCCCATGGCAGCTGCAAAACCAATTGCAATAAAACCGTCCAGGATTGATTTTAAGAAAATAATTGAATAATCCTGTTCAATACCAGCCTTAAAGGAACCTACAATAGCCATTGCGCCAACACAGAATAGACAGGAAGCATTGAGAAAAGCATAGGCAAAATTCTTTTTAGGTTTACCTTCACTGAATTCTGTTTTTTTATCCAGAGTTTCAGCTGAGTTTTCTTCACTTTCATCACTTTCCTGATGAAAGATTTTTCCCAGCCATTTTCCAACAGCAAGAATTTTACCGTCCATATCAAAGTATGTACCTAAAATTCCACCAAGAATAAGGGAAAGGGAAAGATATACAACGCTCTGGTATTTAAATGCCATCTGAATTCCCATAACCAGTGTTACGCCACCACAGGCAAGCTGAATGGCATCTGTTATTTTCTGAGGAATTCTTTTTGAAAAGAAAATACCAATAAGAGATCCAAGAAGAATAGCTCCGCAATTTACAAAAACTGCAATCATATAAAATCTCCCAAAAAAATAAAGCAAAAAAAAAAAGACTGTTCAAATCGAACAGTCTTTAGGAATTGCGGAGAAGCTGACTTGAACAGCCACGACTTGCGTCACCAGCACCTCAAGCTGGCGTGTCTACCAATTCCACCATCCCCGCGAGTGATTATTATATTATAGAATTGTGAAAAAATAGTCAACACCAAAAAAGTAATTTTTTAAAAATTTTTTCATTTTTTTAATTAAACTTTTTTGATGTCCAGAGAAAGGAAAGCATCCACAATTACAGGATCAAACTGCTTTCCCCGCTGTGCTTTTATTTCAGTAAGTGCTTCTTCTACAGAAACAGCAACTTTATAAGGTCTGTCATGAGTCATTACATCAAAGGCATCAGCCACACTTACAATTCGTGAAAGATAAGGAATAAGTTCCCCTGCGTAACCATTTGGATAGCCATTACCATCCCAGCGTTCATGATGACAGAGGATTCCTCTTGCAACTGAAGCCAGTTCTACAGAAGCAACAGCAATTTTGTATCCGTTAATTACATGAAGCTGAATAATCCGTCTTTCCTCTTCTGTAAGATCAGAGGGCTTATTAATAATTTCCGGAGGAACAGACATTTTTCCAATATCATGGAACATTGCCAGATTAGACAGATTTTCCAGTTCGTCTTCTGGCAGATTAAGTTTTTCTGCAATTCTAAGAGCAAGTTCTTTTACACGGCTTGAATGCTGTTCAGTTTCAAATGATGAAAGACGGAGAGCTTCCTGCAGGGAATCAACAATTGACTGATGAACTTCGTCATCTTTTTTCATTTTATTGCTGAGCATTTCTGCCATAGCCTGACTTACAGTCAGCTGCATATCGCTGTCAGGACTTGTACGCCCCGCAATACCAAATTCAAAAGAAAGTGAAAAATTGAAGGTTCTGTCGTGATTTAAGATTCTGGAAATACGCTTAAATACGGCTTCGGCATCCTGAACGGAAGTATCAGGCATAAGGACAACCATATTGTCATCTACAGAGGCTGCAAAATCACTGGCACGAAGCTGATTTCTCAACAGATCTGCAACATGCATTCTTGCTGAGTTTCCTGTTTCAGCACCAAACCCTTCAGAAATAAGGTTAATGCCGTTAATGGAACAGACAACTGCCGTATAGGGAAATTTTCTGTAAAGGTTTATTTCGGTAATTTTCTTTTTTAAATGAACTTTACTTGCAAGCCCCGTAAGCTGATCCACCATGGCAGCTTTTTCCATGTTGTTGTACAGGGTTATAAGTTCAGTAATATCATGGAAAATCAGGAGAGTACCAAAATCTTTACCAGACTTATCATTCATTTTCTGATAATCCAGCTTAAACACATAATCAGTACCATTTGAACTGCGGATTGTTACTTCTTCGACAGCAGAAGTTGAACGTTCCCGCATCTGGTTTCCAACAGCACGCTGAAGAAAATCAGTTAATGTCAGATGATTGATTAAAGATTTTTCCAGGTTAAAAAGACTGGAAGCATCGCTGTTAAAGTCAGCCAGAAGATCTTCGTCATCAAAAAGAACTACAGGAGTCCCCAGTTTTTCAAATACCATCCGGCGGATTGAAGAAAGAAGAAATCTGGGTCTGTAAAAATGAATCTGGTGATACAGAACAAATGGAACAGCATTCATCAGAACACCGGTAATCTGGGCATCAATAAAGGAGTAATTAAAAAATTCAGAAAGAAGGTCAGAAAGACTTACAGCAAGGAAGAAGGCACCCATAAGAATGTATTTTCCGGCATATACCAGTGGTACTGTGGAGCACTTCAAAAGCATGGAAATAAAAATAAGGAGAACAAGTGTCAGGTTAAAATACTCATGAAAGGTCATCCACAGACCTGAATCATGATAAAAATAGACTGGCGTTACAGGATATTCCAAAGCATCGATTAAAGTTCCTGAATAAGCAAAGCTGGTAAATCCGTTAGTCAGGAATATAAGGGTATCAACTCCACAGAAAATCCAGAAAAGCACAAAAGCCATATCTGTCATTTTTGTACGGAGTTTTACCACTTTCAGAAGGTACTGGGCTGAAATTATAAGGATATAATCCGAAATTATACATTCCAGCCCGTAGCTCAAGGAGACGATTTTGAAAAGAACTGAATGTACTGAAAATCCCCGAAGGTTTATAAACCCGCTGAGACTGGCAAATGCATTTATGAAACACAAAACAGTAATGGCAAGAAGTTTTTTATCAGCAATCTTACCAGAAGCAAATCTTGTTTTAAGAAGAAATGCAAGGAAGAAAATTTCAACTATAATGCAGACGATCAGAACATTCATTTATCAGTTAAAAACCACCGTTATCAAGGCCGCCCTGTTTAACCTGAAAGTGAGCAAATTCCATACTGAAGCTTGCTCTTCCCTGGGTTACAGAACGTAGGTTTGTTGAGAATCCGAACATCTTTGCCATAGGTGCAGTACAGTGAACGATTTCACCAGAGGCTTTTGAATCCTGACCGCTGATCATACCTCCACGCTGTGTAACCTGGCTGATTGCATCTCCAACAAATTCAACAGGACATGTAATATCTACATTCATTACAGGTTCAAGAATCTGAGGACCTGCTTTGCGGGCAGCTTCATCAAAGGCCTGTGCGGCACAGGCAGTAAATGCAAATGGTGTTGATGTAAGTTCATTCCAGTCAATATCAGTAACAGTAACGCCTACATCTGCACAAGGATATCCATACTGAATGCCTGAACTGAAAGAGTTTTCAATACCAGTTTTGATTGCATCATAAATATCTTCAGGAATTTCATTTCTGTTAACAGTACAGCTGTATGTATTTCCAGCTCCCTGTTCATTCTGTTTAAGCTGAATTGTAAGGCCTGCAGAATTTTCTTTTCCGGCAAGCACTTTTGACCACTGAGAACTGTGTTCAACTTCTGAAGATACAGATTCACGATATGTAACGCGAGGAGCACCGGCATTAGCTTTAACACCGAAATCTTCCTTCATGCGGGTAACAAGAACATCCAGATGAAGTTCACCCATACCGCTGATAATAAGCTGGCCAGTTTCTGAATCTTCATGACTTGTAAATGTAGGGTCTTCACGGCTCATAATAGCCAGAGTTTCAACAAGTTTATCTTTATCACTTAAAGTTTCAGGTTCAATAGCAATAGAAATTACAGGTTCAGGGAACTTAACGCTTTCCAGCATTACAGGTAAACCTTCAGAACCAAGAGTATCACCAGTAGAAGCAAGTTTAAGACCTACAAATACTGCAATATCACCTGCAGAAACACTATCCATCTGTTCCATGTGATTGGCATTTACCCGAAGAATGCGGTTTACCCGTTCACGCTTCTTTTTACCAACATTAAGATACTGGCTGCCAGCTGTAAACTTACCTGAATATACCCGTACAAAACAAAGGGCACCCATTTCACGGTCCTGCTGAATCTTAAATACAAGCCCAAGAGGCATTTTTTTATCATCACAAGGAACTTCAACTTCTTCTTCCTTGTCTTTTTTAATGTGAAGACCTTTTGCTGCAGGTACATCTGTAGGACATGGGAGATAATCAATTACTGCATCAATGAGAGGCTGAACACCTTTATTGCGGCGGGCAGAACCAAGAACACAAGGAACTAAAAGTCTGGCAATAGTAGCCTTACGGATGGCAGCCTTAAGCATATCATTAGTAATGTCTCCGCCTTCCAGGTAAATCATTCCCAGTTCATCATCTACAGAGGCAACATCATCAATGAGTTTTGCACGCCATTTATCTGCTTCTGCCTGATTATCTGCTGAAATGTCAGTTTCTGTAAAAGTTTCACCTTCATCTTCTTCATTCCAGCGGATTTCTTTCATTTTGATAAGATCAATAAGACCTTCAAATTTTTCTCCCTGGCCAATTGGAATCTGAAGAGCAACTGTATTTGCACCGAATTTTTCTTTTACGTCGTTAATTGAATAAAAGAAATCTGCACCAATACGGTCCATTTTATTTACAAAACACATGCGCGGAACATTAAATTCGTCAGCCTGTCTCCATACAGTTTCTGTCTGTGGCTGAACACCATCTACGGCACAGATTACTGCTACAGCACCGTCAAGGACGCGGAGAGAGCGTTCAACTTCAGCTGTAAAGTCTACGTGTCCCGGTGTATCAATAATGTTGATTGTATGGTTTTTCCACTGAGTAGTAATTGCGGCAGATGCAATTGTAATACCACGTTCCTGCTCCTGTTTCATAAAGTCCATTGTTGCAGCGCCATCATCAATTTCGCCGATTCTGTGAATTTTTCCTGTGTAAAAAAGAATGCGTTCAGTTGTAGTTGTTTTTCCGGCATCAATATGAGCCATAATTCCGATATTACGCATTTTTGATAAATCAAGTGCCATTTTCCTTTCCTGTTAATGTAATTTTCGAAAAATATTATATTAAAAATTATGTTGAAAAAAAAGTAGTTTACTAAAGCTACAGGGCAAACGCATTATAACTGATTTTGTATTGAAAAATGGCGCAAAGGAGTG